>DASWOH010000293.1:0-5159 GCA_036398815.1 Rhizobium sp. | reverse complement strand
AGTTCATGGAAGCGGACGGCGGCACGCTGTTCCTCGACGAGGTCGGCGATCTGCCGCTGGAAGTGCAGGTCAAGCTCCTGCGCGCCGTGCAGCAGGGCGAGATCGAGACGGTCGGTGCCCGCGTGGCGCAGAAGGTCAATGTCCGGCTTATCTCGGCCACCAACAAGGATCTGATCGAGGAAGTGAAGGCCGGGCGATTCCGCGAGGACCTCTATTATCGCCTCAACGTCTTCCCGATCACCATGCCGGCGCTGCGCCGCCGCAAGGAAGACATTCCGCACCTCGCCCGCGCTTTCGCCGATCGTTTTGCGTTCGAACAGAAGCTCGGTCATTCGCTATCGATCAGCCACGGTGCTCTCGCGCTGCTGACGGCCTATGACTGGCCGGGCAATATCCGCCAGCTCGAAAACGCCATCTTTCGCGCGGTCGTGCTGTCGGAGGGGCCGGAGCTGCTGGAAACCGATTTCCCGCAGATCGCGGCGCAATTGCCGGGTTATTTCACCGGTGAGCATCCGACCTTAGTTGTGGATAATTCCCAGGCTTACAGCGTCGACACGGCCGCCGCCGACAGGTTCGAGCGCGGCACGCGCGCCGCCTTCCTGGATGAAACTGCAACTTCGCCGCTGTCGATCGTCGAGACGCCATCCGCGCAAGTATCGGATAATGTCATCGCCAGCACCGATACGGCCGGCGACGTCAGAAAGCTTGCGGATGTCGAGGAAGAGCTCATTCGGTTCGCCCTCAAGTTCTATCGAGGGCAAATGAGCCAGGTGGCAAGGAAGCTCGGAATTGGCCGTTCGACGCTCTATCGCAAGTTGAAAGACTATGGGATAGACCCGGATGATCCGCAAAAAAACGCGGCCTGAGCGTAGCTTAACCTTTGGGCAAGCATATTTTGTTACCTGTCGTAAAGCACTTGTTAGTGCATCGTTCACCATGTATGAAGGGGGCGGCCATGTGTGGCATTTTTGCCATCGTGTCACCGCAATTGACAGCCATTTGGAACACGATGCGACATTGTCTGTCGGACGGGGATCGAATTGCCGAATCTGAGTGGAAATACCAAGCCTAATAGCTTGAGCTGGCATTCTGCGCGCTCTGAGATATTTCGTAAGGTGGCCAAGGTTGTAGCCGTTGGCCTGCTTGCGATGGCCGTTTCCACTCCGGTTTTTGTCGGCACGCCGTCTCAGGCCGGCGGGGAAACCCGCAGCCTGAAGATTTATTACGTCCATACCGGCGAAAAGGCCGTCATTACCTACAAGCGCAACGGCAAGTATGATCCGGACGGTCTGGAAAAGCTGAACCGCATCCTGCGTGACTGGCGTAAGAACCAGCCGACCAAGATGAATCCGCGCCTGTTCGACCTGATTTGGGAAGTCTACCGCGAAAGCGGCTCGCATGAGTTCATCTATGTGATCTGCGGTTTCCGTTCGCCGGGAACCAATGAGATGCTGCGCACGCGTTCGGCCCATACGGGGGTCGCCAAGAAGAGCCAGCATACGCTCGGCAACGCGATGGACTTCTATATTCCCGACATCAAGCTCACCAAGCTGCGCGAACTCGGCATGAAGCTCCAGGTTGGCGGCGTCGGCTATTACCCGACCTCGGGCTCGCCCTTCGTGCATATGGACGTTGGCGGCGTGCGCGCATGGCCGCGCATGGATCGTCAGGATCTCGTCCGTCTGTTCCCCGATGGCAAGACCATGCATATTCCGGCCGACGGCAAGCCGTTGCCGGGCTATCAGCAGGCCGTGGCCGACTACAAGCGCCGCATGTCGTCCGACGATATCCAGATCGCCAGTGCTTCGCCCTCGCGCCGTGGCTTCTTCGCCCGGCTGTTTGGCGGCGGCGGCGCTGACGAGGATGAGGACAATGCGGATACCGGCACGCCGGCAGCGGCAGCGCCGACCACTCTCGTCGCCAAGAAGACCCAGCCGGCTCCCGCAGCTACGGATGAGGGCGACGACAGCCAGACGACGCAGGTTGCCAGCATCGCCGCGCCTGTTCCGCAGGTTCGCCCGGCCTTCGGCAATCAGCCGGCCGGCAGCGAGGTCGCTTCGGCTCTGATGTCGCCGCCGCGTAACGCCGCTCAGGATGCACTTGCCGCCGCGATGCCGACTGCGGATGACCAGCAACAGCAATATGCCGATCTGCGCGACTATCGCGTTCCGGTTCCGGCTCTGCTCAACCGCAGCGCGCCCGGCGATGCCGAGATGGCCTCCGCTGCGCCTGTCGTGACGGATCAGGCCATTGGCGTTCCGGTTCCAGTCGAACGTCCGGAAATAGCCGAAAATCTGCTCGCTTCCGCCGATGCCGATCCGGATGCGGTCGACGATGCCGCCGATGAGGGCACGCTGTCGCCCTCGATCGTTGCCGCGCTCGAGCAGCATCGCGCCGATCAGGCAGGTGCGAATGCCGGCGTTGCCGTGGCCGTCAACAATGTCGCATCCAAGGATGAGGTGTTGCCGACGCAGAATGCTGCGGCCGACAATGACGCCGTGCGGGCCATGGCTGCCGTTCTGCCACAGAAGAGGCCGGTACAGCAGATGCCGACGCAGGTGGCGGCTCTTGCGCCGACCGCCAATGAAATCAAGGTCAGCCGTCGCCGCTTCAACGATAGTTTTGAAGTGACGGCGCCGCAGGAACGTCCGATTGCCGCCGGCGTCGCGACGAAGGGCGGCCGTCCGAACAAACAGGATGCCGTGGTGGCCGATGCCGGCCGTGCCGCGGTGACCACGCCGCCGAAGCTGACGGACAAGATGATCTCGCAATGGGCAATCGCCAATGCCCGCGTCGAGATCGTCAAGCGGCCGGTCAAGGCGCCCCGCTTCGTCAGCCCGACGCTCCGCGCCCAACCGACCGCCGTCTATACGGAAGGCTTCAAGGTGCAGACCGCCTCGATGGATCCTGAACGCTTCAGCGGCTCGGCCGTGAACTTCCTGCAGGTCAAGAAGTTCAATTCGGTCGAATAGTCGGCGCGCGCCCTGGTTCCTCGAAAATGCCGGACTAGAAATGAGATCGCTTGCAGTATGGCGCTGCGGGCGATCTTTTCTTTCGACATCGCTCACGATGTTGAGAACACCGATTGAGCAGTAACGTCGATGAAAACGCTTCGCATCGCAGCTCTCGCCTCGAACAATGGTTCATCCTTTCGCGCAATCGCCGCGGCGATTGCCGTGGGCGAACTCAATGCGACCATTTCCCTTTTGGTGAGCAATCGCTTGAATGCCCCTGCGCTCGATTATGCCAGAACGTGGGATATCTCTGCCTTGTGCATTCCGACAAAAGGGGTCGAATCCGAAGCCGACGAGAGGCTGCACACGGCCCTTATTGAGGCTGGCGCCGAGCTGGTCATTCTCTCGGGTTATTTGCGAAGGCTGGGTCCCAAAACCCTGTCTGCTTTCGAGGGGAGAATTTTGAACGTTCATCCGGCGCTTCTGCCGAAGTATGGCGGGACGGGCATGTACGGCAGAAAGGTGCATCAAGCCGTTCTTGAGGCAGGGGAGCCGGTGACCGGCGCTACGATCCATCTGGTGAACGCCGACTATGATCATGGCCGGATCATTGCCGCCACGGAAGTCCGGATAAATTCCTCGGACGATATAGCAGCCATCGAGTGCCGCGTGATGCAGGCGGAATGCGGCCTCTTTATCCAAACGGAGCAAAGAGTTGCGGCAGGCGAGCTTTTGTTACCATTGTAAGCAAGGCTAGGACAATTCCATCCGGTTCGGTCGAAACGACGATATATCGGTATGCCATGTCGCCCCTTGTGCTTGTGGGAAATTTCAGCTTCGCTTCATCCTTGGCTCATCAAGCGCTGTTAGTCCGTCACAGCGACAGGGCTGGATATTCTTAATTGACACGCAAGACGGCTGTTATCATCGGCAACGGAAAACTGCATCGCGATCTCTCGGGGATCGTGGACGATGCGGAATTTACCATGCGCTTCAACGAGCCGAACCTATCCGGCGGCATGAACGGCACGCGCACGGATATGCTCATGCTGGCTGCGTCGAGCAAGGTGATGCGGCGGCGATTGGTCGATCCGGTCTTTCTGGAAAGTGCCGCTTTCAAGGCCGTGACAGAGGTGGTGCTGGTTTACCATCCGGGCATCATCCGCAAATATCACCCCAAGCCGAATATCCTCTCGCGTTTGAGGGGAAGGCGGGCCGATTGGACGATGCAGGCGATCGAACTGATCGGCAGCGCCGGGAAGGAGATCCGCATCATGCCGCCGCAATTCTACCTTGACGGTTGCATGGCTCTCGGCGTGCCTGAATCCAGGATGCGTGAGGTCTTTCCGAGCACGGGGTTTCTCGGCATCTGCTATGTTCTTTCAAATTTTCCCGCAGACGAATGGGACGTGAAACTATGCGGTTTTACCTGGGAAGGCTGGAAGCGCCATGCCTGGCAGGACGAACGCCGTTGGGTCGAGGACAAGATAGCGAGCGGCCGCATCGGCATGCTTGCCTAGAGAGCCGTCGCGCGCGGGCGATGCGCTTGCGCGGGATCATTGAAAGTGATCGTTTTCAGTTTCGCCTCAGGTTTGCCTAAGCCCGCCTTCATTCACGATTGCTAGGGGATCTCCATACGACAGCGAGATCCCTCAGATGCAGACCTATAAATTCGGCTCCTTGACCGCCGTGCCGCTTGAAAGAGTTCATGCCGGATTGGAGCTGGAGCCTGCTCCTCCAGGCACGATCCATCCTCAGCCGGATCGAACGAACATACGCGGCTTCATCATTCATCTGGATCGTGCACGCCATCGCCTGCCCCAGGTGGAAAGGCTCGCCGCGATGCTGCCGGTTCCGAGCGAAGTCATCCATGCGGTCGATGCAAGCGAATTGTCCGGCGCGGAGATCGGCCTCGTCTACCGACGGCGTTTGCACAAGCCGCACTATCCTTTCGAGATGAGCATCGGCGAGATCGCCTGTTTCCTCTCGCATCGCAGGGCCTGGGCGGCGATCGTCGAGCAGGGTGTCGATGCCGGCCTCGTGTTTGAAGATGACGTGGAGATCGACGCCTCGTTCCATGCCGCTTTTGCCGCCGCTCAGGCGTGCCTCACGCCCGGCGCCTTCATTCGCTTTCCTTTCCGGATGGGCAAGGAACATGGCGAATGCGTTCTGGCGCATGGTCAGGCCAGGGTCATCCAGCCGGGC
>DASWOH010000292.1:0-7879 GCA_036398815.1 Rhizobium sp. | reverse complement strand
CCGCCGTCGCCCGCCGCGCCAAGGCCTTCGGTCTTGCCATCCATTATCACAACCGCAAGCGCGTCAGCGCGGCAACGGAAGATGAGCTGGAGGCGACCTATTGGGACAGCCTCGACCAGATGCTGGCCCGTGTCGACATCGTTTCGGTCAACTGCCCGTCGACGCCCGCGACCTTCCATTTGATCTCGGCGCGACGCCTGGCGCTGCTGCAGCCGACCAGCTACATCGTCAACACGTCGCGTGGCGACGTCATCGACGAGACGGCGCTGATCAGAATCCTGCGCGAGGGCAAGATCGCCGGCGCCGGCCTCGACGTCTTCGAGAACGAGCCGGCCGTCAACCCGAAGCTGGTGAAGCTCGCCAACGAGGGCAAGGTCGTGCTGTTGCCGCATATGAGCTCGGCCACCCTCGAAAGCCGCATCGACATGGGCGACAAGGTGATCATCAACATCCGTACCTTCATCGACGGGCATCGCCCGCCGAATCGCGTTCTGCCGTTTCGCTGAGCTAGACCACTGGCACATACGTTGTACGACGCCTCTCGGTCGAAAACGACCGAAGCGGACAACGATCTGCTATACTTGCGGGCTATCGAACCGACGACGGGTGATGGCAATGCTGGAAACGGACAAGGTATTCGCCGGCTCTATCCCGGAAAACTACGACCGCTATATGGTGCCGCTGATTTTCGAGCCGTTCGCCGCGGATCTTGCACAAAGAGCGGCGTCCTGGGCGCCAGGCGCCGTTTTGGAGATCGCCGCGGGCACCGGGGTCGTCACCCGCGCATTGGCGCCGAAACTATCTCCTGACGCAAGCTATATCGTCACCGATCTCAACCAGCCGATGCTCGACTATGCCGCCTCGCGACAAGCTCCTGACAGTCGCATCAAATGGCGTCAGGCGGATGCTCTGGCGCTGCCGTTCGAAGATGCGGCCTTCGATCTCGTTTGTTGTCAGTTCGGTGCGATGTTCTTTCCCGACCGCGTGTCTGCCTACCGCGAAGCAAAGCGGGTCCTGAAGCCCGGAGGACATCTTCTGTTCAACGTATGGGATCGCATTGAGGAGAATGTATTTGCGGATGACGTGACGAATGCTCTCGCTGAGATGTTTCCGAACGATCCGCCGCGCTTTCTGGCACGCACGCCGCACGGCTACCACGATACGGCATTGATCCGCAGCGAGCTGGCGGCTGCAGGTTTCTCCCGTGTGATGATCGAAACGAGAGCCGAACAAAGCCGCGCGTCCTCGCCGCGCATTCCGGCCGTTGCTTACTGTCAGGGAACTCTTCTTCGCAACGAAATCGAGGCGAGGGATGCGGGAAAACTGGAAGCTGCAACCAACTACGCCGCATCCGTGATTGCAGACAGGCATGGCAGTGGCGAGGTTACCGCCAAAATTCAGGCGCATGTCATCGCGGCTGTGGTCTAGCTGCGCGCCCTAGATCAGAGCCTTGCACATCTCGATCGACGTCGTGCGGTCGAAACCGGCATGGCGATTCTCGGCGGTTTTCCGGAATCCCCAGCGTGCGAATGTGGCGTGATTACCGGTCAGCTCGATCCGTGTTTCCAGCCGCAATGCGTTGAGCCCGCGCTCTCGCGCCGTTGCCTCCGCAAGCGTCAACAGCCGCCGGCCGATGCCTTTGCCCTGCTCGGACGGCAGGATGGCGAGCTTGCCGATGTAGAGGCTCTCAGCCTCCGGGCAGCAGAATATGCAGCCGGCTAATTGATTGCCATCGAGTGCGATATAGCCGATTTCGGCCGTCGCTTTCTCCTTGAGCGATTGCGGCGTCAGCGACAGCGCGGAGGAGGGCGGATCGATGCGGCCGTTCATATAGGCGAAGGAGGCGAGAATGAGCGCGAGCAGTTCGTCCCAGCGGCCGAAGCGATCATCGAGGCGCTGAATGGTAATGTCGCTCATTCGGCGGCGGCCCTGGCGCGCTTGCGGCGATAGCGGATGGTGTCGAAGCGGGCAGCAAGTCCGTCATAGAGCAGCAGCCGGCCGATCAGCGGTTCGCCGGTGCCGGTGATGAGCTTGATCGCTTCCATCGCCATCAGCGTGCCGATGACGCCGGTCAGCGCGCCGATGACGCCGGTCTCGGCGCAGGCGGGAATGAGGCCCTCGGGCGGTTGCGTCGGAAAGAGGTCGCGATAGCCGGGGTTCAAGACGCCGTCCGCACCGGCCTCGTAGGGTTTCAGCGTCGTCACCGATCCGTCGAACCGGCCGACGGCGCCGGTCACCAGCGGCAGACGGGCCAATTCGGCGGCGTCGGCCGCAGCATAGCGCGTATCGAAATTGTCGGAGCCATCGACGACGAGATTGAAGCCGGCGAGGTGCCGCGCGGCGGTTTCCGTCGAAAAACGCTCCTCGAAGCGGATGGTGCGGACATGCGGGTTCAGCCGCGCGATGGCGTCGGCGGCACTCTGCGTCTTCAGCTCGCCGATCGTGCCGGTATCGTGGATCACCTGCCGCTGCAGATTGGAGAGCGAGACGCGGTCGTCATCGGCAATGCCGATCGTGCCGACGCCGGCGGCGGCGAGATATTGCAGCACCGGCGCGCCGAGCCCGCCCGCGCCGATCACCAGAACGCGCGCCGCCTTCAATTTCTGTTGGCCCGCGCCGCCCACTTCGGGAAGCAGGATATGGCGCTGATAACGGGCGATTTCGTCTGGGGTCAAAGGGTCCATGGCAATGATAATATCACGCTCTGCGGAAAATTCGCCGCTACGATTTCGTAATGCCGCCATGCGCGACGGTGAAGAATTGCGCTCGTTCGCCGAGCGCTGAAAACATCGCCTTGTCGGTGCCGGTCATGAAGGCCTGGCCGCCGAGCCCGTCGATCAGGTCGAAAAGGGCAGCACGCCGGCCTTCGTCCAGATGCGCCGCGATTTCATCGAGCAGCAGGATCGGCGCGTGGCCGGTCAGATTGCCGACCAGGCGGGCATGGGCGAGGATCAGGCCGACCAGCAGCGCCTTCTGCTCGCCCGTCGAGCAGCGTTCCGCCTCCATGTCCTTCTCGCGATGGCGCACCAGGAGATCGGTCCGGTGCGGCCCGTCCAGCGTGCGCCCGGCGGCCGCGTCTCGGTATCGCCCGTCACGCAGTATCCCGGCATAATGATCCTCGAGATCGAGGGCGGGGCGGTCGAACTGTCCATCGAGAAAGCCGGAGAGTTCGAGCGTCGCTGAAGGAAAGGGCGTCGCCTCACGCGTCTCGGCAATCAGCCGGGTCAGGAGGCCGAGCATTTCCTGCCGGGCGAGCGCCATGGCAATGCCGAGGCTCGCCATCTGTTCCTCGATGCCGGCAAGCCAGGAGGGGTCGAACCGGTTTTCGGACAAAAGCTTGTTGCGGCTGCGCATGGCGCGTTCGAAATCGCTGGCGCGGCGGCCATGCGCCGGATCGAGCGACAGTACCAGCCTGTCGAGAAAACGCCGCCGCTCGGAGGAGCCGCCGGTGAACAGCCCGTCCATGGCCGGCGTCAGCCACAGCACGCGCAGATGGTCAGTCAGCTCGTCGACGGTCCTGGCCGGCGTGCCGTTGATCCGGAGCTTGCGCGCCGTCGTCTCGTCGCTGGCGTCGACGCCGGTGCCGATCTCGACAGTGTCCTCCATGCCCTCAAGCTCGGCGAAGATCGAAAAACCGTTCGGCGCGCCGACGCGGACGACATCCGCATAGGCCGCGCGCCGCAGGCCGCGCCCCGGCGAGAGGAAGGAGACCGCCTCCATCAGATTGGTCTTGCCGGCGCCGTTGTCGCCGGTCAGCACCACATGCCGCTCGTCGAGCGCCAGCGCCGCCGCCGCATAATTGCGGAAGTCAGTCAGCTTCAGGCGCGAGATGAAAACCTTGTGCGGCATCGGGCATCCGGATTCGTGTCGATGGCCGAGGGGTATGCCGAACCCCGCCCGAGCGCAAGGATTTTGCCGATGGTTCTCGGCGACTGTGGAATGGAGGGTGATTCGGCGGAACGTCGGGGGCCACCCTCGTCCTTCGACAGGCTCAGGATGAGGGTGGAGTGAACCTCGGAATGAAGGCTAAGACGAATCTCGAATAGAGATGAGGTGAAAATGTAGTCGCCAAGCAGCGCAAGGATTAGCCCTCACGCTGAGGAGGCCCGCAGGGCCGTCTCGAAGCACGAGGGTGGGTGATTCGATCACCAAACAAAAAACCGGCCGAATCACCGGCCGGTTTTATGGGAGGCGGTGTGATTCGCCGCTCAGTCGCTGAACGTGTCGAAGAAATCCTTCATCCGGGCGAAGAAGCCGGTTGATTCGGGATTGTTGTCCTTCGAGGAGATCTGTTCGAACTCCTGCAGCAGCTCGCGCTGGCGCTTGGTCAGCTTCTGTGGCGTTTCGATCTGGATCTGGATGTAGAGATCGCCCACCTGGCTGGAACGCAGCACCGGCATGCCCTTGGCCTTCAGGCGGAATTGCTTGCCGACCTGCGTGCCTTCGGGGACGGTGACGCGCGATTTCGTGCCGTCGAGCGTCGCAACGTCGAAGGTGCCGCCAAGGGCCGCCGTCGTCATCGAGATCGGCACCGCGCAATAAAGGTCGGCACCGTCGCGCTGGAAGAACTCATGCGGCTTGACGGAGAGGAAGATGTAGAGATCGCCCGATGGCCCGCCGCGCGTGCCGGCTTCGCCTTCGCCCTGCAGGCGGATGCGCGTGCCGTCCTCGATGCCCGAGGGAATGTTGACCGAGAGCGAGCGCTCTTCGGTGATACGGCCCTGGCCGTGGCACTTGCCGCAGGGATCGGGAATGGTCTGGCCGCGGCCATGGCAGGTCGGACAGGTGCGTTCGACCGAGAAGAAGCCTTGCGCGGCGCGCACGCGGCCTGAGCCCTGGCAGGTGCCGCAGGTCTTCGGCTGCGTGCCCGGCTTGGCGCCGGAACCCGAGCAGACGTCGCAGGTGATCGAGGTCGGAACGCGAATCTGCGCCGTCTTGCCGGTAAAGGCTTCCTCGAGCGAGATTTCCATGTTGTAGCGAAGATCGGCGCCGCGTTCGCGACCGCCGGAGGAGCGTGCGCGACCGCGTCCGCCGCCCATCATCTCGCCGAAGATATCCTCGAAGATGTCGGAGAAACCGCCGCCGCCGCCGAAGCCTCCGCCGCCAAAACCGCCGCCGCCCATGCCGCCATGCTCGAAGGCGGCGTGGCCGTAACGATCATAGGCCGCGCGCTTGTTCGGGTCCTTGAGCGTTTCGTAGGCTTCGTTGATTTCCTTGAACTTTCGCTCGGCGTCGTTGTCATCAGGATTCTTGTCCGGATGAAATTGCATTGCCAGCTTGCGAAAAGCGCTCTTGAGCTCTTTTTCGTCTGCTGTCCTGGAGACGCCCAATGTCTCGTAAAAGTCCGCTTTTGCCATTAAGGATTAGACCCCGGAAATGGATTTCCGGCTGCCAAAAGGCAGCCGGAGCTAAGTTTCCTCGAGAACCTTTCGGTTCGCGCTTATGCAGACCGCTTGCGGTCGTCCTCGTCCTTGATTTCCTCGTAGTCGGCATCGACGACGTCGTCCTTGCCGCCTGCCGAGGCATCAGCCGAAGGAGCTTCCGACTGCTGGGCCTCATAAATGGCCTGGCCGAGCTTCATGGAGACTTCCATGAGCGTCTGGGTCTTGGCCTTGATGTCTTCGGCGTCCGGCTCGGATGCTTCGGTTGCCGTCTTCAGTGCCGCGATCGCCTCGGAGATCGCGTTGCGATCGGCTTCGGTGACCTTGTCGCCAAAGTCCTTCAGCGACTTCTCGCTGGAGTGTATCAGGCTTTCGGCCTGGTTCTTGGCTTCCACGCCTTCGCGGCGCTTCTTGTCCTCGGCAGCATGCGCCTCGGCGTCCTTGACCATCTTTTCGATGTCGGTGTCGGAAAGACCGCCTGAAGCCTGGATGCGGATCTGCTGTTCCTTGCCGGTGCCCTTGTCCTTGGCCGAAACCTGGACGATGCCGTTGGCGTCGATGTCGAAAGTAACTTCGATCTGCGGAACGCCGCGCGGAGACGGCGGCAGGCCGACGAGGTCGAACTGGCCAAGCAGCTTGTTGTCGGCGGCCATTTCGCGTTCGCCCTGCGAGACGCGGATGGTCACGGCCGACTGGTTGTCGTCGGCAGTCGAGAAGGTCTGCGACTTCTTCGTCGGGATCGTCGTGTTGCGCTCGATCAGACGCGTGAAGACGCCGCCGAGCGTTTCGATGCCGAGAGACAGCGGGGTCACGTCGAGCAGAAGGACGTCCTTGACGTCGCCCTGCAGAACGCCGGCCTGGATGGCGGCGCCGAGAGCGACGACTTCATCCGGGTTGACGCCCTTGTGCGGCTCCTTGCCGAACAGCTGCTTGACGATTTCCTGAACCTTCGGCATGCGGCTCATGCCGCCGACGAGAACGACTTCGTCGATTTCGGCAGCCGTGACGCCGGCATCCTTGAGGGCGGCCTTGCACGGCGCGATGGTGCGCTGCACGAGGTCGTCGACCAGGCTTTCCAGCTTGGCGCGCGTCAGCTTCAGCGTCAGGTGCTTCGGGCCGGTGGCGTCAGCCGTGATGAACGGCAGGTTGATTTCGGTCTGCTGCGCGGAAGACAGCTCGATCTTCGCCTTTTCGGCAGCTTCCTTGAGGCGCTGCAGAGCGAGCTTGTCGCCCTTGAGGTCGATGCCGTTGTCCTTCTTGAACTCGGCAACGAGATATTCGACGAGACGCATGTCGAAGTCTTCACCGCCAAGGAAGGTGTCGCCGTTGGTCGACTTCACTTCGAAGACGCCGTCGCCGATTTCCAGGATCGAGATATCGAAGGTGCCGCCGCCAAGGTCGTAGACGGCGATCGTCTTGCCGTCCTTCTTGTCGAGGCCGTAAGCGAGGGCTGCAGCGGTCGGCTCGTTGATGATACGCAGGACTTCAAGACCGGCGATGCGGCCGGCATCCTTGGTTGCCTGGCGCTGTGCGTCGTTGAAGTAGGCCGGAACGGTGATGACGGCCTTTTCGACCTTTTCACCGAGATAGGACTCAGCGGTTTCCTTCATCTTCTGAAGGATCATTGCGGAAATCTGTGCGGGCGAATAGCCCTTGCCCTGAGCTTCGACCCAGGCATCGCCATTGTCGCCCTTGACGATCGTGAAGGGAACAAGGTGCTTGTCCTTCTCGACGGTCGGATCTTCGTAGCGGCGGCCGATCAGGCGCTTGACGGCGAAGAGGGTGTTGGTGGGGTTGGTGACCGCCTGGCGCTTGGCCGGCTGGCCGACGAGGCGTTCGCCGTCGTCCGTGAAGGCTACCATGGAAGGGGTAGTGCGGGCGCCTTCAGCATTTTCGATCACTTTCGCGTCTTTGCCGTCCATGACGGCGACGCAGGAATTCGTAGTTCCAAGGTCGATACCAATTACTTTTGCCATGTCATTCTCTCCTTGAAGCAAGCTATCGGAACCCCTGTCAGGCATTCCATTGACAGCCCCTTACGGGATGGTCTTGAGGATTGCGCAGCCATGACTGCGGTGATGCCGCGTATATAAGTAGCGGTTTTACTGACTGCAAGGCAGGAAATTACCCGGAATCCAGCAAAACGAATGGTTTGTCGCTCAAACTCCACAGTGCCGCATTGCGCCTGCGAACCTGGGGAATTGGCGCGACCATCTATCAGATCAGCCTTGCTGCGGCCATGCAAGCGGCAATCACGGGAATCGCGTTGTTATTGTCCCAGGATAACGTCCAGAAGCGACGTGCGATGCGGCCTGACGGTTGCCGTCGTCGGGCCGGGATCGCCGATGTCGGCCGGCGGGATATCGCCGGTATCGTAGGGGGTGGAACTGTAGGGGTTATTATCGTTGGCAAGGTTTGCGGGCGGCAGGTCCTCGAGGTCATCGTTCGCTGCGGTTTGATTGCCCTGCTGCGGGATCGGCTGCTGTGCCGGCCGTTGC
>DASWOH010000291.1:0-31222 GCA_036398815.1 Rhizobium sp. | reverse complement strand
GCATCGAGGCCAGGTTTGCCGTCGATGGTTGTCACGCCGGCGAGCCAGGGCGTCAAGACCTCCGGATGCGCCTTCAACCAGGCGGTGGCAGCCGTCTTCGCGTCCGCGCCGCCGAGGATCGAGCCCATCAGCGCGTTTTCCATGCCGATGTCGAAGGTCAGGTTGCGGAACAGTGTTGCGGCATTCGGGCAGGCGGCCGACCAGCCGGTGCGCGCCAGGGTGTAGACTTCCGCGCCGCCATAATTCGCGCCGAAATAGGCGTCGCCGCCGGAGAGATAGGCGATCTGGAAATGCTCGTTCATCGGGTGCGGAGCCCAGGCGAGGAAGACGATCCCCTGCTTGTCCTTGCCGGCGCGCTCGACCTGGGACAGCATTCCCTGCTCGCTCGATTCCACCAGTTCCCAGCCCTTCAGGCCGAAATCATTGGCGTCGATCATCTTCTGGATGTTGGCGTTGGCGGGTGCGCCCGGTTCGATGCCGTAGATCTTGTGGTCGAACTCATCGGCATGCTTCTGCAGGTCGGCAAAGTCCTTGATGCCCTTGTCGGCGACATAGGTCGGCACGGCAAGCGTGAATTTCGCGCCCTCAAGGTTGCGGTTCAACACTTCGACGGCTTTGGTCTTGTTGAGGTCGTCGACGAAGGCTTTCTGCGCCGGCATCCAGTTGCCGAGGAAGACGTCGATCTCGCCTGTTTTCATCGACTGATAGCCGATCGGCACGGAGAGCGTCTTGATGTCCGGCTCGTAGCCGAGCGCACCGAGTAGCACGCCCGTCACGCCGTTGGTCGAGGTGATGTCGGTCCAGCCCGGATCGGACATATGGATGGTGCGGCAGGATTCTTCATCCGCCTTGGCAACGCCGACAAGGGACAAGGCGGAAAGGAGTGCACCGACGGCAAGCCGGCCCATCGCAGAAATTCGCATGACCATGATTCCTCTTACTATTTGATCATTTTATTGAACATCACTAGCATTCCGCATGTGAAGCAGGCTTTTTTCGATAGATGACAAAAGGAAATTTTATGGCTGATCGGCCGGTGGACCTTGGATGGCTACGAATCTTCGTCGAGGTCGGACGCTCCGGTAGCCTGTCGGCGGCCGCGGCAAGCCTCGGTCTGACCCAGCCGGCCGTCAGCTATCAGATCCGGCGGATCGAGGAGCAGATCGGCGTTTCCCTGCTCGTTCGCCAGCATCGCGGCGTCGAGCTTTCGTCCGAGGGGCGCCGTCTTTTCGAGATCGTCGAGAAAGCGGTTGGCGGCGTCGATGCGGTCGTGCGCAGCTTTCGCGCCGAGGCGGAGCGCCCCGCGGTGCGGCTCCGGACCGACTATGCCTTCTCCGCGCTTTGGCTGATCCCGCGCATGCATCGGTTTCGCCTGGTTTATCCGGAGCTGGATATCCAGATCGTCGCCACGCAGCGGCAGGAGCGCGGCCTGTCGTATAGCGGCGACGTTGCCGTTGTCTTTGGCGCGCGTGAGGAATTCGGCCCCGAGGCGGTATTGCTGTTGCCCGAAAAGGTAGCTCCGATCTGCGCGCAAGGCTTTGTCGATCTATATGGTCCCTTCAGCGATCCAGGCCGTTTGGCGCGGGCGAGGCTCGTGCATCTGGACACGGAGACGCCGTCGCCTTGGTTCGACTGGAAGAGCTATTTCGCCGAACTCGGCGTTGTCAGGGACAATTATGCCGGCCACGGCGACCTGCGGTTCAACACCTATTCGCTGGTGGTGCAGGCGGCAATCGGCGAGCAGGGGCTGGCGCTCGGCTGGATGGGCCTGGTGGATTCGCTGCTGGCCGGCCGCATGCTGGTAGCTGCCGGTCCGGTGCTGGAGGCTCCGCACCGCGGTTACTGGCTTCTGCCGCCGAAGTCGCCAGGCGTGCATGCCGAGCGGCTGACGGAATGGCTGGTCAGGGAAGCAGCCGCAAATTCACCCGATTGACCGGCGGTGCCGGCTCTTCCGTCAGGTCTTTCAGAAAATCCTTGCACCAGCGCACGACATCATATTCCAGCAGATGATCCATCATGCCTCGCCAGCGCCGCTGCCGCTCTTCCAGCGGCATGGTGAGCCCGCGCGCCATGGCATTGGCGGTCGCCTCGATATCGTAGGGATTGACGAGCAGAGCGCCTTTCAGCTCGCGCGCTGCTCCTGCAAAGCGTGAGAGCACCAGCACGCCGGGATCGTTCGGGTCCTGCGCGGCGACATATTCCTTGGCGACGAGGTTCATGCCGTCGCGCAGCGGCGTCACAAGGCCGATCCTGCCCAGTCGATAAAGACCGGCCAGCACCGGGCGGCTGATCGAGCGGTTGATATAGCGGATCGGCACCCAGTCGACCGTGCCGATCGCGCCATTGACCCGACCGGCCTGTTCCGCGACCGCTTGCTGCATCGCCTCGTATTCCGGCACCTCGGAGCGCGATTTCGGGGTGACTTGCAGATAGGTCACACGGTTCTGATAGGCCGGATTGTCACCGAGGAAGTGCTCGAAAGCCTCGATGCGCTGGGTGATGCCCTTGGAGTAATCAAGCCGGTCGACGCCGATGATCAGGTCGCGGCCCTCGATGCTCTGCCGGGCCTTGCGCACCATGCTATGGCTCGCTGCCTTGCGGGCGAAGTCGGCGAAAGCGGCGGTCTCGATGCCGATCGAATAGGCCCCGCCGCGGAACGTCCGGCCATGGGCGTTGAAGAGGCCGGGACCGATCTCGTCGCCAATCTCCTCGCGCTTGAGGCAACTGGCGAAGTTTTCGAGGTCGTGGTCCGTCTGAAAGCCGAGAAGGTCGTAGGCGGAGAGACTGCGCATGATCTCCTGATGCACCGGCATGATGGAGAGCACATCGGCCGGCGGCCATGGGATGTGCAGGAAGAAGCCGATGCGGTTCTTCAGGCCCATCAGCCTCAGTTCGGCTGCCAGCGGAATGAGATGATAGTCATGCACCCAGATCACGTCGTCCGGTTCGATCAGCGGCGCAAGGCGACGGGCAAAGAAGCGGTTGACGCGGAAATAGCCGTCCATCTCCTTGCGGCCATACTCGGCAAGATCCAGCCGGTAATGACAGATGGGCCAGAGCACGCGGTTGGCGAAGCCATGGTAATACTCCTCGACATCGGTCTGGGTGAGATCGGTCAGGGCATAGGTGATGTTGCCGTGGTCCGTCATCACCAGCGGCTCCGGCTCCTTGTCGCCACTGGAGTTGCCGGACCAGCCCATCCAGATGCCGCCATGTTCTTCAAGTGCCGCCCGTAGCGCCACGGCCAGGCCTCCGGCAGCGGTGCCCTTCTTATCCGGAACGGAGACACGGTTGGAAATAACGATGAGACGGCTCACGAGACGGTCCTTTCAAATGGGATGCGGCTGGGGCAGCGGAGATGCCTATGCCGCAAGCGCTCCGAGTATGTCTCTTAAACGCGCGGGCGAGGGAATGGATGCACGCGCCAAAGTCTTGCCGTTGGGCGGGCCGACACGCACGGACTGGCCACCGAGGCGATTGGCGACGGCAAACATGGTCTCGTCGGTGACGTCGTCACCGATCGCCAGCGGTTTTCGCCCGATAAAGGGTTCCTCGTCGAGAAAGGCTTCGACGGCATGTCCCTTGCTGGCGTAGGCCGGGCAGATTTCGATCACCGACTTGCCATGCTGCAGGGTCCAGTCCGGGCCGGCTTCCTGCAGATAGCGCTGCATCGCCTCGGCAATGTCGGCCTCGCGCTCCGGCGCCTGCCGGTAGTGAACCGCGACCGCGGCACCCTTGTCTTCGACGAGCGCGCCGGGCCAGGCTATCGCCTCCCGCGCAATCGTGCGTTTCATTTCCTGAAAGGCCGGCGGGATCAGAGCGCGCCGCAATCGTCCCGCCGCATCGCGCCGTTCAGCACCGTGCAGGCCAGCGACCGGGAAGTGGAAGGGGGCGAAGAGGGGATCGACAAAGGTAACCGAACGTCCAGTCACCAGCGCCAACGCGCCGTCGAGCTTGCGGGAAAGCGCGTGAAGGGCGTAGGGCAGGGACGGAGGAACGACAATCGCCTCCGGCGTTTCTGCGAGATCAAGCAGCGTTCCATCGATATCGAGGAACAACGCCCATCCCTGAGGGTACAATGAGAGTGCGGTAAGCGCCGGTTCGTTTGACGGCGCCGGTTCGGCTTCACCCTGTTCGGGCTGTTCCTGAAAAGACATGCAGGGTTAACTAAGGCGCGCTTCTCGTTCGGCAAGGAGAAAACGACCAAACAGTGAGTTTAACTCCCGGAGCCATAGTTCGGAGCACCGCAATACCGGCAATCGCTAGACACAAAAAAGGGTCGCGCGAAGCGACCCTTCCATGAGTTTTGGCCCGTAACTGGCCTGAAGCGTAGACCGCTTCGGGAAGGCTTTGATCAGAGCGAGGGCTGCCTCGCAACGCTCACAACCATTTCCATGCCTGATACGAGGACCGAAATCTCACTAGACATTGGATCACCTTCCTTTCGTTACGTTGATAATAAGCTTAACGTAGCTCAAATTTCATCGGATGCAAGAGGGTGCGTGCTTGGAGCGTTTCACGCTTCGTTTCGTATCGAAATGCAACGACCTTATTCGGCATTTGCGTGAGGCAGGATGCGTTGCTCCCGGAGAGCTTCGTTCACAAAAGAAAAATGCTGCGACGCAAAAACGTGATCGGACGAGGCTTCGAATATCTGTCATCCTGATGGTCGAAGCAGTCGGAAATTAATGGTTTATTACCCATTCGGCTCAACAATCGTCCTTGGATTTGACACTCTCCCGCGAGACAGGAAGCTAGCGGGAATTGGAGCAAAAGACATATGTGTCGCTGGGCAGCCTATCGTGGAGACCCCCTCTATCTGGAGGAGCTGGTGTCTTCGCCTGCGCACTCCCTGATCGAACAATCCCATTGCGCGACGCGCGCCAAGACGGCGACCAACGGTGACGGTTTCGGCATCGCCTGGTATGGTGACAGGCCGGAGCCGGGCCGCTACCGCGATATCCTGCCGGCGTGGTCCGACTGCAATCTCAAAAGCCTGGCGCGGCAGATCCGCTCGCCGCTCTTTCTCGCCCATGTCCGCGCCGCGACCGGCGGCGGCACGCGGCGCGACAATTGCCACCCCTTCGTGCATGAGAACTGGGCTTTCCAGCACAACGGCCAGATTTCCGATTTCGACCGGTTGCGCCGGCCGATGGAGGCCATGCTCGACGATCACCTGTTTCAGGCCCGCAGCGGCACGACCGATTCCGAACTGATGTTCCTGCTGGCGCTGCAATTCGGTCTCGCGACCAATCCGGTCGCGGCTATTTCGGAGGCCATCAGCTTCGTCGAGGGCCTGTCGGTCCATCTGACCGGTTCGGCGCTGGTGCGCTTCACGGCTGCCTTTTCCGACGGGAAATCGCTGCATGCGGTACGCTACGCCACGGACTGCAAGGCGCCCACGCTCTATGCCTCGCCTGTCGGCATCGGCTATTGTCTGGTGTCCGAGCCGCTGAACGACGATGTCGATGCCTGGACGGAAATTCCGGATGGAAGCGCCGTGCTGATCGATGACATGGGCGTGCGCATCACGCCCTTCCAGCCGGAAAAGCGCACCTCGGCCGCACCCCAGACGGCTGCCGCTATCCCTGCCTGAAGTGTTCGGCGATCAGCGCCGCCAGCCGCGCCGCCACCTCGTCCTTGTCGAGATCAGGCCATTGCTCCACGCCGTCATGGCGGACGAGTTTCACGCGGTTGCGCGTACCGCCCATGATGCCGGTTGATGGCGAGACGTCGTTGGCGACGATGATGTCGGCACCCTTGCGCTCCAGCTTCGCCTTGGCGTTGCTCTCCACATCCTGCGTTTCGGCGGCAAAACCGATGACGAGCTTCGGCCGCTGCGTGTGATGTCCCACGGTTTTCAGGATGTCGGGATTTTCGGTGAGCGCCAGCGTCGGGATGGATTCGCCCGGATGCTTCTTGATCTTCTGGTCGGCGGCGGAGGCCACCTTCCAGTCGGCGACGGCAGCAACCATAACGGCGATATCGGCCGGAAGGGCTGAGAGCACGGCATCGCGCATCTCGTCCGCCCGCTCGACATGGACGACGCGCATGCCCGTTGGATCGGGAATGGAAACGGGGCCGGACACAAGGGTGACATCGGCGCCAAGGGCGGCGAGCGCCGAGGCGATGGCGTGGCCCTGCCGGCCCGACGAGCGATTGGCGATATAGCGTACCGGGTCGATCGGCTCATGCGTCGGGCCGGAAGTGACCACGGCTTTCCGGCCGGCAAGCGGCCTCGCCCCATCGTCCAGCCGCATCTCGACGGCGGCAACGATCTCCAGCGGCTCGGCCATGCGGCCGGCGCCGGCCTCGCCGCTTTCCGCCATTTCTCCGACCATCGGGCCGACAAAGCGGATGCCGTCGCCGCGCAATATCTCGACATTGCGCTTCGTTGCCGCATGCGCCCACATTTTCGGGTTCATGGCAGGCGCCACAAGCACAGGCCGGTCGGTTGCCAGCAGGATTGTCGAGGCAAGATCGTCCGCCAGCCCATTCGCCATCTTCGCCAGCAGATCGGCGGTCGCCGGGGCGATCAGCACCAGGTCGCAGTCCCGCGCCAACCGGATATGGCCGACATCCTGTTCGTCCTGCCGCGAGAACAGGTCGGTGAAAACATGGTCGGCCGCCAGCGCGCCAACGGCAAGCGGCGTAATGAATTGCTGGGCGCCCGAGGTCATGACCGGGCGGACAGCGGCGCCGCGCTCGCGCAGCCGCCGGATGAGGTCGAGGCTCTTATAGGCCGCGATGCCACCGGAAATGATCAGAAGAATGCGTTTTCCCGCGAGAACCATGGCCCGAACCCGTCGCTTGTTTTTATGGCTGCGAGCCTAAGCCTTTGGCAGACAATAGGCAATCGCCAGTCGTGGTCAGCGGGAAATCACGGCTTTGTCACTTGCGACGCTTCGCCGGGTCAGCGAGCATTGAGGGAAAGTTCGCCAAAGGAGTAAAGCCTTGAAGCTGATGAAGGTTGTGATGATCGCTCTATCGATTCTGGCCACCGCCATGCCGGCCTTGGCCGAGCGTGCCTATTCGCCAGAAGAGCAAAAGAACAAGGAAATCGTTCTGGATTTCTACCAGAAGGCGTTGAACGACAAGGATTTCGATGCCGCGTCCAAATATCTCGGCAAATATATTCAGCACAACCCGCTTGCCGCCGATGGCCCCGATGGCCTGCGCGGTTTCATCGAGTTCCTGAAGAAAACCTACCCGCATTCGAAGAGCGAAATTATGCGGGTGATGGTCGACGGTGACTTTGTGATCCTGAGGGTCCACGCCATTCGCGAACCCGGCGACAGGGGCAGCGCCATTGTCGATATTTTCCGTGTCGAGAACAACAAGATCGAGGAGCATTGGGACTCGGTTCAGCCGATCCCGGAGAAGTCGATGAACACGAATACGATGTTCTGAGCGAAAGGCCGCGAGAAGGGTCCGCGGCCTGTCTTTATGTATTCATGCCACTCGCGATAATCGCGCCGTGAAAGCGGTTAAGTCCGCGTGATCGACACGCCGCCGTCGACCAGCGAGGCCGTACCGGTGACGAAGCTCGCATCGTCGGAGGCGAGGTAGAGAACCGAGCGCGCGATTTCTTCGGGACCCGCGACGCGCTTCAACGCATGCAGATTGGTCACGAAAGCCTGCTTGTCGGGTGTGTCGTTCATCTCGCGATACATATCGGTATCGACAGCGCCCGGCAGTATGGCATTGACGCGCACATTCTGCGGACCGAATTCGGCGGCGAGTGTCTGCGTCAGGCCGATCAGGCCGGACTTGCTGGCGGCATAGGCGGCAACGCCCGGGAAGCCGACGGTATGGCCGACGAAGGTCGAGGTGAAGACCACCGAGCCACCGCCGTGCTTGATCATTTCGCCGATCTGATGCTTGGCGGCCAGGAAAGAGGCGGTGAGATTGATTGCCAGCGCTTCGGCAAAGCCAGCTTCCGAAACCTCGGTGCTGGGACCGGCTTCGCCGAGCGTGCCGGCATTGTTGAAGGCGATGTCTAGCTTGCCGTAGCGCTTGACCGCAAGGGCGACCAGCGCCTTGTGATAGTCTTCCGAGCGCACATCACCGGCAAGAGCCGCTGCGTCACCGCCCGCGGCTTTGATGTTGGCGACGAGGCTTTCCAGTTCGGCGCCGCGGCGAGCGCCGACGATCACTTTTGCACCTTCAGCGGCAAAGAGCTTTGCGGTGGCGCGACCGATGCCGGAACTGGCGCCGGTGACGATCGCGACTTTTCCATTCAAGCGGTTCATTGTTCCATCTCCTGTGTGAGGACGTGTCTTTCGGTCTGTCCGATGCAGGCAAGATGGTCTTTTTCGATCGTTCGGATTAGTCTCCAAATCATGGAACTCGAATTCGGAATTGCCGAACGATGCTCAAGATTGAAGGGCTTACTGCTTTTGTAACGGTTGCCGAGGCGGGATCGATCAGCGAGGCCGCGCGCCGGCTGCGCCTATCGAAATCCGTGGTCAGCGAGCGGCTGGCGGAGATGGAGAAGACGCTGGGTGCTACGCTGCTGCACCGCACGACGCGCAAGCTGACGCTGACGGAGGACGGCACCGTCTTCCTGGAGCGGGCGACGCGGATCGTGCGCGAGGTGCGTGAAGCCGCGGCCGACCTCGCGGAACGGCGTGGCACGCTGGCCGGACCGTTGCGGATTGCCGCCCCCGTCACCTTCGGCCGCATGCATCTCGGCCCGGCGCTCTATCCCTTTCTGGCCGCGCATCCAGAGATCGAACTGACGCTCGAACTCGATGACCGCCGCGTCGATGCTGCTTCCGATGGATATGATGCGATCATCCGCCACGGGCTGATTGCCGATTCCCGTCTTGTCGCCTGGCCGCTTGCCCGCAGCCGCCGGCTTCTCGTCGCCTCGCCGGACTATCTGGCGCGGCACGGCATGCCTGCCTCGCCGTCCGACCTCGAGAACCACCGGGGAATCTTCTACACCAATCGCGGTGTCGCCGACTGGCGTTTCCAGGGGCCGGAGGGTGCCTTGATCGTCAGGGGGAAGCTGGTGCTGGGCATCAACAATGGCGATGTCTCCCGCGATGCGGCGATCGCGGGACTGGGCATCGCACTGCTGCCGGCCTTCATCGTGGGTCCGTCGGTCAACGAGGGGCTGCTTGTCGAAATCGATGTCGGCTGTCGTCCGGAACCCGAATTTATCTTCATGGCGCATCCGGAGGGACGCAATCCCTCCGTGAAGCTGCGCGCCATTGCCGATCACCTGAAAAAGACATTCGGCGATCCGCCCTATTGGGATCCTGTTCGATAGTCAGGCAATCAGGCTCATCAGATTGGCCGCGACCGGCGAGCGTTGCGCCTTCAGCACGGCGAGTCCAAGCCGCGCCACCAGCGGCGGCCCGTCGATCGGGCGATAGGTCACGCCGTCGAGCTTGATCTGCGTGATCGAGGCGGGAACGATGGAGACGCCGAGATTGGCGGCGACGAGATTGACGACCGAGGGGATTTGCGGCGCTTCCTGCGTCACGAACAGTTCGAAGCCGGCGTCGCGGCAGGCGGCGGCGATATCGTCATAGAGGCTCAGCCCCACCATGCGCGGGAAGAGGATGAAGGGCTCGTGCGCGAGCGCCGCAATCGGCACGCGGTCCTTCTCGGCAAGCGGATGATGGGCGGGCAGGGCGATCAGCATCGGCTCGTCGTCAAAGCGTTTGAGACGAACGTTGCGTGGATCTTCCAAGCCGGGACGGATGAAGGCGACGTCGATCTCACCGCGCATCAACCGCTCCATCAGGGCATTGGTGTTCATCTCGGTCAGCGACAGGCGCACTTGCGGCCAGCGATTGCGGAACTCGCGGATGGTCGAGGTGACGATGGTGTTGAAGGCGGAGGATGCGGTAAAGCCGAGCGACAGGCGGCCGATCTCGCCGCGATTGGCGCGCTGGGCGGCAAGCTTGGCCTTCTCCGCCGCATCCACGGCGGCCTTGGCCTCGACCTGAAAAGCCTCGCCCGCCGCCGTCAGTTCCGCGCCATGCGGGACACGGTGAAACAGCGCCGCGCCGACCTCGTTTTCGAGATCGCGGATCTGCTGGCTGAGCGGCGGCTGGCCGATGCCGAGCTTGGCGGCGGCGCGGGTGAAATTTCCCTCCTCCGCCAGCGCCAGAAAATAGCGGATATGACGCAGTTCCATCGCTATCTCCAAAACCTATTGAAATCGTCTGTTCCATATATTGGACTAATGACGTCGGCTTGACTAGATTTGCGGGCAAGAAAGGTTGTGTGCCCACATGTCCCGCGCCGTCCAAACGCAAGATCTCGCCATCTCCGAAGTTCCCTCCCGCCCCGAATTGAAACTTGTCGATACCGAGCCACAGTCCGAGGCTCGGCAATTCCTGACGCGCGGCACGCCCGCATTCAGGCGCGCGACCATCGCTCTGTTCCTTTCCGGCTTCGCGACATTCTCGCTGCTCTATTGCGTGCAGCCGCTGATGCCGATCTTTGCCGAGGATTTCGGGGTGACGCCGGCGGCAAGCTCGCTGTCGCTATCGCTTTCGACCGGCTTCCTCGCCTTTGCGATCTTCTGCGCCGCCGCCGTTTCCGAAAGCCTCGGCCGCCGCAGCCTGATGTTCATTTCGCTGCTGGGTGCCGCCCTTTGCTCCATTGCCTGCGCCGTCGCGCCGAACTGGCAGACATTGCTGGTGTTCCGCGCGCTGGAGGGCTTCCTCCTCGGCGGCGTGCCGGCGGTTGCCATGACCTATCTGGCAGAGGAGATCGATCCGCGCGGCCTTGGCGGCGCCATGGGCCTCTATATCGCCGGCAACGCCTTCGGTGGCATGGCCGGCCGTGTGGTCACGGGTACGATTGCCGAACTCTTCACCTGGCGTCCGGCGCTTGCAGCCGTCGGCGTGCTCGGGCTGATCGCCGCCACCGGCTTCCTGTTCCTATTGCCGCCGTCGCGCAATTTCACGCCACGCAAGGGCTTCGACGCCGCTTTCCATATCCGGGCCTGGGCGGGTCACTTCCGCAATCCGGCGCTGCCGCTGCTCTTCGCCATCGGCTTTCTGATCATGGGTTCCTTCGTCACGGTTTATAACTATGTCGGTTTCCGGCTGGTCGCCGATCCCTATGATCTTAACCAGACCGAGCTCGGCCTGATCTTCACCGCCTATCTCTTCGGTATTGTCGCCTCCTGGGCGGCGGGTATCCTGGGCGATCGCATCGGCCATTTCGTCGTGCTGCCCGCCGGCGTGCTGGTGACGGCCCTCGGCGCCGCCGTCACGCTCGCCACGCCGCTGCCGCTGGTCATTCTCGGCATCATCCTGGTGACCATCGGCTTCTTCGTCACCCATTCCGTTGCCAGCGCGCTGGTCGGCCGGCTTGCGAGCGGGGCCAAGGGGCATGCCTCGTCGCTCTATCTGCTGGCCTACTATCTCGGCTCCAGCATCGCCGGCTCGGTCGGCGGCTATTTCTGGCTTGCCGATGGCTGGTCGGCCGTGGTTGGCTTCATTCTCGCCATGCTGGCCGCCTGCCTTATCAGCGCCTTTACGGTGGCAAGGCTGGCTCGCCGCTGAAGAACACGGTTCGAGGTTCGCAATGATCCGCATCGACCATCTCGATCATCTGGTGCTGACGGTCGCCAGCATCGAGGAGAGCTGCACATTCTACGCCCGCATCCTCGGCATGGGCGTGGAGACCTTCGGCGAAGGCCGCAAGGCGCTGACCTTCGGCAATCAGAAGATCAACCTGCATCGGGCGGGACACGAGTTCGAGCCGAAGGCCAAGCGCCCGACGCCGGGCTCCGCCGATCTCTGCTTTGTCGGCGAGACGCCGCTGAACGATGTCATCGCTCAACTGACGGCAGAGGGCGTTGTCATAGAGGAAGGCCCGGTCCGCCGCACCGGTGCGACCGGCCCGATCCTCTCGGTCTATTTCCGCGATCCGGACGATAATCTGATCGAGGTTTCCAACTATCTCGCTGCGAGCTAACCTACCGCCTCGCCTTCACCGCCAGCCAGATGACATGCCGCGCGCCGCTCTTGCCGTTGGCGCGGGTATTGACCTCTTCGGCGGTAAAGCCGGTGTCGCGCAGCCGACGGGTGAAATCCCGGTCGGGGCCGGATGACCAGACGGCGAGGATGCCGCCGGGGCGTAGCGCGTCGTGGGCGGCCCTCAGGCCCTTGAAGTCGTAGAGGCCGTCATTGGCCTCGTGGGTAATGCCATCGGGGCCGTTGTCGACATCGAGCAGGATGGCGTCATAGGCCGCCTTGCTGGCGCGGATCAGCGGGCGGACATCGCCCTCATGGATGGCGACGCGGGGATCGTCGAGGCAATTGTCGAAGACGGCGGCCATCGGTCCGCGCGCCCAGGCGACGACGGCAGGAACCAGCTCGGCAACGGTGACCTTGGCATCCCCGCCCAATTCACCGAGAGCGGCCCGCAGGGTAAAGCCCATGCCGAGGCCGCCGATCAGGATATGCGGTGCGGCCCGGCCCTGGATCTTCTCGCAGGACAGCGTGGCAAGCGCCCGCTCCGAGCCGCTGAGGCGGCTGTTCATCAGCTCGTTGGTGCCGAGCATGATCGAAAATTCCTGGCCGCGCTGCTTCAGGCGCAGCTCACCGCCGCCATTGGGGATTTTCGCGGTATCAAGCAAAGTCCAGGGGATCACGGGCAACTCTCATTAAGGGGAGGATTTGCCCGCGACCATAGACTGTCGGTGCCAGGAAAAACAGTCGCCCTTATCCGAGACGGATATAGGGCACATCCTTTTTCGCCACTTCGTCCAGCGCCTCCTCATAGCCGGCATCGGCATAGCGCATGACGCCGAGTGCCGTGTCGTTGGTCAGCGCATGGTCGAGCCGCTCGTCGGCCTCGGCTGTGCCATCGGCAACCACGGTGACGCCGCAGCTGGTCATATAGCCGGCATAGCCGCCGCCACCGGAATGGACGACGACGAGGTCGGCCATGGACGAGCAGAGCATCATCGCGTCGATCAGCGGCCAGTCGGCGATGGCGTCGGAGCCATCCTTCATGCGCTCGGTCATGATGTTTGGATGCGCCATGGCGCCGGCGTCGAGATGGTCGCGCGAGAAGGCGACCGGCCCCTTGAGTTCGCCGCTCGCCACCAGTTCGTTGACCCGGCGGGCGAGATCCGTGCGTTCGCCGTGCCCGAGCCAGGCGATCCGCGCCGGCAGTCCCTCGAAGGGCACATGCTCACGGGCAAGCCTGATCCAGTTGGTGATGATCTTGTTGTCGGGAAACATGTCCAGCAGCAGATCGTCGATGCGGGCGATATCGCTTTCCTCGCCGGAGAGCGCCATCCAGCGGAAGGGGCCGATGGCGCGGGCGAACAGAGGCCTGAGATAGGCTTCCGTGAAGATCGGGATATCGAAGGCATTGGTGACGCCGCCTTCCTTCGCCTGGGTGCGGATCAGGTTGCCGTTGTCGAAGACCTCAGCACCCTTCTTCTGAAAATTGAGCATGGCTTTGACATGCTCGACGATCGAGGCGCGGCTCGCGGCCATCAGCTGGCCCTGGCCGTCGTCGCGCAGGTCCTTGACCTGGGCGAGGCTCATGCCCTTCGGCACATAGCCGTAGACCAGATCATGCGCCGAAGTCTGGTCGGTGACGATATCGGGCACGATGCCACGCCGGGCGATCTCGGGATAGATCTCCGCCGCGTTGCCGACGAGGCCGACGGACAGAGCCCGCTTCTCCTTCACCGCCGCGTCGATCATTGCCAGCGCCGCATCGAGGTTTGGCGCGATCTCCTGGAGATAGCCGATCTCCTGGCGCTTTTTCGCCCGCTCCGCATCGATATCGACGCAGAGGATGGCGGCTCCCGCCATGCGGCCGGCCAGCGGCTGCGCACCGCCCATGCCGCCGAGCCCGGCGGTCAGCACGAAGCGGCCGAGGAGGTCGCCGCCGAAGCGGCGTTCGGCGATGCGCATGAAGATCTCGTAGGTGCCCTGGATGACGCCCTGGCTGCCGATATATTGCCAGGCGCCGGCGGTCAGCCCGCCCCAGCAGATCAGGCCTTTGCGTTGCAATTCGTAGAAGACTTCCGCCTTCGCCCATTGTCCGACGATGTTGCAGTTGGCCATGATCACCAGCGGCGCCTTCGCATGGGTGCGGACGAGGCCGATCGGCTTGCCGGACTGGATCAGCAGCGTCTGATCCTCGTCCATCTCGGTCAGCGCCTTGACGATGCCTTTATGCGCCGCCCAGTTGCGCGCCGCCTTGCCGAGTGCGGCATAGACGATGAGATTGTCCGGGTCTTCACCGACGGAGAGCACGTTTTCCAGCAGCCGCAGCAGCGCTTCCTGCCGCCAGCCCTTGGCGCGCAGCACCGGGCCGCCCGGAATGGGGAATTTCGGATGACGTGGATTGGCTTTCGGCATGGAATTCCCTTCCCTGATTATTGTTATTTCGGCGGCAGGCCTTCGACGAAGTCCAGCGCGGCAAGCAGCAGCCGTTTGCGCAGCATATCGTTGCCATAGGCTTCCGGCCCGGCGCGCACCCAGCCCTGCATTTCCCGCTCACGCGACAGCATGCGCTTGATGTCTGCCAGCGACAGCGCCCAGGTATCATTGCCCTTGCCGAGGCGCACCAGCATCCCGTCTTCGCGCGCCCCGCAGAGCAGATGACCATTGAGCAGAAAGCCCCAGCCGCCGAACATCGCTTTTTCGCTGAGCCCGGGCCTTTGCCCAAGATCCTCTCTCAGCAATTCCTCGAGACCTGCGTCGCGGGCCATCTGCGCCTCCCGATGTCAGCCTCTCTTGCCGGCCAGGGCGTATTTGGCGATCTCGATCCCTATCGCCTTTTCGACGGAGGGATATACCGTCGGGTCGAGGACGCTGGCCGAGAGCGGGATGATATCCATCGGCACATGCAGGATGAAGACATGCATTCCCTCATGCAGCTGGCCGACGCTCAAGGGCTCACCCTCCGGCGACAGCGTGGTGATGACCGAGGGGAATGTCGCCAGGCGCTTACCATCGGTGTCTTCGACCGCCATGTATTCGTTCATCACATGCATGGTCACAGCCTTGTCGCCGGCGCCGACCGTGATGGTGCCGATATCGAAGGCTTCCTTGGTGTAGACAACATCCTTCCTGGCGATGACGCCCTCGGCAAGGATATGCCCACCCGTCGTCTTGCAGATCGCATCGATGACGGCGCTGCCGCCCTTTTTTTCGGCGTCGATGATCGCTTCGCCAAGCGCTAGCGCCATGGAGATACCGCCGAGTGCTGCATGCGTGCGGACATAGGACGCCCGTAGCGGATTGCGGCAGGAGGCGATGAAGCCGCCGGACTGGTCGGACGCGGCACGCAGGATCGGCGAGATTTTCGCGGTCGCGCCCTTGACTACCAGCTCGATATAGCGGTTTTCGGCCCGGTTGCCGCCAACGGCGGTCTGGATCATCTGTTCGGGCGAACCGGCCATGCCGATCGAACCCATATCGCCGGTCGGATGCGCGCGGATATCGCCGACTGCGTCCACGACCTTGGTGCCGAGGATGGCCGAGGGCAGCCAGCCGTTCAGCGTCGAGGACTTGCCATTCTGGCCGATGATCAGACCGGAAAGCTTCTCGCCGAGTTCGCCCTGCAGCAGCTGCACGGCCTTCACATAGTCGATGCCCTGCATTTCCCAGGGGGTCGTGGAGGCCGGCGCGCCGATGGCGGCAGCCGTTGCGATCCAGTCATTGTCATTGAGCTCGTCGATTGACACCAGCTCCGGCTTTCCGACATTGACGGCGGCATAGCCGAGCATGCGGCCGTGATCGGCCCAGCCGCCGCCGCCGGCGGCATAAACGGAGCCGCCCTTGACGGCTGCTTCCACATCCTTGGCTACGAGTATGCGTCCCATCCGGCTACTCCTGGCTGGTTTTTTGCAGGTTCTTGTCCATGTCGCGCACGGCTTCGAAGAGCACGGCGGCGCCCATGGCGATATCGTCATTTTCGGCCCATTCGTCGGCGCAATGGCTGCGGCCTTCCTTGCAGGGCACGAAGATCATGGCTGCCGGCGCCACCTTGGCGACCCAGGCGGTGTCGTGGCCGGCACCGGACGCCATGCGGCGATGCTTCGCGCCGACCGTCTCGCAGGCGCGCTCCAGCGTTTCCAGCAAGCCGGCATCGCCGGGCGTCGGGAAATTGTCGGAGACGCGGACAGGCGGCTTGATGGTCACGCCGTAAGCCGTGGCTATCTTTTGCACTGCACCGTCGATCCAGGCCAGGAACTGTTCCATGTCCCCACGGATCTCGGCACGCCCGTCGATCAAAAGCACGACCTTGGACGGTACGACATTGGCGGCGTTCGGCTCGATGCGGAATTCGCCGACGGTTGCGGCGAAATGACCCGGCGTCTTCGCCTGCTCTGTCGCTTGGCTCCGGATATCGAGCACCAGTTGCGAGGCTGCCACCAGCGCGTCGGCGCGCCGTTCCATCGGCGTGGTGCCGGCATGGTCGGCGCGGCCCTCGACGGTGATCTCGATGCGGGTGATGCCGGCAATGGCGGTGACGATGCCGATATCCTTGTTTTCGGCTTCAAGCACGGGGCCTTGCTCGATATGCAGCTCGAGGAAGCCGGCAAGATCAGGACGCTTCTGCGCGAGCAGCGTCGCGGGATCGCCACCGACCTCGGCAATGCCCTGCGCGAGATTGCGATCGCCGCTCATACGCGTCAGCCATGCCTCCGGCAATTGCCCGGTCATCCCACGGCTGCCGATGCAGGAGACGCCGAAGATGCTGACTTCCTCGGCGAGGAAATCGACGATCTCCAGATCATGATCCAGCTGAATATCCTGATCCTTCAGGGAGCGTGCGACTTCCAGCGCCGCGATCGTACCGGCAATGCCGTCGAAGCGGCCGCCATCAGGCACGGTATCGGAATGCGAGCCGACCAGGATCGTTCCGAGGCCGGGCTTTGCGCCTGCGCGCCGGCCGATCAGATTGCCGGCGGCGTCCATGCGGGTTTCCAGCCCCGCCGCCTTCATCCGTGCCTCGATGTAAGCACGGCCTTCCAGAAACAACGGCGAGAAAGCGCGGCGCGTCCATGGGTGATCCGGTTCGGTGATCTTGGCCAGCGCGTCGATATCCTCGGCGATGCGATCGGCGTTGACGGGCAGGTTGCGCTTCGGTTGGTTCATCAGGCAGTCTCTCCAGCGATATTCTGGCCGGCAATAATCTGTCGGGGAAGCGGGCGGACGAATTTGCCGCTGCCCGGCTCGGCCAGTACTTTGTTTTTGTCGGTAATCTGCTTGCCCCTGAGATAGGTGGCGGACACCGTCCAGGGCAGACGGATGCCGTTATAGGGGCTCCAGCCAACGATATTGTTGCCGCTGGAAGCGGCGTCATAGACGGTTTCGCGCGGCTCCAGCACGACGATATCGGCATCCTTGCCCGGTGTCAGCGCGCCCTTGATATGGTCGAGGCGGAAGTGCCTGGCCGGGTTTTCCGCCATCAGCTTCGTGGCCCAGGTGAGCGGCACGCCGCGCTCCAGCGCGCCCTTGACGAAGAGCGGCACCATGACCTCCAGCCCCGGCACGCCGGAGGCGTTCGCCAGCATGTCCGGATCGGTCTTGCGGTTTTCCGACCAGCTGACATGATCGGTCGAAACCAGCCAGACATTGCCTTCCGCCACCTTGCGCCACAGCGTCTCGACTTCGGCGCGCGGGCGGATCGGCGGGTTGATCTTGGCCTTGCCGCCGAGGCGCCGAACATCGTTTTCCTCATCCAGCGTCAGGTAGTGGATGCAGCATTCCACCGTCGCCGCGAAGCCGTCGCGGCGATAGGCGCGGGCGATGTCATAGCCACGGCCGAGCGAGCAATGCACCACATGCGCCGGGCAGCCGGTATCGGCGCCGGTCTCGAAGATCGTGTGCATGGCAAGCAGTTCGGTGATCGGCGGCCGGGAGAGGCCGTGGGCGCGATAGTCGGTGACGCCGCTCGCCTTCACCTGCTCCATGTAGGTCCGAACCGCTTCGTCATCCTCGTTGTGCACGCCCGCCGTCAGACCGGTCGGGGCGATCGCCGCGAAACAGGCGTCGAGCAGGGCAGGCGGAATGCGGGGGAAACGCTTCGGGTCGGTGCCGAAGGTCGAGAATTTGAAGGCGGCAACGCCGGCCTCGACCATTTCGCGAATGCGCGCCGGGCCTTCTTCCGGGTCGACCGTGCCATAAAGGGCGAAGTCGACGCGCGCCTGCGGCGAAGCATGATCGACCTTCTTTTTCACGGCTTCCGCCGAGCAGACGAGATTGCCCTCGTCATAGGGCATGTCGACAATGGTGGTGACGCCGCCGGCTGCTGCCGAGCGCGTCGACCAGATGAAATCCTCCTGGCCTTTCTGGGAGAGCGAATGTACCTGCGCGTCGATGGCACCGGGCAGGATCAGCGCTTTCCCGAGCAGATGCCGCTCGCGCGCAGATGGCGGAACGCCGATGCCGATCTCTGCAATCTTGCCGTTGCGCACGGCGACATAGCCCTCTTCCACGATGCGGTCCGGCAGAACCACGGTGCCCTGCAGAACGAGATCGAAGTCAGCCATACCCATTCTCTCCGTTCAGATTGTCACTGTATCGCGGTAAAGCCGCTCTTCGACCCGTTCCAGCGAGCCGAGAGCGAAGAAGTCATCATAGGCGAGGATCGGCTGATGGGCGATCATCTCGGACACGAAAGCCTCGGAGGCCAATTCCTCCTCGATCGCCTCGACCTCGGCCGAAAGCGGCCGGTCGACCTCGTAGAAGTCGGCATGCTTGCGCACGACGTCGTAGAGCATGCGCGCCACACCTTCCGGCTGGTCGCCGAGAATATCGATCGCCTGCGCCGAGAGCAGGGCTTCCAGCGCGGCAAGACGCTTCAGCGCCCGCATCTGCCGATCGAAGCGTTCGATGACCAGCGGCAGGAAGGCGGCCTCGTCCTCCATGCCGGCGGCCACCACCAGCGACTGCGCCGATACCGGATTGGACATGGACAGCACCCGCGAAAAGATCTCGCCGGCGAGCTTGATGATCGGGCCGAAGCCGGTGGCGATCTTGCCCTCGGGCACCAGATTGACCGGCAGGCCGCGCCGCTGGCCGTTGCCGAGCAGGACGCAGTGATTGAAGGCGTTTCGCGCCGCATGCGCCATGCAGATGACGGCGGCTTCGAGCAGGATGGTGACATCGAGCGGCAGCGAGCCGCCGGAGGTCATGACGCGTCCATCGACGATGACGGGATTGTCGTCGGAGCGGCCGGTTGCCGCCAATATCTTGTGGCCGGCGGTCAGGAGATTCTCGATCACCGCGCCGTAGATCTGGGCGATCATGCGCAGGCTCAAGGGGTCCTGCACGTGCGTCGCGACGGGCCACGGCCATTCGTCCGAGGCGTTGCAGAGCCATGCGCCGATCAGGGCTTCGCGCGCCGTGCCGACATGGCGCACCGCATGCCAGGGATCGCGCGAGGCGCCGAGCGCGCCTGCCGCCATCATGCCGGTTGCCAGCAGCACCCGGATCGAGGAGGCGGCATTGCGTGTCGTCTCGGCTGCCGCCGCGAAGCTGACGGCATTGACACTGAGCGAGGCGAGGCTGTCGCGCGGCAGCATTTTCACCGGCTCGATGCCGGCGGCGGTAAAGGCATCGGCCGCCTGCATGCGCCGACCGCGATAGACGGCTTCGCCGACCCCGGTCAGCACTGCGCCGATCTGGCCCATCAGGCCGATATCGGCGCAGCCGATCGAACCGGTGCGGCGGACGACGGGAATGACATCCATATGCAGGAGCTGGAGATAGGCGTCGATCAACCCCGGAGAGCAGCCGACCTGGCCGGTCAGCGCCGTATTGACGCGGATCGCCATGGCATTGCGAACGACGGACATGGAAAAGGGCGCTCCGGTGCCGAAATGATGGGCGCGCACCAGGCCGAGATTGAAGGTGTCGAGGTCTTGCGGCGACCATTCCACATCCTTCATCGCCCCGACGCCGGTGGTCGAGCCATAGACGGGCATGCCGGACTGGATGGTGCTTTCGAGAACCTCGCGCGCCTTGTGCACCCGCGCCATGCCGCTTTCCGATGCCGTGGGCATTGCGACGCCTGCGCCGATCCGCACCAGATCGCTGAACCCCAGGGGCTGCCCGCTGAGTTCGATGCCGGCTTTCTGACGCTCCATCTTCGCTGTTCTCCTTTTCCGCAAGGCTATGCGAGCATCATCGATAATGGGATATCCCAAATAACGAACACCTGTTGCGCCGCGCATGAAAAAACATGCTGCGGCACCGTCAAAGGCACATTATAGCTGAAAGCGGGGCGCAGGATTGACCGATAGGTTGCGCGACTGTTTTCATACCATCCCACCCAACCTCAGAAGACCATCAAGATGAAAATTCCGGAACTCGCTTTCACGATCACGAATTGGGACGAGGTTGCTCCGACCAGGCACGAAGGCGAGAGCGGTCATGCGCTCTGGCGAACATTGAATATCGGCGATATCCGCGTCCGGGTTGTCGAATACACGCCCGGATATGTCGCCGATCACTGGTGCGATCGCGGCCATGTCATCTACGTGCTTGAAGGAGAGTTGATCTCCGAGCTCAAGGATGGGCGGGTATCGGTTCTGACCCAGGGCATGGGCTATCAAGTGTCCGATTTCGGCGATGCTGCGCACCGTTCGTCGACAAGGACAGGTGCCAAGCTGTTCATCGTCGACTAGCGCATAGGCTCGCGACTTGAGCCAGATGCGTGCTATGGCCCCAGTTCAGGGCGGCTGAAACAGGTCAGCTCAGGTGCCAGGCCAGATAGAGAAGCGAGAGCGCGATGATCCAGAGCGCCACGCGGCCCGAACGGCTGTGCTTGGCCTCCGCCTTACCGATCGCCTCAGTCGTCTGCGGATCGAAGCGCAGGCCGTTTTCGCTCATATGCAGCAGTTCGTGATGGAACTTCTCAGTCTTGGCGGCAATTTCCGGCGCGGCCTCGGCGAGCTTCAGGGCCGCTTTCAAACCGTCCTTGAGGTCGGTTACGATGCGCTTGGGTCCGAGATTGGTGCGGATCCAGTCGCCGACGACAGGCTCGGACGCCTTCCACATGTTGAAGCGTGGATTGAGCATGCGCGACACGCCCTCGACCACGACCATGGTCTTCTGCAGCATGACCAGTTCCGGCCGGGTCTCCATGTCGAAGAGTTCGGTCACTTCGAAGAGCAGCGTCAATAGCTTGCCCATGGAGATCGTCTCGGCCGGCTGGCCGTGAATCGGCTCGCCGATGGCGCGGATCGCCTGCGCGAAGCTCTCGGTATTGTGATGCGCCGGCACGTAGCCGGCCTCTAAATGCACTTCGGCGACGCGGATATAATCGCGGGTGATGAAGCCATAGAGGATTTCGGCAAGGAAGCGGCGTTCCTTCTTCCCGAGCCGCCCGACGATGCCCATGTCGACGGCGACGATCATGCCGGCCGGGTCGACGAAGAGATTGCCGGGATGCATGTCGGCATGGAAGAAGCCGTCGCGCAGCGTATGCCTCAGGAACGACTGGATCAGCGTGTCGGCGAGCGCGTCGAGATCGTGGCCGGCGGCCTTCAGGCCCTCGACATCGGACATCTTGACGCCGTCGATCCACTCCATGGTGATGACGTCGCGGCCGGTGCGCTCCCAATCGACCTTGGGGACTCGGAAGCCCGGATCCTTCTCGGTGTTCTCGGCGATCTCGGAAAGGGCTGCCGCCTCCAGCCGCAGATCCATCTCGACCTTGGTCGTCTGCTCCAGCGTCCGCGTCACCTCGACGGGCCTGAGGCGCCGGCTTGACGGCAGAAAGCGTTCCTGAAGATGCGCGACGAGATACATCGCCTTGATATCGTTGACGAAGCGCTGGCGAACGCCGGGGCGGATCACCTTGACGGCAACGCGCTTGGGACCCTCCGGTGTTCCCACCTCGGCCGGATGCACCTGCGCGATGGAAGCAGCCGCAATCGGTTCGCCAAAACTTATGTAGAGCTCATCGATCGTACGGCCGAGCGAGCCTTCGATCGATGACTTGGCCGCCGCATGCGGGAAGAACGCCATGCTGTCCTGCAGCTGCGACAGGTCGTTGGCCATGTCGACGCCGACGACGTCGGGCCGCGTCGCCAGGAACTGGCCGATCTTCACATAGGAAGGTCCCAGCCGTTCGACAGCCTTTGCCAGACGGTCGCTGCGCGCCTGGCTCTTGGCGCGCTTGCGGGCAAACATGCCGACGAAGGATTTGGCGAGGCTGACGGAGGGCGGTAGCCCTTCGGACGGAAGCGCGATGACCACGCCTTCGCGCACCAGCACCCAGCCGACCCGGAGAAGGCCGAAATATGCATTGAAAGCACTCATCGGGTCTCAAAGTCTCGCTCGATGCCAGCCGAAAACCGCGTCACATCTTTCGGTGTCATGCGTTAGAGCTTCCAGCCGGAGTGCAGAGCGGCGATGCCGCCGGTATAATTGGTGAAGCTCACGCGCGAAAAGCCGGCCTCGCGGATCATCGTCGCGAAATCCTGCTGGTTCGGGAATTTGCGGATCGATTCCACCAGATACTGATAGGGCTCGGCGTCACCGGTGATCGCCTTGCCGAATTGCGGAATGGCATTGAAGGACCAGGCGTCGTAGACGCGATCGAGCAGCGGCAGGTCGACCTCGGAAAATTCCAGCACCAGCAGCCGGCCGCCGCGCTTCAGCACCCGATAGGCTTCCTTCAGCGCCACGTCGATGCGCGGCACGTTGCGGATACCGAAGGCGATCGTATAGGCGTCGAAGGAGTTGGGCTCGAAGGGCAGCTCCTCGGCGTTGGCCTCGACGAAGGTGAGGTTGTCGGTAAGCTTCTTCTTCGCCGCGCGCTCCGCGCCGACGCCGAGCATCGAGCCGTTGATGTCGAGTACGGTCGCATGCGCCAGCCGGTTGGAGGCTTCGACGATGCGGAAGGCGATATCGCCCGTGCCGCCGGCGACATCGAGGACCTTGTAGCTGGGGTCCTTGCGCGGATTGAGCGCCGAGATCATCGCATCCTTCCAGGCCCGGTGCAGGCCCATGGACATGACGTCGTTCATGATGTCGTAGCGTTTGGCGACCTTGTGGAACACCTCGTTGACGAGGCCCTGCTTCTCGCCATCGGCCACCTCGCGGAAGCCATAGGATGTTTCCATGCCGCCATCGGCGGAGGTGCGGCTTTCTGCCATCAGCTCAACTCCGTTACACTACAGCGCCGCGCGTCACATATGACGCGCAAAGGTCGCTGTAGCACTTTAAATCTGCTGCATAATTTTATTCTTAAATCGATTCCGATTTAAGGAATTATGCAGTAATCCGCGGCGGACCATAGCGAAATCGCGTTTGCCACGCTATCTCATCAGCCAGGTCACCGGCCGCAATGCCCTTGGGCTATAGCCCAGATCATAAGCGGTTGAAACATAAAGATGGATAGAGATGCCGGAATTACCAGAGGTCGAAACCGTCAGGCGCGGGCTTGCTCCTTCCATGGAAGGGGTGGTGCTTGCCGCGTTGGAACTGCGGCGCAACGACCTGCGCTTTCCCTTTCCGGCCGAGTTTTCGCGCCTCGTCTCCGGCCGCGGCATCACGTCGCTGTCGCGCCGCGCGAAATATCTGCTGATCGATCTCGATGACGGGATGACGATCATATCGCATCTCGGCATGTCCGGCTCGTTTCGCATCGAGAATGGCGCGGCCGCCGGGACGCCGGGGGAGTTCCACCATCCCCGCTCCAAGGACGAGAAGCACGATCACGTCGTCTTTCACCTGACGGGCGCTGACGGACCCGCGCGCGTCATCTATAACGATCCCCGACGCTTCGGCTTCATGGATCTCGCCAGGCGGGCCGATCTCGCCAGCCACCCGTCCTTCCGCGATCTCGGCCCGGAGCCGACAGGCAATACGTTGAGCGCCGACTATCTGGCCGGGCGCTTCTTAGGCAAGGCGCAGCCGCTGAAGAGCGCGTTGCTCGACCAGAAAAACATCGCCGGTCTCGGCAATATATATGTGTGCGAGGCGCTGTGGCGTTCGCATCTGTCGCCGCTGCGCGCCGCCGGCACTCTGGTCACCAAGGCCGGAAAGCCGAGCGAAGAATTGCGCCAGTTGGTCGAGGCGATCCGCGAGGTCATCGCCGATGCGATCGCGGCCGGCGGCTCGTCCTTGCGCGACCATATCCAGACGGATGGCTCGCTCGGCTATTTCCAGCATTCCTTTTCCGTCTACGACCGCGAAGCCCAGCCTTGCGGCGCGCCCGGCTGCGGCGGTACGGTCGCCCGTATTGTCCAGGCGGGGCGCTCTTCTTTCTATTGCGCCTCCTGCCAGACCTGATTGACCAGACCTGATCGAACGGAGGAGAGACACATGGCCTATGAAACGCTGATCGTCGAAACGCATGGAGCGGTCGGCCTCATCCGGTTGAACCGGCCGCAGGCGCTGAACGCGCTGAACTCGACCGTTCTGGCCGAGTTGAAGCAGGCCTATGCCGCCTTTCATGCCGATGATGCGATCGGCGTCATCGTGCTAACCGGCTCGGAAAAGGCCTTTGCCGCCGGCGCCGACATCAAGGAAATGCAGCCCCTCGACTTCGCCGATGTCTACAAGGGCGATTTTATCGGCGGCTGGGACGAGATCGCGAGAGCGCGCAAGCCCGTCATCGCCGCCGTCAGCGGCTTTGCGCTCGGCGGCGGCTGCGAACTCGCGATGATGTGCGATTTCATCATTGCCGCCGATACGGCGAAGTTCGGCCAGCCGGAGATCACGCTCGGCGTCATCCCCGGCATGGGCGGTTCGCAGCGTCTGACGCGTGCTGTCGGCAAGGCCAAGGCCATGGATCTGGTTCTGACCGGCCGGATTATGGATGCGGCAGAGGCGGAGCGTTCGGGCCTGGTGTCCCGCATCGTGCCGGCCGACAAGCTGATCGACGAGGCGCTTGCCACTGCTGCCAAGATCGCTTCGCTGTCGCGCCCCTCGGTGCTGATGGCCAAGGAGGCCGTCAACCGGGCGCTGGAAACGACGCTGGAAGAGGGGCTGCGCTTCGAGCGCCGGCTCTTCCATAGCCTGTTTGCCACCGAGGATCAGAAGGAAGGCATGGCGGCTTTCATCGAGAAGCGCAAACCCGTCTTCAAGAACAGGTGAAGGGGAGAATCCGGAATTGCGCGGGTTCCGCAAGAATCCGCGTTGACGTCGTCGCTCATTCCGGCTATATGCCCGCCACAGTTTGGAAAGCCGATCTGGTTTTCCGCAATTGCTCCCGCATTGCTGGATGAAGTGGCCGCAGGGCCCGCGCTGCACTGACGGAGTTATGTTCGAATTCTAAGAGAGGCATACATGGCCAATACCAGCTCGGCGAAAAAAGCGACCCGCAAGATCGCCCGCCGCACCGAAGTCAACAAGGCTCGTCGCTCGCGCGTTCGCACTTTCGTCCGCCAGGTCGAAGAAGCCATCGCATCGGGTGACGCCACCCTCGCGAAGGAAGCCTTCCTCGCTGCGCAGCCGGAACTGGCTCGTGCCGCTACCAAGGGCGTGCTGCATGCCAACACCGCTTCCCGCAAGGTTTCGCGTCTTGCCAAGCGTGTGAAGGCGCTTTCGGCTCCGACCGCGTAATATTTCATTAACGATTCAATCGTTAGACTTAAGCCCGGCCCTTGTGCCGGGCTTTTTGGATTCAGCCGAAAACGCTCCGTATCGTTAAAATGTAGCCGGCTGAGCATGTCAATGAAGTGACAGAAATATACGTTTTAAAACAACGGGTTATGGCAGGTTGTCCCGATGCTGTGTGATCTGCGTGATACGTTGCCGGCTCATAAGTGAGTCAAGGGATTTTTTATTTTTTTTGCTTTTAAACCCCAGGGAATCGCACTGAACGGGAATCTCCTTGATTCAAAAGCGATTCTTTTTTGACGGGCTTGTGACAGTCAAAAACGGCCTCCCGAGTCAATGGCCGCCTCTTAATTTTGTGTAAAATTCATCGTTGATATCCGCCTTCGATCCTGCCTAAATGGCTTTCAACAAGGGGCGCGGACATCACCTTCAACGGCTTCGGCGAACACTGCCACTAAAGGCGGCGTGGGTGGTTTTTTGTCTCTTGTGACGGAGCGGTTCAGCTCCGTTTTTTCAAACAGTTGATGAGTTAGGACCGTAAGCGGCAACGCTGGCGGAACGAGGAAGCTTGTCTGTCCTTTGCAGTCTAAGTCCCAAGCGTGACTGTGGAGGAGGGGAGAAAAATTGACAGCCGTTTTGGCGCAGCCGGTCGGAATACGAGGACCGAACGGCTGCTCCAGATAAAGATGCCAGGGAGAAAGCTGCTCAAGCAGTCGTTTTTTCCGAGGCATTTGCGTCAGGTCCGTTTGGCTGGACCCGGCTGATGAACCGGTATGCGGCGAAGCTCACAACAACGAGCGCGACCGTTATGCTATGGCGTAGACCTGAGGGCGGCGGCGCAATCTCACCGCCCTATAAAAAGAGACTGTGGAAGGCGGCATTATGCAAATAAATACGAGGACGACGGGTGCGTTGGTGAACGGGGACAATGCACCGCAGGCGTTCAGTGCGGTTAGCCTTGAAGCGGCGGGGGAAAAGGGGGAGATGCAGCATAATGTCTTGTTCGAGCGTGTCAGTGCACGCTTGAAGGCTCAGGTTGGTCCGGATGTGTATGCGAGCTGGTTTGCACGGCTTAAGCTCCATTCGGTATCGAAGAGTGTCGTCAGGCTGACTGTTCCGACGACATTTCTGAAGTCCTGGATCAACAATCGTTATCTTGATCTCATCACCAGCCTGTTCCAGGCGGAAGATGCGGAAATCCTGAAGGTTGAAATTCTGGTTCGCACCGCGACCCGCCACGCTGCAAAGCCTTGCGCGGATGAACAGGTCGTCGTTCCCGAATCGACCGCAGTGGCGCCGATCCGTCGTACGACGGCCCAGCCTGCCGGTCATGCCGTGGCGCAGACCGTGAGCGCGGCTGCCGCTGCCCGGCCGGCGACGATGGGCTCGCCGCTGTTCGGCTCGCCGCTCGATTCCCGCTTTACCTTCGACACCTATGTCGAGGGCAGCTCGAACCGGGTGAGCCTTGCCGCCGCCAAGACCATCGCGGAAGCCGGTTCCGGCGCCGTGCGGTTCAATCCGCTCTTCGTTCACTCGACGGTCGGCCTCGGCAAGACGCATCTGTTGCAGGCGATCGCCAATGCCGCCGTGCAGAACCCGCGCAATCTGCGCGTTGTCTATCTGACCGCGGAATATTTCATGTGGCGCTTTGCCACGGCCATTCGCGACAACGACGCGCTGACGCTGAAGGATTCGCTGCGCAACATCGACCTTCTGATCATCGACGACATGCAGTTCCTGCAGGGCAAGATGATCCAGCACGAGTTCTGCCATCTGCTCAACATGCTGCTCGACAGCGCCAAGCAGGTCGTCGTTGCCGCCGACCGTGCGCCCTGGGAGCTGGAATCGCTCGATCCGCGCGTTCGTTCGCGTCTTCAGGGCGGTGTCGCCATCGAAGTCGAGGCGCCGGATTACGAGATGCGCCTCGAAATCCTCAAGCGCCGGCTGGAAGCCGCCCGCGTGGAGGACCCGTCGCTGGAAATCCCGGCCGAACTCCTGTCGCATGTCGCCCGCAACGTCACGGCGAGCGGCCGTGAGCTGGAAGGTGCCTTCAACCAGCTGATCTTCCGCCGCTCTTTCGAGCCGAACCTGACGGTTGAGCGGGTAGACGAGCTGCTGGCCCATCTGGTCGGCTCCGGCGAGCCGCGCCGGGTCCGCATCGAGGATATCCAGCGTATCGTCGCGCGTCACTACAATGTCTCGCGCCAGGAGCTGGTCTCCAACCGCCGGACCCGGGTCATCGTCAAGCCGCGCCAGATCGCCATGTATCTGTCGAAGACGCTGACGCCGCGCTCCTTCCCGGAGATCGGCCGTCGCTTCGGCGGTCGCGACCACACGACGGTTCTGCATGCCGTGCGCAAGATCGAGGAGCTGATTTCGGGCGACAGCAAGCTGTCGCATGAGATCGAGCTGCTGAAGCGCCTGATCAACGAATAGTTCGCGATATCTAGCGATTGATAGACGGCCGGCTTCATCGCCGGCCGTTTTCATTTATGCGGCCTTTATTCTATAAATATCTGAAATGCTGAGTCGGATGCCCGGCTTCCGGCGGCCGGCGGCGCCAACGGGGAGCGTATCGATGGGCTTTGACAGAATTGCCGTTCTCGGTCTCGGCAAGGTCGGGCGGCTTGCTGCCACATTGCTGCATGAAAGCGGCTTCGCCGTCACCGGCATCGATGCACGCCTCCCCGCAGAAACTCTGCCCTTTGCCTGCGAAACGGGCGATGTTTCCGATCCGGCGCTGATCGGCAATCTGTTTTCCCATGTCGATGCCGTACTCTCCTGCCTGCCCTTTCACCTGAACGCCACGCTGGCGCAACTGGCCCATGACGCCGGCATTCACTATTTCGACCTGACGGAGGATGTGCCGACCACGAATGGCATCATCGCGCTTGCAAAGAGCGCCCGCGGCCTGATGGCGCCGCAATGTGGCCTGGCGCCCGGTTTCGTCGGCATTGTCGGTGCGAGCCTTGCCGATGCTTTCGACCGCTGCCGTTCCATCCGCATGCGCGTCGGCGCGCTTCCGCAGAATCCGACGGGATTGTTGGGCTATGCCTTCAACTGGTCGCCGGAAGGTGTGGTCAACGAATATCTGAACGATTGCGAGGTCATCGAAGGTGGCGTGCGCAAGCTGGTCTCGCCGATGGAGTGGCACGAGACGCTCTATGTCAACGGCGTCAAGCTCGAAGCCTTCACCACCTCGGGCGGCCTCGGAACCATGTGCGCCACCATGCTCGGCCGGGTGGAAAATCTCGACTACAAGACGATGCGTTATCCCGGCCATATGGAGCTGATGAACTTCTTCTTCCACGAGTTGCTGATGCGCGACCGCCGCAAGCTTGCCGGCGAGATCCTGACCGAGGCGAAGCCGCCGGTCGATGACGATGTCGTCTATGTCCATGTCTCGGCGGAAGGCACGATCAACGGCAATCTGCGCCGGAAGGAGTTCGTGCGCGCCTATTATCCGGTCGAGATTGCCGGCGAGAGCCGTACCGCCATTTCCTGGACCACCTCGGCTTCCGTCGTCGCCGTCATCGAACTGGTGCGCGCCGGCCGGCTGCCCTCGACCGGCTTCCTGCATCAGGAGCACATTCCGCTCGACACCTTCCTGGAGACGCGGACCGGCAGCCTGTTCAAGGGCGGCGCCACCCATCACGGATGACGCGCGCCTATACGGACGGTGTCGTGTGCGAAACCTCGGAAAACAGCCAGGCGCGGAAGGCGGCGATCGCCGGCCGTTCCAACGCTGCCGGCGGATAGACCAGATGATAGGCCAGCGTGCTGGCAAGTCCGGTCGGAAATGGCGCGACAAGCGTGCCGCCAGCCAGTTCCTGTTCGATGAAGGAGCGGCGCATCAGCGCGATGCCGAGCCCCGCCTTCATCGCGTGATAGGCGCCGGTGCCGTCGGTGAAGATCGGCCCGCGCGTAGCGTCCACCTTCGTCGCACCGGCCGCCTCCAGCCAGAGCTGCCAGTCGCGCCGATAGACGTCGTGGATCAAAGTCAGGCCGGCCAAGGCATCGGCTGTCGGTGACGGGCCGAGGGCTGCGGCGATCTCGGGCGTGCAGACCGGCACATATTGGTCGTCGAGCAGCCGTTCGCTCGCCAGTCCCTCATAGCCGCCGAGGCCGTGGCGAATGGCGATGTCGACGCCATCGCGCTGGAAGTCCATCATCCGGTGCGAGGCGCTGATGCGCAGATCGATGTCGGGATGGGCCTGCTCGAAACGCAGGAGCCGCGGCACCAGCCAGTGCGTGGCGAAACCGGCGGTGCAGGTGACGGTCAGCACCGTATCGCGCGCTCGCATCGTCAGCGCCGCCGTCGCCTCGCGCACCAGGCGGAAGGCCGTGCGAAGCGTCGCGAAATAATCCGCACCCTCGGCCGTCAATGCCAGGCTGCGGGCGCGGCGCTCGAAGAGCCGGACCCCGAGCCCGCTTTCGAGATCGCGCACTTGCAGGCTGACGGCGCCGGGCGTGACATGCAGTTCCCTGGCGGCGAGCGTCATGCTCAGATGCCGGGCCGAAGCTTCGAAGGCGCGCAGCGCCGAAAGGGAGGGTAGTTGATCCATGATGATTGAGCTTAGCTAAACTATCGAGTGAGAAAGACTCGCTTGCCAGAGTGTCATGATCGCGAGATTATTCCATTAATATCGTGGCAAGAAATCGTGTTTCAGTCAGCATTGAGAATAACTCGATAATAGGAGATTGGAGGATCGCCATGGCGCAGAAATCGATGGGTGCGGCGGAGTGGGGCATGCTGTTGGGATTGTCGATCCTCTGGGGCGGCTCGTTCCTGTTCAACGGCATTCTGGTGCATGAACTGCCACCCTTCACCATCGTCACCGCGCGCGTCGCCCTGGCGGCGATCGCGCTGCATGTCATCGTCCGGATGACCGGGCAGGCGATGCCGCGCGACCGTCAGGCCTGGGTTGCCTTCTTCGGCATGGGGTTCCTCAACAATGTCATTCCCTTCCTGCTGATCGTCTGGGGTCAGACCCATATCGCCAGCGGTCTCGCCTCGATCCTCAACGCTACGACGCCGCTCTTTGCGGTCGTGGTGGCCCATTTCCTGACGGCGGATGAGAAGATGACCGGCAACCGCCTGATCGGCGTCATTGTTGGCTTTGCGGGCGTGGCGCTGATGATCGGCCCATCAGTGCTGAGCAGCCTCGGTTCGAACGTGCTGGCGCAGCTTGCGGTGCTGGGCGCCGCCTTCACCTATTCGCTCGCCGGCATTTTCGGTCGCCGTTTCCGCCGCATGGGCCTGGCGCCGATCATCCCCGCGGCCGGGCAGGTGACGGCCTCGACCATCCTGCTGCTGCCGGTCGCCCTCTTCGTCGATCACCCGTGGACGCTGGCGCTGCCTTCGACGGAAACCTGGCTGGCACTGGCCGGTCTGGCGATCCTCTCGACCGCGATCGCCTATGTCCTGTTCTTTCGCATTCTGGCGACGGCGGGCGCCACCAATCTGATGCTGGTCACCTTCCTCATCCCCGTTAGCGCCATCCTGCTCGGCGCGCTGTTTCTCGGCGAGCAGTTGCAGCTGAAGCACTTCATCGGCATGGCGATGATCGCCGTCGGCCTCGCGGCGATCGACGGGCGGTTGCTTACCCTCTCCTCGAGGGGGAGGGTCGGCACATAGTGCCGGGGTGGGATGATTCTTTGTTCAGGCGAGCTGCGAAATCGGCGAGGTC
>DASWOH010000290.1:0-38713 GCA_036398815.1 Rhizobium sp. | reverse complement strand
TTTTGAGGATCAGACCGATACCGTCAGCAACGACCTGGAGTTTCAGCAGGCGATTATCGATGCGACGGGATTACAACGCACAATTCGCTATTTTTCCGAGCTGACCGGTGATGTGCGACGCTTCAACAACCTGTTGGGTATCGTTTACACGGACCGTCGCGGCGATGCTGAAAAATATGTCGTCTCCCTCTATGAGGCAATCAGGGATCGCAACCTTCCCTTGGCTGAGAGCGTCTGGGACGCGAAATTCAGGAAGGCGATGGAACGTTATCTCTCGCTTATCGCAAACACCGCTTCGGATGGGGCGAGCAAGCAGGCATGATCTTCAGCCGGCCTTGTCTTCAAAGATCAGGAGCTTAGCTCTTGGCAGCTTTCAATAAGCGTCGATTGGCCCTATCGTGAAAGAAAAATCGGGAACAATCTTCGCCTATGGATATCCGCCGTCTCAAGTCCTTCATTACAATCGTGGATATGGGAAGCATAACCCGAGCTGCGGATATATTGCATATCGCGCAGCCCGCTCTCAGCCAGCAGCTCGCGGCGCTCGAGGACCATTTTCAGGAGAAACTGCTGACGAGAAGTCAGCAGGGCGTCGTCCTCACCGATGCCGGAAAAGCGCTCTATCGGCATGCGCAGACCATTCTGCGGCAAATGGATCAGGCGCAGGCGGATGTGACGGCTGCCGGCGCGACCCTTTCGGGCCGGGTCTCCGTCGGACTCGCCCCGTTCAGCAGTGCATCGACGCTCTCTCTGCAGCTCATCGCCGAAACCCGGCGCAGGCATCCTGAAATTCTTCTCCATGTGACTGAAAGCGTAAGCCAGCCCTACAGTCAGATGATTATGAATGGCAGGCTTGAAATGGCGCTCATTCACGGCGCCGGCCCGATCAAGGGCGTCAAATTCGAACGTCTTCTGACCGAGGAGTTCTACTTTGTCGCGCATAAGGCCCTTGGCATCGTCGAGGACGAGGCTCCGCTTCCTGTCGCTGATCTCGCGGCTATTCCGTTCCTCTTGCCACCTGCTTACAATTTCGTCCGACGCGCAATCGACCTCGCCTTCACCCGAAGCCGGGCGACGATAACGGTCGTCGCAGAGCTTGAAGCGGTGAAAACGCTCGCCCGTGCCGTTGACGCTGCCCTTGGGGCCACGATCATGCCGAAGGCAATCGCGGACAGGATTGTCGCCGAATCCACGCAGTCGATCGTCGTCAGACGGATATCCAGTCCGAAGATCGAGGAAACCCTGTCGCTATGCCTTGCCGACAACACACCGCTGTCAGAGCCGGCAACGGCCATCAAGAACTTGCTGCTGGAGCTGACGGAAACGCTCAAGTAGCGTGTGTTTTCAGAGCATCGCTTCCTTGCGGCAGTTCACCAGAAGCTCCGCGACGGAAAGATTGTTCGGGAAGCGCAAGAGAAGCTCGACGACCTCGGCCAGATCCTGAGGCTGCGTCATGTCCTCTCGGGTGACTTCGGTTTCACCCGCGGTCATATCGGTGGCAATGTAACCTGGGCACAATGCTGTGGCTCGCACGCCGCTCTCCCAGCATTCCTGGCGGATTCCATGCGTCAGCGCCACGACCGCGAATTTGGTCATTGCGTAGCCGACATTCGATCCGACGCGCCGACCGGCGAGCGAAGCCACATTCACAACGCGCCCGGAACCCGACTCGATCAGATGCGGCAATGCAGCGCGCGTCAGCCTCAAGGGGCCTTTCACATTGACCCGCCACATCTGATCGAGCTTGTCTTCGCCGTCATCCGTAACACGAACCTTCGGGTTGATACCGGCGCAATTGACGAGAGCGTCGATCCGGCCGAATTTTTCTACCGTCCTTGCAACCCAATTCTCGCCGGACCCGGTTTCCTCCGCGTCGTAGCGTTCTACAAAGAAGTCGCTGCCATCCGATAGCGCCGCGGGTTTTCTAACCCCCGCCGATACGGTGAAGCCTGCATTCGCGAGCCTTGAGGCGATGGCAAAACCAAGACCCCGCGACGCGCCCGAGACCATAACGACCCTGTCTTTTATATCCAGCATAGTCCACCTCACTTCATGGCGTTGCAGATTTCCGGGATGCGAGCGCATCCTTCGGCAAGTACTTCAATGTCTGTCGCATAGGACAATCGGAAGAACGGGCTCATTCGTGCTGCGGCCTGACCCGGCAAGGCAGTCGGCCGGCGGACCATTCAATCAGCAACGTTAAGACAACTGCGGAACTTTTTTCCAATAGCCGTTTGGTTTGAGGCCATAAGCGAAAGCGATGATGGCCCGGCTCCCCGCAGCGGGCCGAGCCATAACCGGAACCAATGACCGCAAACAAATTAAATATTATGCGCCACCGATTTCGGAACGTATCGTTCCGGCAACTAAAAAAAGGGAACATCGCGTGATCGCCAAACACTGAGATGGCAACACGCGCAGCCGTAAAGAAGGCGTCCGGCGGCTCAGAATCTGCTCGAATAGCCGGCTAGGGATTACACCAAGGAAAACTGCCTCTCTCTAGAGGGGCCGACTGCACTTCGGCGCGGACAATCCGTCCAGCCTGTCCTTGAAGCCGTGCTGGGAGTAAAAATGTCGATTATGCCAATCGCTGACGACGAGAATTCTCTCTTGGCGAAGTCCAATTGGAGAAATTCTATTGCGGAACGACTTTCGTCTCCGAACTTGATGATTCTACCCCTTCTCCTTTTTCTGCTTTTCTTCTTCTTCATTCCCGCTGCCAAACTGATAGTTTTCAGTCTGCTCACTCAGAATTCTCAGGGTGTCGTGGGCGCGCCGGTCACGTTTGAGCACTATCTCCACTTCTTCGGGGTAGCCCTTTACAGCGACATCCTCTGGACGACCTTGAAGATAAGCGTCACGACCGCCGCGATCGCCGCGGTGCTGGCCTACCCGGTTGCGACCGTCTTTGTTCGCGGAAACGCAATCGTCGCCCGGATCATCACCTTGGTGGTCATTGCGCCGCTCGCGGTCAGTGTCGTCGTGCGCGCCTATGGCTGGCAACTGATCCTGGGCAACGGCCCGAACGGCCTGCTGAACTATATCCTTCTTCATCTCGGCTTGATTAGCCGGCCGCTTGCGATCCTTTTTTCGGATACCGCGGTCGTGATCGGCTCGCTGCAGATCTTCTTTCCGATGATGGTGCTGCCGCTGGCCTCCGCACTCGGCAAGATCGATCCCAACCTGGAGCAAGCGGCAAGGACCCTCGGCGCCCCCGCCTGGAAGGTCTTCATGCGGATCACGTTGCCACTCAGTCTCCCCGGTCTTGTCGCGGGCATAACGCTGGTGTTCTCGCTTGCCGCCGGCTCCTACGTCATCCCGGCCCTGATCGGCGGACCTGGCTCACAGATGCTTGGCAACCTCGTCGAGCAGCAAATCATCTCGGTCTACGACTGGCCGTTCGGCGCAACCATCGCGACGATCCTGGTCTTCATCGTCATCGCAATCAATGTCCTGTCGATGAAACTCCTCGGCGGCCGACGCATTCGGGCGAGCGCATTATGAACAACAACAGACTGTCCGGGACATCCGCCGTCGCCCTTTATCTGATCGTCGGCGCAATGATGATCTTCATTCTGACGCCGATTGTGCTGGTGATCGCGATCTCCTTTTCGGAAGGCTATTTCGTAAGCTTCCCGCCACAAGGCTTTACGCTGTCCTGGTATGGTCAGGTGTTGGAAAATAGCGAGTTTACGTCGGCACTGACTTTCAGTGTCGTGCTCGCCACCTGCACGACCTTGCTCTCGTTGGCGCTCGCAGTGCCTGCGGCATTCGCACTCGAACGCGGAAATTTCCTCTTTCGGGATGCAATCAAAGGACTTCTGCTGTCGCCGCTCATCTTTCCAGTCCTGATCACCGGTCTTGCCCTGCTACAACTTTTTTCCGGACTTGGCTGGCAGAATGCCAAGCTCAACCTTCTGATCGCTCACACCGTCACCACGACGCCCTATGTCGTGCGCACTGTGCTCACCAGCCTGCAACTGGTCAATGTCAGTCTCGAGGAGGCTGCCAGAACCCTTGGCGCCACGCGATGGAAGACCTTTACGCGGATTATATTTCCGCAGATCGCGCCGGGCATCGCATCGGGCTCGATCTTCAGCTTCATGGTCTCGCTCGACAACTATCCCGTATCGATGTGGCTTGCCGACTCCGACAATCTTCCCGTTCCTATCGTGCTCTACCGACAGATCGGAACCGTCTTCGATCCGTCGGTTGCCGCCATGTCCACCATCATCATCATCCTGGCGGCAGCTGTCGTCCTGGTCCTCGACAGGCTCGTCGGCCTCCGTCGCGCAATGGCAATGTAAAAAAGGGGTAACAACAAATGGAAAACAACAGCATGACCATGAAACGCCGCACATTCCTGACGGCAGCCGCCGGCACGCTCGCCCTGCCCTACATGTACTCGAAGGCCTCCGCAGACGATCGCGTGCTCCATGTCGGCGTCTACAACTCCGCCCAGGGCGCACTGGTCAAGAAAGAGGTTATCCCAGCCTTCGAAAAGGAATTCGGCTGCCGCGTCCTGACGACCGAGGGCGCGACGCTCGCAAACATCGCGACGCTGCGCGCAACCCGCGACAATCCCACCTACGGCGCCATGGTCATGGACGATGTCGGCATCACGCAGGCGAAATCCGAGGGGCTTATCGAACAACTCAATCCGGACGAAATTCCGAACCTGAAGAACATCTACCCACGCTATATCTTCCAGGACAGCTACGGCGTCGGCTATTCCATCTCGATTGCGGGCCTGTTCTACAATCCGCAAACCGGCAAGCAGATCGCGAGCTACGAGGAGATATTCGACCCGAAATATGCCCGCCGGATGCTGCTGAATACGCCGAAGAACACCCAGAGCGTTCTCATGCTCATCGTCGCGGCATCGTTGAGCACCGGCAAACCCTTCAAAGAGGCGCAGTACCTCATCGACGACGCCTGGACCAAGCTCAAGGATCTCAAGCCCAACGTTCTGACGATCTACGATGCCGAAGCCCAGGTCATGATGGTGGCGCAGGGACAGGCCGACATCGGCGGCATCGAATATTCGAAGGCGGTCTACCCGCACACAAGACAGGGAGCCCCGATCGACATGACCTTCCCGAAGGAAGGCGCATTCACGGGCATCAACTCGATCACACTCGTGAAGGGCGCGCCGCAACGCGACCTGGCACTCAAATACATCAACCGCATGCTCGAACCTTCGGTCCAGAAGATGCTGTCGGAGGCGACACTCAGCGCACCGTCTGCAAAGGGCATCGAATTCGCATCCGACACGGCGCGATTCCTTGCCTATCCGGATACAAAGATGGAAGACCTCAACATGTTCACGCCGGACTGGGATTATATCATTCCGCGCCGTGGCGCATGGCTCGAGAAGTACAACCAGACGTTCAACGGTTAAGGTCAGAACATGAAATCCGTCGAAGTCCGTTTGGAAAAACTGACCAAGCACTACAGCAGGGAAGTCATCGCCGTCGACAGCGTCACGCTCACTGTCAACGCCGGCGAGATCCTTGCGCTCCTCGGTCCGAGCGGATGCGGGAAGACCACATGCCTGCGTATGCTTGCGGGCCTGGTCAATCCCACGTCGGGCGAAATCGTGGTCGGCGGCAAGCCGATCACGCATACGCCCGTCCATCGGCGCAATGTCGGCATGCTGTTCCAGAACTATGCGCTCTTCCCACATATGACCGTCGCCGAAAACGTCGCCTTCGGCCTGGAGATGCGCAGCTTCACCAGGGCCGAGCGCGACCAGAAAGTAAGGCAGGCCCTGGACCTGGTGAAGCTTTCGACATTCGGCGATCGCTTCCCGATCCAGCTCTCGGGCGGCCAGCAGCAACGTGTCGCTCTTGCCAGGGCGCTTGTCATCGAACCTGCCATGCTTCTCCTTGACGAACCGCTGGGCGCGCTCGACAAGGGGCTGCGCGAAAGCATGCAGGTCGAAATACGAAGCCTGCAGCAACGGCTTGGACTGACGACCATCATGGTGACGCATGATCAGGACGAAGCCCTGACCATGGCTGACCAGATCGCGGTCATGCAGCATGGCAGGCTGGAGCAGATCGCATCGGCAAGCGAGATCTATCTGAAGCCCAAAACCGAATTTGTCGCCGGCTTCATCGGTGCCTCGAACTTCTTCGAGGCTAAACTGGATGGAAAGGCCGGCAATTTTTCCCGCCTCTCGACATCTTCGGGCGTTCTTCTCGATGTCGATCAGCTACCGCCTTCGACCGGCAAGATGGTGGTGACCGTGCGTCCGGAAGCCGTCGCCGTCCAGCCCGCCGGCACATTGGCATCGATGCCAGAGGCAAACGCCGCCAACGCGATCGTCGAACAGGTCGTCTATCGCGGCTTCATGCTTCACTACTATATGCGGCTTGAGGGCGGCGAACTCATGATTGCCTATCGCCAGACGCAGACAGAAGGTTTCGGCGCCGTCTGCGCACCTGGAGAGCGCGTGCAACTCAGCTGGAGCGCAGCAAGCAACCACGTTATTGCCGCCTGACATCAACAAGGCATGACGAGCAAATGGCCCATATCTTCCGATATGGGCCAGCCCCCATCGAGATGACAACTCCGTGGGTGAGGCTGCGCCTTCGCTGCTGTTATCGGAGTGTCACACTTCGGACCTAAGAGCGGATCATGCAACGTCATTTCCTTGTGCTGTTCCTTCTTGCACTGACCCAGATCACTGGCTGGGGCGTGGTCAGCGTCCTGCCCGTGATCGCTACGCCGGTAGCAGCGGAATTCCGAACCTCGCTGTCGGCGGTCTTTCTCGGAACCTCGGTGATGTTCGTCTCAATGGGGCTTGCCGCGCCCTGGGCCGGCCGCGCATTTCGCCAGTTCGGAACGCGGCAGGTCATGGCGGCGGGAGCGGGCCTGATCGGGCTGGGTCTGTGCCTGCTCGCGCTGTCTCCGAACCTGTCGGTATTCTGGGTCGCCTGGGCGCTGACCGGGTTGGCAGGCGCCATGTTCCTGACGACCGCAGCCTACGCCTATATCGCGGAACATGCTGAGGATCGGGCGCGCAGTCTGATTGGAACGCTGATGCTGGTAACAGGTCTCGCAGGCAGCGTCTTCTGGCCCATAACCACCTTTCTCGACGATCTGGTGGGTTGGCGGGGAGCCGTCTTCGTCTATGCCGGTATCATGGCTTTGGTCGTCTGCCCGGTGGTCTGGTTCGGCATGCCCGCGACCGGAGCCGCAGCCGCCACGGCCACTCATCAGGGACGCGGACGAAAAGGGCCTGTCTTCGTCCTGCTGGTGGTTGCCATCGGCTTGAACAGCTTTGTCACCTTCGGCATTCAGGCGGTGGGAATCCAGCTTTTACAGGCGATGGGGATGGACGTTGCCGGGGCCGTCGCGGTTGCCTCGCTCCTTGGGGTCTTCAAGGTGGGCGGACGGGTGGTCGACCTTCTGGGCGGGCGGCGATGGGACGGACTGTCCACCGGGATTGTCTCGGGCGCGATGATCCCGATGGGGCTTGTCGCGATCTGGATCGGCGGTGCGGGAATCCTGTCGGTGGGTGGTTATCTCGTGCTGTTCGGCATAGGGAGTGGCGCCTTTGCCGTGGCACGGGCCACGATGCCGCTCGTCTTCTTTGAGAAGGCCGATTATACGGCTGCGATGGCGACCATCGCCCTGCCGATGAACCTCATCAGCGCACTGGCTCCACCGGTTCTGGCGGCGCTGATGGCCGGTATCGGGGCGCAGGCGGTTTTCGCGGTTCTGGGCGTGCTCAGCATGGCGTCTTTCGCGGTTCTGTTGCGACTTAACGCCATGAGGGCGCGACCAGTGGTCGCCGGATGACTGCAACAGGCTTAGCCTAGCACCTCTCGCGCCGGTGCGATGCGTCCACCAGCCGATTCCACCTCGCTACGGACGATCCTGGCCAGTTCGAGGGAACCCGGCGTATCGCTGTGAACGAGAATGGAGCGGGCGCGGACCGCGAGCGTTTCGCCCTCGATCGTGGTGACGGTGCCCTTCTCGATGAACTGCCGCACACGCGCACGAACCTTGACCTCGTCCTTGATCACCGAATTCGGCAGCTTGCGAGAGACGAGCTGACCGTGAACATCATAGGCCCGGTCTGCAAGAAAAAGAGTCAGCGTCTTCAAGCCCACGGAGATGGCGGCGCGCTCCACTTCGGTATCTGGCATCGAGAATACGATCAGATCCGGATCGACCGACTTGACGGCGCGCATCACCAGCTCCGCAAGGGCTGGATCACGATTGATCATATTGCCCATTGCCGCATGGAAGCTGATATGGGACAGCGCGACGCCCTCGCCGCGCGCAACTGCGGCCAGAGCTCCCAGTTGATAGAGGACTTGCTGCTTCATGTCGTCGGCCTCGACCGGGAATTCGCGGCGGCCAAAGCCCAGCCGATCGGCCAGCCCAGGATGCGCGCCGACGCCGACGCCGCGCGCTTTGGCGAGCCGGACCATTCGCACCATCGTTTCCGGGTCACCCGCGTGGAAACCGCATGCAACGTTCGCGGAGGAAACCACGCCCATCAGCGCTTCGTCATCACACAACTTATAGGGGCCAAAGCCCTCGCCCATGTCGGAATTAAGATCGATCTTCATTGACGCATCCATGGTTTTCAGATGGCGGCGCTCTCGCCGGGACGCCCGCTCCGCCGGGCATCGTCATCGCACTGATCGGACCGGGTGACGCCGCATGTTGGCCGGCTTCGACGAGAAAAACCTAGCACACCGCCCCGTTTGATGGGGTCAGACAAAGTTTCTATGGCGCCCCTTTTTCCGTTCTCAAAACGCGGGCGCCGTGTTGAAAGACAGGTGGGAGGGTTAAACGGCGCGATGGACGGTTATGGATCCCAGAAAAGGAATTCTGCTCAAAATACTGGCGGCTCTCGCCGCGACGTTGATGGCAGCCAGCATCAAGGGATTGGACGGAGCGATTCCAACCGGTGAAGTCGTTTTCTTTCGATCGGTTGCAGCACTTCTTCCCCTCGGCATCTGGCTGGGATTGCAGGGCAACCTCATCGAATTGACGGCAACGAAGCACTTCGGCGGCCATCTTATCCGCAGCCTCTCCGGGACTGGCGGGATGTTCTTCAGCTACATGGCGCTCGCCTATCTCCCGCTTGCCGACGCAACGGCGCTGAGTTATGCGGCCCCCCTGTTCACCGTTATTCTGGCGGCAACGCTGCTTGGCGAAGTCGTTCGCGCCTACCGGTGGTCGGCGGTCGCTGTCGGCTTTGGCGGCGTCCTCGTCATGCTCTCCCCTTATCTCGGCTTTTGGGAGGCGAACGAAGGCACGGCTCGCTCCGTTGATATGGCAGCCGCCCTTGGCGGCGCCTTTGGCCTTGCGGCCGCGTTCTGCTCGGCGCTGTCGTCGGTGCAGATCCGCCATCTGGCACGGACGGAGAAGCCAGGCGCCATCGTTCTCCACTTCTCCCTGATGACGGCGATCATCGGATTGGCGACAGCCGCTTTCGGATGGAAGATGCCAGACATGTTGCAGTTGTCGTTGCTCATCGGAGCCGGCCTGTCGGGCGGCATCGCACAGATATTGATAACGCTCAGCCTAAGGCACGCTCAGGCATCGCTGCTGGCGCCATTCGAATATACGACGATGGTATGGTCGGTCCTCATAGGCTACTTTTTTATGGGGCAACTGCCTGTCGCCACAACGATTGTCGGGGCCATGGTCGTCGCCGCAGCCGGCATGTTCGCGGTTTGGCGGGAAAGGCGTCTGGGCCGCAGCCTTCAATTGGCGCCGGCGGCGCTGGCTGAGGCGGAAACGCGATAGTATCCGCGGAGCAAGCGCAAGCCTCCCGGCATGGATTCTCGCAAATGGCAAGCTCCGCGACGCTGGCTCGTTCCGCAGCGGAGCTTACCGGTCGCAACAGGGCAATCAGGATATCACGGCATTGACCAATGTCGTGAACAACGACTTGCCTGCCTAGATCGGTTCAGCGCTTCATGGAATCGCTGAACCGCTCCAGCTTATTGTTCTTACGCAATTCCGGATGGAAAACCGCTGCCCACTTTTCCTGGAATTGCTCTCTAGTCAACCCAAACACAGCCTTTCGCCCGCATCATCGCGTAGCGATCTTCAATGTCCATCTTCCCCTGGCGATGCAGTGCCATCATATGGTTTTCGTGGTCGTCGCGTTCTTCACAGGCGGCGACCAGCTTTGCGATGTTCTTTTCCCGAACAACGACGACGCCGTCATCGTCGGCGGAGATGATGTCACCCGGAGCGATGAGTTCGCCGCCCACGACCACCGGATAGTTGATGGTGCCGAGCGTATCTTTCGACGTCCCCTTCATGCACAGGCCGAGCGAAAAGACCGGAAATCCGATTTCGCGCAAGCCTCGACCGTCGCGCACGCCGGCATTGATCACCAGACCGGCGATACCCCGGCCGATGCATGCCGCGGCAAGCACATCGCCAAAGCCGCCCTGGTTGGGATTGTTACCGCCATTGACGACGAGAACATCGCCGGGCTTTGCAAGATTGATCGCCTCGAAGATCATCAGGTTGTCGCCGATATGGCATTCGGCAGTAATGGCCGGGCCGCAAAGCTTAAGGCCGGGCTTGATAGGTTTGATCTGGTAGTCGAGAGCCCCAAGCTTGCCTTGTGCTTCATGGATCGTTGCGGGACTGAATTTGCTCAGTGCCTCGATATCGGACTTCGAGGGACGTTCGAAACTGCGGCGGACATGCGGCATGGAAGCTTCCTTTTTCAACTTCGGTTATTGATGAGGGGCAATATGTTCGACGTCGGGAACGGCCGCGAGGTACTCGCCCTCGGCGTTCAATTGAGCAGCGGTGATCGGGCCATTTGGAACGAACCAGTAGATCGCTGCCGATACGACCGATATCGACGCACCGAGGATCAACGGCATCGAGAAAGATCCCGTCGCCGCTACGGCAAAACCCGTGACGGCCGGAGCGATCGCACCGCCGATATATCCGAAGCAGTTCTGAATACCGCCGAACGATGCCAGAGAATTCTCCGGCACGGCATTGGCCGCGACGAGCCATGAGCATGTTCCGGAGAGCTGGCTGAAAAACATCGCGCAACTGATCCAGATTGTGGCCATGACGACATCGCTGGATTGAGCCGTCAGGACCGTGAAGCCCGCCAGTCCGAGAAGTCCCGCAACGAACACCAGCCGGCCGCTGTTCATCGCGGAGACATTGTAACGCGCGATGACGTCCGCAATCCAACCGGCAAAAAAGCTGCCGATCGTGGCGCATGCAAAGGGTATGGCGACGAGAAGGCCGGTCTTGGCGATGCTCATATGGTAGGTCATCTCAAGATAGGCGGGCAGCCATGTGGCATAGATGCCGGACATGTAGGATGTGCCAAAAACACCCAGGAACAGGCCCCAGCTCGTGCGAAAGCAAAACAGCTTCCGCCATAGGGCAAAGGTCATGCGCTCTTTGCCGGAGACCGGATCGCCTTCCGTCAGAAGGGCGCGTTCATCCCGGGAGAGGGGCACATCTTCGGGCTCGCGGTAGGTCAGGAACCAGACAAGCGCGCTGACAAAACCAACGACACCCATGAGAATGAACATCCACCGCCAGCCGGCCTATATCATCAGAGCGGTCAGGACCGGTGCCGCGATAGCCTGGCCCAAATGATTGGCTCCGGTGAAAATGCCCATAGCCGTTCCACGCTGGCGAATTCCGAACCATCGCTTGATGACTTTCGTGCCGGCCGGCATGCCCGGCCCTTCTCCGACACCGAGAAGAAAGCGCAATATCCAGAGCTGGGACATTCCGGTCGCCAAGCCGGACACGCATTGCGCAAAAGACCAAAGTGTAATCCCGGCTCCGAGCAAACGGCGTGGCCCAAACCGATCGATAATGAGCCCGAGAGGAAGCTGAGACAGTGCATATGTCAGCGGGAAAGCCGATAGCAGCAGGCCCATCTGCGGCAATGAAATGCCGAGATCCTCCCGGATGAGCGGATTCGCAATGGAAATAGTCGCTCGGTCCATATAATTTATCATGCCAATGACCGCGAGCTGTGAGACGATCCCAAGCTGGATCGATCGCAGACGCGGAGATGGTTGCCCATCGCTCATGATTCTGTTCCTCCCTTTCCCTGCAGGTAATCGGCGAAACCCTCCAGTTGCCGCCTTATGCTGTATGTTCAGGAAGTGTGGGGCCTAAAGCAAATACGGATTCTTGAGGCTAGCCATCAAAAAGTTGTATAGCTCTCTTGTCCGCTTCTTCACGGTCATCGACGGGATTTGAAATGCTGGATCTTCACAGGTTGAGATATTTTGTCGCCATTATGGATTGCGGATCGATTTCCGGAGCGTCCACGAGCCTGAATACCGCCCAGCCAGCGCTCAGTTATCATATGAACGAACTTGAACGACTGACGGGTCTCAAACTTTTCGATAGGCACCCGCGCGGTATGTCGCCGACATCCGACGGCCTGTTTCTTCTGGAACACGCACGGAGCGTTTTGCAAGCAGTCGAGCATGTCGAGCGCGAAATTTCGACAAGGAGCCATCGGTCGTTTCAGGCAAGTGTAAGCCTGGGGATGATTCCTTCCCTGGCTACGATCTATGCCCGTGAAATTATCGCCGCTTGGTCACAGGTTTTCCTCAAAGCACACTGCGTGTCTTTGAGGCTCGAACGGCCGACTGCAACCGAATGCTTTCGCAATCCGAACTCGATATCGCGATTCATGTCGGCACCGGGAAAGAAGACGCTTCCAACGTCTTGTTCACCGAGAGACTTTATCTCATCTCGCAGAAGCCTCTCCCGCAAGCCATGGGCAACACGATACCATTTCGGTCCCTTTCCGAGGTGAACATCATTTTGCCGGCTAAGGCTAACCCAATCAGGATGGCGGTAGACAAGGCATGTATGGCCGAAGGCCTCAACCTGAATATCGTCATGGAAATTGACGGCCAAGATACCGTGAAAAGGGCTGTCGAAGACGGTGTTGCGACATCTATCATGTCTTGGAATAGTGTTCGCAAGGAGTGCCACAGCAAAACTCTTCGGGCCTATGCGATAACGGATCCCGACATTTACCGGTCGATTTTTTTGTCAACGGCCAGCCAATTTGATCGGCGATGCCTGGAACCTTTAAGAGAGATAATTCGAAACATCGTCCATGTTGAGAGGGAATAACGTATCTTCGCTTGCGACGTGACGCGGTGCTCACGACGCATATTTACGGAGAGCGCCTCAGGGCGTCTGCTTCGGCCGCCAACGCAGCAGATAGGTTTCCAGGGCATGGGCCAGACGGTTCAACGAGAAGCCGACAAGGCCGAGAACGAGGACACCGACCATTACGAGGGCCATATCGAACCGCTCGCGGCCGGCAATGACCAGACCGCCCACACCGCGTCCGACGGCGAGAAAATATTCGGCCCCGACCGTCGCAAGCCAGGCATAGATCAGCCCGAGATGCACCCCGGTCGCGATCGACGGCATGGCGGACGGAAGATAGATACGCAGCACCCGCTGCCGGGCGTTGAATTTCAAGGCGCGCCCGACCTCGATCAGGTCGCTGGGCGCATCCCGCATGCCGTCATAGGTGTTGAGGGCGATGGGAATGAAGGATGCCAGCGCCACGAAGACGATCTTTGCCTGCTCGCCGAAACCGAACCAGACGGAGATCAGCGGTATCCAGGCAAGAAGCGAGATCTGCTTCAGGCCGTTGAAGGTCGGCGTCAGCAACCGGTCGGCAATGCGCGAGAGGGCCAGAAACGTCCCAAAGCCGATGCCGAGAATGCAGCCGATCAGAAATCCGGCAATATTGCGCATCAGGCTGAATCCGAGTTCGCCGATCAGATCGTTGTCGAACAGCTCGCGCTTTGCGGTGCGGGCGATATCTTCCAGCGACGGCAGGAAGCGCGGATCGGCAAGACCGGTCCGGTTCGACACTTCCCAGGCAACGAACATCAGGATCGGCAAGGTTATGCCGCGGCGAAACCGGACTGCCCTGCTGGCGGTGGCCATGGTCAGATCTCCTGCCGCTTCCAGCGCTGGATCAGCGTCTCGGTGCGATCCAGGCTCTTGTCCATGATGAATCCGACGAGGCCGATGGCAATCATCGCAACGATGACGGTGTCCAGCCAGAACATCTGCCGTCCCCATACCAGCAGGTAGCCGAGCCCTTCCGAAGAGGCCAGAAGCTCCACGCCGACGAGCGAGGTCCAGGAATGAGTGAGGCCGTAGCGGATACCGGTGAACATCGAAGGCACCGCCCCGGGCAGCACGATCAGCCGCAGGGTCTGCCAATGGCTGAAACGCAATGCCCGGCCGACCTCGATATGTCTAGGGGAAACGCCGCGAATGCCCGTGAGCGTGTTCAATGTCATCGGCACGATCGCGCCCTTGGCGATGACGATGATCTTCAGCGTCTCGTCAATGCCGACGAGCAGCATGAGAAGCGGTATCCAGCCGAGCGTCGGGATCTGCGCGAAGGCGATGAACAGCGGCTTCACATAGTCCTCGACCCGTTCCGAAAGACCCATCGATATGCCGAGAACGAGGCCGGCGCTGGCTCCGATGGCAAAGCCGATGACGACGCGGCGCAGGCTGACGCCTGTATGATAGAGAAGCTCGCCGCTGACGATCATGTCGCGCGCCGTCTGATAGACGTAATCAGGCGACGGCAGGATCTGTTGCGGCAGCCAGCCTCTGGCGGAGGCGATCCACCAGAGGCCCAGCAGCGCAAGCGGAACGATCAAGGCCGCAGCCCCGATGGCAAGACGCCTGCGCCACGGAGCGGGAAACCGGATGCCGGCATGCCCGGCAGTCTCGAAAAACGCGGCCATGCCCGCCCCCTTTCATCCCGTTTCCAGCGCCCGCGATCAGGACGCGACCGGCTTTCCGTCCGCGCCATAGGGCTGCCAAAACGTCTTCAGGCCGAGCTTTTCCAGCGCATTGTCGAGGTATTTCGGCTCGAACCAGCCATTGAGATCGACATCGCGGCGAATGAGGCCGTATTCCTTGCTCTTCACCGCCTGCTCCTTGTATTGCGAAACCAGCAGGTCATCGATCAGCGGCGAATTGCGATAGGCGAGCGTATCGTTGCGGAAATACTCTTCGAGGATCGGGATTTCCGTGCCGGACTTGTGCCAGAGCTCGAAAAGGGCTGCCCGGTTGGGCTCCTCCGAGGACCATTGCGCCGCCTTGACGAAAGCGTCGACGACCCGCTGCGTGATCTCGGGGTGGGCGTCGATGAACGCTTCCCGCGCGACGATGCCGGCATTGCGGCCGAAGCGGGGATCATCGCCCTTTGTCGTATAGATGACATCGGCGCTGCCCTTGGCTGCGAGATTGATGAGTTGCGTGTCGCCGAAGGCGGCATCGATATCCTTGCTGCTCAGCGCGGCAACGGTCCCGGCGCTATCGAGATTGACGACCTGGACGTCACGTTCGGTGAGGCCATGCGCCTGCAGCACCTTGATCGCGGCAAGGTGGCCATTGGTACCGCGCTGCAGGGCGATCTTACGGCCCTTCAAGTCCTCGACCTTCTTGATTCCGGAGTCCTTGGCAACGGCCAGATAGAGCGGCTTGCGCGCACCGCTGGCGAGCAGATATTTGGTCTTCAGACCGGTGGCACGCCCGATCAGGGCCGGCAGATCGCCCTGATAGGCGAAGTCGAGCTGATCATTGGCGAAGCCCTCGTTCACCGCCGGACCCGCACCCTTGAAAAAGGTCCATTCGATTTTGACGTTGGGATCGTTGGCGAACTCCTTCTCCAGATATTCGCCGGCACGCGCAGTCGCCGCCGAGGTGCCTTCGGAATAGGGACGGTTGTCGACGCCGATTGCGGCGTAGCCGACATGGATGACCAACGGTTCTTCCGCCTGGGCGGATGCCGTCAACATACCGAGGGCAAGGACCACGCCGGCGGCAAGACGGGAAATAGATATAGGTTTCATGCGATAGCTCCGTTTTCTGATTTATCTGACGACGGCGATGGCCGGTCTGGCATCGGCCGGACGTTGCCCCGCTCCCGGCGGGATCGCACGCAGGCCTGGCGAGGGTTGCGTCGTGGCATTGAGGCTTTCCAGAACGCGGTTGCGCACCTCGGTCAGCGCAGTCGAGGTCCTCTCGCGCAGGCGCGGTAATTCCACCGGAACGATCTCGCGAATGCGGCCGGGCCGCGGCGACATGACGACGACACGATCGCCGAGATAGGCCGCCTCGTCGACATCATGCGTCACCAGCACCATGGTGATGCGCTCCTTCGCCCAGATCTCCTGCAACTCGTCCTGCAGCCGCGCCTTAGTGATGGCGTCGAGCGCGCCGAAGGGCTCGTCGAGAAACAGCACGTTCGGGCGATTGACCAGGCCACGGGCAATGCCGGCCCGCTGCGCCATGCCGCCCGAAAGCTGATGCGGATAGGCATTGGCGAAACCGGAAAGTCCCACCAGTTCAAGATGCTCTTCGACGAGTCTCTTCTTCTCAGCCTTGCCGTGCCCGGAATTCTCCAGACCGAGCGCCACATTGCGGGCGACCGTCAGCCACGGAAACAACCGAGGCTCCTGGAAGACGATGCCGCGATCGAGGCTGGGTTCGGTGACGGGCTTGCCCGCATGGGTAATCGAACCGGAGGTGGCGGCATCCAGCCCGGCGCCAAGACGCAGCAGCGTCGATTTTCCGCAGCCGCTGGCGCCGACGATGGTGACGAACTCGCCCTCGGCAACGTCGAGGCTGACATCGTCGAGCGCCGTCAGGCTTTCGCCATTGACCTGGAACCGTCGCGTCACATGGCTGATTTTCAGATGCGAAGGATTGCTCATCGTCTCCTCCTGTCTATTCCGCGGCAACGGCCGCACGGGCCGGATGCCGCGGTACATGCAGGCCGAGATTTTCGCGCAGGGTCTTGCCTTCGTATTCGCTGCGGAAAAGTCCGCGGCGGCGCAGCTCGGGCAGCACATGCTCGACAAAGTCATAGAGTCCGACCGGCAGATGCGGCGGCATGACGTTGAAGCCGTCGGCGGCGCCGGTCTTGAACCATTCTTCCATCTGATCGGCGATCTGGACCGGGGTCCCAACGATCTGCCAGTGGCCCCGCGCGCCCGCGACACGCAGATAGAGCTGACGGATGGTCAGTTTTTCGCGGCGGGCAAGGTCGAGAAGCAGTTTCTGGCGGCTCTTGCTGCCGTTGGTTTCCGGTAGTTCGGGAACGGGACCATCGAGGGGATACTGCGAAAGATCGATACCACCGGACATGCCGTTGAGCAGGGAAAGGCCAACGACAGGATGGATGAGTGCCTGAATCTGTTCGAATTTTTCCTCTGCTTCCGCCACCGTCCGGCCGACAACGGGAAAGATGCCCGGCATGATCTTGAGATCATCTCCATGGCGGCCATACTTCGCGAGGCGTCCTTTAAGATCGGCGTAGAAGGCTCTTGCATCGTCGATGGTCTGATGTGCGGTGAACACGACTTCGGCGGTGCGGGCCGCAAGCTCCTTGCCGGGATCGGAAGACCCCGCCTGCACCAGCACGGGATGGCCTTGGGGCGCACGCGCGACATTCAGGGGGCCGCGCACCTTGAAGTGCTTGCCCTTGTGATCGAGAATGTGCTGTTTCTCCGGATCGAAGTAGATCCCGCTCCGCTTGTCACGCGGGAAAGCGTCTTCCTCCCAGCTATCCCAGAGACCGCGCACGACGTCGGCGAATTCTTCGGCACGCTCGTAACGCTCGCCATGGGCATAGTGCTCGTCCCGGCCGAAATTATGGGCTTCGTGATCGCTGGACGAGGTGACGAGGTTCCAGCCGGCGCGCCCGCCGCTGATGTGGTCGAGCGAGGCAAATTTGCGGGCGATATGATAGGGCTCGTTGAACGAGGTCGAGGCGGTGGCAACGAAGCCGATGTTACGGGTAACGGCGGCGAGCGCCGACAGCAGGGTGATCGGCTCGAACTGCGCCACATATCGAACAGCGGTGCGGGACAGAGCTTCCGTGTCGGCTCCGCGCGTACCCACCCCATCCGCCATGAAGATCAGATCGAATTTCGCAGCCTCGGCAATTTGGGCAAGCTCGACGTAATGGGCGAAATTCGAGCCGGCATCGGCCTGCGCGTCCGGATGCCGCCAAGCGGCAATGTGATGGCCGGTCGGGTAAAGGAAGGCTCCAAGCTTGAGCTGGCGTTTCTTACCGGTCATCGTTCTCTCCTGGATAGCAGCGAGGAGAGGCTAGCATCAAATAATATAATCTATAGAAATTATATTCTATTTCGAGAGACCATCTCGGATTTGTCATCGCTGGCGACACCCGCAGCGCGGACAACGTTCCATGAGGAGCGGCCCCGCGGTTGACGCCGGCGCAACTCTTGCGATTGGCCCAACAAGGGGCACCGTGCGGAGAAAGATTTTCTTCTCATGAGATCAAGTAGATATTGCTGGACTTGCAGCACCAGTCGCCGAACCCTTGACGCAAGATGCGAAGCAAGGCCGCCAAGGCCAGATGCGGGAGGCAAACATGTCCTTCGAACCGGATACAACAGATCCCCTGATCGCCAGGGCCGTCGAGCTGCGGCGGATCTTTGATCGGGACGCCGTTCAGCGCGACAAGCAGGGCGGCAGACCCGTCGAGCAGATCCGGGTGCTGAAGGAAAGCGGGCTGCCGTCGGCACAAATTCCCCGGCACTATGGCGGACAGGGAGCGTCCTGGCTCTCGATCCTGCGTGTCGTGCGGGAATTCGCCCGCACCGATGGCTCGCTGGCGCATCTTTTTGGCTATCATCACCTTCCGCTCAATCTCGTTCTTTTCCGTGGTTCGAATGCGCAGAAGGACCGCTGGCTGCGCGCCTCGGCCGCGGGGAACCTGATCTGGGGCAATTCCGGCAATGCCATGTCGAAGACATCGTCGGGAAGCCGTATCGACAATGGCTGGATCGTCAACGGCAAGCGCCCCTTTTCCTCCGGTTCCCACATCGCCGACTATATCCAGATCTCATGGGAGAATCCGGAGGGAGAGCGCCTCACCGCCGCCGTTCCCGCAAGCCGTGATGGCATCGTCATCGAGGATGACTGGGATGGGATCGGCCAGCGCCAGACCGGCAGCGGCACGGTCAGCTTCCATAGCGTCGAAATTCTCGATGATGAGGTGATCAGTTCGCCGAATGTGCCTCTGACGCCCTATACGTCGCTGATCTCTCTGTTGCAGCAGAGCGTGCTGCTTAACGTCTTCGTCGGCAGCGCCCAGGGCGCGCTGGAAGAGGGGCGGAATTATACGGTGGCATCATCGCGCCCCTGGATCTATTCCGGCGTCGAGAAGCATAGCGACGATCCATGGATCAAGCGGCAGTATGGCGATCTCTATATCAGGACGCTGGCCGCAACCGAGCTCGCCGATAAGGCGGCTCGAAGCCTGGATGAAGTCTTCAATCAGGGACCAAGCCTGTCGCACGAGGATCGAGGTGCTGCCGCCATCGATATCGCCACGGCGAACGTCTATGCCGGCGAAATCGGCCTCGTCGTCTCCAGTGAGATCTTCGAGGTCATGGGCGCCCGCTCGGCGACCAACGCCAATGGTTTCGACCGTTTCTGGCGCAATGTCCGCACCCATAGCCTGCACAATCCCGCCGAATACAAGAAACGCACCGTCGGCACCTGGCTGCTGACCGGCGATTTTCCCGTACCGGCCATGTACCGTTGAAAGGACTCTCCATGGCAAGACGCAAGGATCAGATCAAGCTCGGCGCCTTCCTGCTGTTCACCGGCCATCATGTGGCCGCCTGGCGGCATCCACAGGCGTCGGTCGGCACCGAATTCGAGAACTATATCGAGCTTGCCAAGCTGGCGGAGGCCGCGAAATTCGATGCGATCTTCTTTGCCGACGGCGTGGCGGCGCGGCTGAAGGATGTCGATGCCGCGAGCCGCAAGGCGCATAGCGGCGTCTATCCGTTCGAGCCGATCACGCTGCTTTCGGCGCTTTCCAGCGTCACGAAAAATATCGGCCTGATCGCGACGGCCTCCACCAGCTACTCCGATCCCTATAATCTGGCCCGGCAGTTCGGATCGCTCGACCGGTTGAGCGGCGGGCGCGCCGGCTGGAACCTGGTCACCTCGTCCGATCCCGACGCCGCCTATAATTTCGGCCACGATACACAGATCCTGCATGGCGACCGCTACGATCGCGCGGAGGAATTCGCCGATGTCGTGCTTGGCCTCTGGGATAGCTGGGACGACGACGCCTTCATACGCGACCGTGAGGGCGGCCGCTATTTCGACCCCGAGAAATTGCATCGGCTCGATCACAAGGGCCAGCACTTCAAGGTTCGCGGACCGCTGAACATTCCGCGCTCGCCGCAGGGCCGGCCGGTCCTCGTGCAGGCCGGCGCCTCCGAGCCCGGCAAGGAACTCGCCGCCCGCACGGCGGAAGCGATCTTTGCAGCGCAGATCACCCTTGAGGAAGCCACGGCCTTCTACGCCGACGTGAAAGGAAGGCTCGGAAAATTTGGCCGTTCCCCCGACGATCTGAAGATCCTGCCGGGCATCTTCCCGGTGATCGGACGAAGCGAAGCGGAGGCGCAGGAGAAGTTCGAGGCGCTGCAGGAGCTGATCCAGCCGGAAGTCGGCCTTAATCTCGTGTCGCAGCTGAGCGGTGTCGATCTCCGCTCCTATCCGCTCGACGGTCCGGTACCGCTCGACCCGCCGGTCACCAATGCCGGTAAGAGCCGGCAGGAACTGTTGCTCGATCTCGCCCGCCGCGAAAACCTGACGATCCGCCAGCTCTACCTGCGCATCGCCGGGGCACGCGGCCATTGGCAGGTCGTGGGCACGCCGACGCAGATCGCCGACGTGCTGGAAGAGCGGTTCGAAAATTACGGCGCCGACGGCTTCAACATCATGGCACCGATCATGCCGGGCGGATTGGCCGATTTCATCAATCTCGTCGTGCCGGAACTGCGCCGCCGTGGTTTGTTCCGCCACGAATACGAGGGTTCGACGCTACGCGAGAACCTCGGACTGAAGCGCCCACCCAATCGTTTTTCCGCAGGCAATGCGGTCGCAGCAGAATAGGAGAAGACCGATGGCGCGCGACAAGCTGTTTCTGATTTCACCGGGGTTTTCCGATCCCAAGCACCCCGGCACCGTTTTCGTCTGCCCCTATTGCAATGCAATCGAGGGTCTTCTCGCCAGCTTTCCCGATCTCGCATCGGCAATCGACGTGGAGCGCGTTCCCTTCGCCCGGCCACGCCAGAAGGTGATCGACGCCATTGGCGAGGAAAATCAGTCTCTGCCGGTTCTCATTCTTGTGGGCGAAGTACCAGCCGACGCCGAAAATCGGAATGGAACGCGCTTCGTCAGCTCGACGGATCGTATTCTCGAGCTGCTGTCCGAACGTCACGGCTTTCCGCGTCTCCACAACTGAAGGAGAATGAAGTATGACCGTGAAACCCGCCGGCTTCGAACCGCCTTTCCCTCTGCCAACGCTTTTCGCACTGGATACGACGAACCCACACCTCGCCAAGGCGGCGGAGCTGCGCGATATCTTCGCCCGCGACGCAATCGAGCGGGACCAGCAGGGCGGCAGGCCGGAAGAACAGGTCCGGCTTCTGAAAGAAAGCGGTCTCGTCAATCTGCTGATCCCGAGGGAATTCGGCGGCCTCGGCGAACGCTATTCGACGGCCATGCGGATCGTCCGCGAATTTGCCAAGGTGGATGGGTCGATCGGGCACCTCTACGGCTATCATTTCAGTCCATTGCAGAACGCAGTTAACGCCGGTCCCGATGCGCGTTCACAGGACATCTTGCGGCGTTCGGCGGCGGGACGTTGGTTCTGGGGCAATACGACCAACAGCTTCTCCAAGAGCCTTTTCGGCCGGCGGGAACCCGACGGTGGATTTATCCTCAATGGCTTCAGGCCCTTTGCCTCGGGCTCGCATGTCGCCGATTACCTGACGGTCGCCTGGGAGGATGAGGAGACGAACCAGCGCAGCGCCGCCTATATTCCGCCAAGCCGCGAAGGGATCACCATCGCCAACGATTGGGACGGCATCGGCCAGCGCCAGACCGGCAGCGGCAGGGTCTTCTACAAGGATGTGAAAATCCGGGCCGACGAGATATTGCCCGAGCGGCCGCGCGATGCGATCGCCTTGCTGACGCCGATGCAGCAACAAAGCGTGTTGCTCAACGTCTTCATCGGCAGCGCCCAGGGCGCTCTGATCGCAGCACGCGATTATACCATCACGAAATCGCGGCCCTGGATCTATTCCGGCGTCGAACGCCATCAGGACGATCCCTGGATCAAACGGCAGTATGGCGAGCTCTGGATCAAGGTGCAGGCGGCAACGGCGCTTGCCGACCGGGCGCTGACGGCACTGGATGACGCCTATGCCAAGGGGCAGGATCTGACGGCGGAGGATCGCGGCAAGACGGCGATTGTCGTTGCCTCGGCGAATGTCCTGGCGGGTCGCGTCGCCCTGGAGGTGACCAGCGAGATCTTCGAGGTGATGGGCGCGCGCTCCGCCGTCAGGCCCTACGGCTTCGACCGCTTCTGGCGCAACGTCCGCATCCACACGCTTCACAATCCCGCCGAATATAAGACCCGTAACGTCGGAAACTGGTTCCTGACGGGAGAGTTTCCTGAGCCGGGGATCTTCCAATGAGCACGAAACGGCAGCTTCATCTCAACATCAATATCCTGCATTCCGGCTTCTCGCCGGCGGCCTGGCGGATGGAGGGAAGCGATCCCCGCGCCTCCTTCGACATCAACCACTATATCAACGTCGCCCGCATCGCCGAGCGTGGCACCTTCGATGCGATCTTCCTGGCCGACCAGGCCGCCATTTCCGATCGCGTCGATTTTCGGCCGCTGACATCGCTGGAGCCGACGATAGTTTTGGCCACCGTGGCGGCCCATACCGACCGCATCGGCCTGATCGCCACGGCGTCGACCACCTATAACGAGCCCTACAACATCGCCCGCCGCTTCGCGACGTTGGATCATGCCAGCGGCGGCCGGGTCGGCTGGAACATCGTCACCAGCGCCGATCTCTCGCAAAGCCGGAACTTCGGCCTCGAGAAGCCGGTGGCACATGGCAGCCGCTACGAGCGGGCATCCGAATTCACGACGGTCGTCAAGGCATTGTGGGATAGCTGGGAGGAAGAGGCCTTTCTCGGCGATGTCGCCACCGGGCGCTTCGTCGATCCCACGCGGGTGCATGCGATCGCCCATCGGGGCAAGCATTTTTCCGTCCATGGCCCGCACAACATCCCACGCCCGCCACAGGGCCATCCCGTTCTCGTTCAGGCCGGCGGCTCCGACGACGGGCGGCAACTCGCGGCCGAACACGCCGAGGCCGTTTTCTCGGCCTCACAGTCTTTCGAGGAAGCACTGGACTATGCCGGCGATCTCAGGGCGCGAGCAGCTCGCTTCGGCCGCACGCCCGACAGCCTGCTGGTACTCGCCGGTCTCGCCACCATCATCGGCAGCACGGAGGCGGAGGCCAAACGGCGGCAGGAAGAGCTGCGCGAACTCATCCCGCTGGAATATAGCCTTGCGCGGCTGTCCGGCGTGCTGCAGGTCGACCCGAAACGGCTGAAGCTCGACGAGCCCTTGCCGGACGATATTCCGCTGCCACCCGATGGCGGCCACACCTTCTTTCAGGCGACCCTCGCGCTTGCCCGGCGCGATCGGCTGACTGTGCGCGGTCTCATCCGGGCGCTCAACGGCGGAACAGGACACCGCACCATCGTCGGCACGCCCGAAGCAGTTGCCGACGACATCGAAACATGGTTCCGCTCAGGCGCCGCCGACGGCTTCAACCTGATGCCGGATGTCCTGCCGCACGGGCTGGAAGTGTTCGTGGATGAGGTCGTGCCGATCCTGCGCCAACGCGGCCTTTTCCGGCAGGAATATACCGGCCGGACGCTCCGCGATCATCTTGGCCTCGCGCGCCCCGCCAATCCCTATGCCATTGCCGCCGAATGAAGGAGAAGATCCGATGACAGCATTAGCCCCCGTCCAAGCCGAAGAGGATGATCGCCTGACCGCCCTTGCGACCGAGCGCTATCGCAACGATCAGCGACTTTCGGGCGATTGGAACGAAACGCTGGATACGCTGCTGTCGCATCGCAGCGTGCGCAGTTACCTGCCCAAGGCAGTTCCGGACAACGTGCTTCATCTGACGATCGCCGCCGCCCAATCGGCGCCCAGCTCTTCCAATCTACAAGCCTGGAGCGTGATCGCCGTTGAGGACGAGGCGCGCAAGAGCAGGCTGAACGCGGTTGCCGGCACCCAGCGGCAGATCGCGCAGGCTCCGCTCCTGTTGATCTGGCTCGCGGATCTTAACCGGCCTCGCAACATCGCCGCCGAGCGCAGCTCATCGGCGGAAGGTCTCGACTATGTCGAAAGCTTCCTGCTGGGGGTCATAGATGCGGCGCTCGCCGCGCAGAACGCTGTCGCGGCACTTGAATCGCTGGGGCTCGGCACCTGCTATATCGGCGCGATCCGCAACGATCCGGAGGTGGTCGCCCGCGAGTTGGAATTGCCGGAAGGCGTGTTCCCGGTCTTCGGCCTGACCGTCGGCTATCCCGATCCGGCCGTGCCGGCCGGGGTCAAGCCGAGATTGCCGCAAACGACCGTCCTGCATCGCGAACGCTACGATACGACGCCTCGTCCGGGCGATCTCAAGGATTACAATGCCGCGCTCGGCAGCTTTCAGGCGGAACAGTCCATGCCGCTGACGAACTGGACCGAGCACGTGAAGAACAGGATTGGCACCGTCGAGGCACTGAAGGGCCGTCATCTCCTCGGCGCTACCGCGCGCAAGCTTGGTTTCAAGCTGAAGTAAAGATGTCTCTATTCAGCAGCAACGATGCTGAAGTCAGGGCGTGTATTCCACGTCAAGACCTCATCGATCGCCTGCAACGCCTTCGCCTCCGCCTGAAGCCAGTTGCGGAAGAGATCGACCCGCGTCAGACGTGCCTTGGTGGCCGTTGTCGCGAAGAAGTAGGAAAAGCTGACCGGCTGGGGACTGCCGAAGGGGCTGACGAGCCGGCCCGCCCTAAGCTCGGCCTCCGCCAACCGGACCTTGCCGAGACCAAGCCCCTGCCCCGCCAGCGCCGCATCGATGACCAGTGACGATTGATTGAGACGGAAGCCGCCCTGTGACAGCCGATAGGAAAGGCCTTCCGCACGCAGCCAGGCATTCCAGTCCGGGCAGGAATGATCGTGCTCCGCGCCATCCTCATGCAGCAGCGGCACGCCCTCGATCGCGTGCGGACCGTTGCGAAGCCAATGCCGTTCGGCAAATTCCGGGCTGCAGATCGGGATAACCGCCTCGGAGAACAGGTGATCCACGACAAGGCCGGGATAGGCGCCGCTGCCATATCGGATGGCGCAATCGGCATCCCCGGTATCGAGATCGGTCAGTTGCGCGGATGCATCCACCAGGACCTGCAATCCCGGTGCCGCGCGGCGCAAACCGTCCAGCCGCGGGATCAGCCATTTGCTGGCGAAAGAGGGCGCCACGGAAACCCGGATCGGCTGATCGTGATCGCTGGCGGCGAATTGCGTCATCGCGCCAAGAACCGCATCGAAGGCATCCGTGAGACCGGGCACCAGGGCGAGGCCGGCTGATGTCAGTTGCAACTGCCCGCGCGTACGGTGGAACAGCGGCTGTCCGAGATAGTCCTCGAGCAGGCGAATCTGCTGTCCGACCGCGGCAGACGTCACATGCAGCTCTTCTGCTGCGCGCAGGAAATTCAGGTGCCGTGCCGTGGCCACAAAAGCGCGAAGCGACGTCAGCGGAGGCAGACGCGCCAGGGTCGGCTGAATGGATTTTTTCCGGGGGTTCGCGATCGTCATCATAGGGCGATTGCAACACAATCATGCCGGCTTAGACGAGAACGTGCGTTGCGTTTGCCCGCTGCGTTGGAAACATTTTCTTTCCCGCAGGCACCGCTTTGCGGAAGCAAAAACTAAAACTTCGAAATAGTCTATATTTTTACTAGATTATCATCCCCGTCCCAGCGCGCCGCACGAAGCTTTTCTTTCAAAGACGGTGAGAAAAACATTCTTCCGAATTTCCGGCCTCCGATCTGAAGATGGCACCGGCAGGTTACTGCCGAGAGATCAAGCCTGGGGACATTCATGGACATCAGAAGACGGCAGTTCAATCAAGTTCTCGCCTTTGCCGCCATCGGCGCTGTGGTGCCGCTAGGCAGCTTTGCGCAGGCCGCCGAGCCGACAGCGGGGGGAACGCTGAACCTGCTCGTTCAGCCTGAGCCGCCAACCCTCGTCACGCTCGCCCATACTGCCGGCCCGACGACGCGCGTCAGCGGCAAGGTGACCGAGGGGCTGCTCGCCTATGGACTGGACTTCAAGCCCATTCCGCAGCTCGCGACGGAATGGCACGTCAGCGACGACGGCCTGCAATATACGTTCAAGCTGCGCCAAGGCGTCAAATGGCATGATGGCAAGGATTTCACCTCGGCCGATGTCGCCTTCTCGATCCTGGCGCTGAAAGAGGTCCATCCGCGCGGCCGGGCCACCTTCTCCAGCGTGACCGAGGTGGCGACGTCGGATGATCATACCGCCATCATCAAACTCTCCAAGCCCGCTCCTTATCTGCTCGGCGCGCTTCAGGCGAGCGAATCGCCCATCGTACCGAAGCATGTCTACGAGGGCAGCGCGGATCTGCCGGGCAATGCCAACGGTCGAGCGCCTGTTGGTACCGGCCCCTTCATCTTTCGCGAATGGGTGGTCGGAAGCCACGTCATCCTCGACCGCAATCCCGATTACTGGGACAAGGGGCGGCCCTATCTCGATCGCATCGTCATCAAGTTCATTCCCGATGCCAGCGCCCGGCTTGCGGCGTTGGAGACGGGCGAGGTCGATATCGCACCGGATACGCCGGTATCGCTGAGCGAAATCGACCGCATCAAGACGCTGCCGACGCTTGCGGTCGAAGACCGGGGCAACGATTATTCTCCGACCGTCTACCGCATCGAATTCAATCTCGCGAACAAGTATTTCCAGCACGACAAGGTCCGCCAAGCCGTCGCCCATGCGATCGACCGGCAGAAGATCGCCGATATTGCCTTTTACGGCTACGCCATCCCGGCCCCGAGTCCGATCAGCCCTTACCTCAAGACCTTCTACAATCCCGACGTTCCGATCTACGCCTTCGACCCCGAAAAGGCGGAGAATCTGCTGGACGAAGCCGGCTTTCCGCGCGGCGGCGACGGCATCCGCTTCGGGGTGCCGCATGACGTTATGCCCTATGGCGACACCTATACCCGGATCGGCGACTACCTCCGTGACGCCCTCTCGAAAATCGGCATCAAGGTCGATCTTCGCGGCCAGGACGTGCCGACCTGGCTGAAGCGCGTCTATACCGATCGCGATTTCGCCTTCGTGACCGGCGGCATGGGCAATACGTTCGACCCGACCATCGGCGTCCAGCGGCTCTACTGGTCGAAGAACTTCAAGAAGGGCGTGCCCTTCTCGAACGGCTCCGGCTACAACAACCCCGAGATAGACCGCATCTTCGAACAGGCCGCCGTCGAGAACGACCATGCGAAGCGGGTCGAGCTCTTCAACCGGATGCAGGTCATCATCGCCACCGACCTGCCCGACATTACACTGGTCTCCTTCAGGCAACTGACGATCTTCAACAAGAAGGTCCAGGACCACACCGTCGTCGCCGACGGTCTCTCCGGCAGCCTCTCCAGCACCTACCTCCTCAAAAACACCTAGCATCGCCTCAGCAAGGATATCCGCATGACCGTCAATCGCCGCCAATTCCACCAGTTGCTCCTGCTGTCGACTGCCAGCGTCCTCCTGCCCTCGATCGGCGCTTTCGCCGCCGAGGAAAAACCGCCGACGGGCGGAACGCTCAATTTCATTGTCGAGCCGGAGCCTCCGACGATCCTGGCGCTTGCCCATACTGCCGGCGGCACGCAGAAAATCAGCCCGAAGATCACCGAAGGATTGCTGGCATATGAGTTCGACCTGACGCCGAAGCCACAGCTGGCGACCGAATGGTCCATCAGCGCGGATGGCCTGACCTATACGTTCAAGCTGCGCCCCAATGTCAAATGGCATGACGGCAAGCCGTTCACCTCGGCGGATGTCGCCTATTCAATCGAACTGCTGAAACAGGTGCACCCACGCGGCCGTGGCACATTTGCCAACGTGACGGCGGTGGAGACGCCCGATCCGCTGACGGCGATCTTCAAACTCTCCAAGCCGGCGCCTTACCTGCTGACCGCGCTCTACGCCGCGGAGTCGCCGATCGTGCCGAAGCATGTCTATGAGAACACCAAGATTGCCGACGTTCCGATCAGCCCGAACGGCAGCGCGCCGATCGGCACCGGTCCTTTCATCTTCAAGGAATGGGTGCGCGGCTCGCATATCATCCTCGCCCGCAATCCGGACTATTGGGATGCCGGCAAGCCCTATCTCGACCAGATCGTGGTGCGCTTCGTGCCGGACGGCGCGGCGCGCGCGGCGGGCTTCGAGACGGGAGAATTCGATCTGGGCGGCGACAATCCCATCCCGCTTGCCGATCTCGAGCGTATCAAGGCGCTTCCGAATATCGGCATCGACGCACGCGGCTACGAGACCAAGGGCGACCTGACGCAGCTGATCTTCAATCTCGACAACGAGTATCTGAAGGACGTTCGCGTCCGGCGCGCCATCGCCCATGCGATCGATCTCAACGTCGTCCTGAACACGGTCTGGTATGGCTACGGGCATATTTCGCCGACGCCGATCAGCGTGCTCCTGCCGCGCTACTACGACGCGTCGATCAAGCCCTATGCTTTCGACCTGAAGGCTGCGCAGCAACTGCTCGACGACGCCGGATACAAACCGGATGCGAGCGGCACCCGCTTCACGCTCCGCCTGACCCATAATTCCTACAACGAAGGCTTCAAGCGCGTCGCCGAATACCTCAAGCAGAACCTTGCCCGTATCGGTATCGTGGCAACGATCGATTCCTACGATTTCTCGACCTATATCCAGAAGGTCTATACCGAACGCGCCTTCGATCTGACGACGGAATATCTGGGAAATCAGTTCGATCCGACGCTCGGCGTCCAGCGCATCTACTGGTCGAAGAACTTCAAGCTCGGCCTGCCATTCTCCAACGCCAGCCACTACGCCAATCCGGAGGTCGACCGCCTGCTGGAAGCCGCATCCGTCGAGATCGACGATGCCAAGCGCAAGCAGGAATTCAACGATTTCCAGAAGATCATCGCCGACGAAATCCCGGTGATCAATCTGATCGCGCTCGAGAACGTCACGGTCTTCAACAAACGGGTGAAAAACCACACGATCGGCGCCGAAGGCGTGCAAGCCAATTTTGCCGACGTCTACATCAAGAACGGCGAAGGCTAGGCAGAGAGCATACAGTCAATGACAAGGGCGCATCCTCGAATGCGCCCTTGTCATTTGTTCTCCGTCTAGGACGCAACGCTGACGACAGGCGTGATTTTCGCGAGGATTCGATCGGCCAGCGCGATCGCCTGGGTGCGCTGCTCGCTGATCGAACTCGACTCCCACGCAACCCCGCGCAAGGGATGGCCAATAGCGCTGAGATTGCGGTGGATGCGCCCTTCTTCCGAAATGACGTCGCCTTCGGGCGTGGCATCGATGCCGAAACCCGTGCTGTGAGGACGAACCTCGCCGCTCTCAAGCAAGCTTTCCACGAAGGGATCTTTGATCCGACGCCAATCATGCAACTGGTGTCCGCGGCAATCGATGACACCGTCGAATATCTGTCGTTCCTCGCCTGCCCGCGTTCGAAGGGTTGCCTCTATTCCATTGTCGCGCGGTTCGAGCCGAAGGAGCTTTGCGGCTCCTTGCGAAAGACGACCTTCGATCAGAACAATCTGTATTGTCCTGTTGCTCTCGGGCGCGGAGCGATGCGCGGCAACATCCCAGAACGCCCTGAGATGACGGCCGAAGCGCAGCCGTTCCCGATCATCTGCCCCCTGCCACAACGGCAGCACATAGGGGCGAATGGCAAGCGGGAGGCCTTGCCAATCTCCTCCAGCCGCAGCAATAGCGCGCCGTTCGGCCTTGACTGCGGAAAGCAGCGCGCGGGCGGTTGTCGGCAACGGACGATCCGCCAGAAAGTCGCGCGCCGCCTCCGCATGCCTGCGGCCTTCCACGAACTGGCCACGTCTTGATATCACCCGGTATTTGCCGCGATAGCCACGGGCCTCCATGCTGGCGACAGCATCGACCATCGACAGGCTCGAGCCGATCAACAGAATTTCCTTGCTGTCCACCAGCCTGTCGAGAGCAGCTGGGTCCCAGGGATTGGCTGCGAAACCGACGTGACCCGCGACCGAAGCTTCCCATGGCGGAGGGGCCGCCTGAAAGACGCCAAGCGCCAGAACGGCTTCGTCAGCTTCGATCAAAGTCCCGTCTGCGGTCGTAACGCTGACCTCATGAGGAGCCGAGACCAACCGCATCGCTGGCGAACGGACATGGCGCAACGTCGATCGGGAGACCGCTTGCCGGATGGCCCGATCAAGCTCGGCGCGGACATAGGTTCCGTAGAGATAGCGTGGCGGGCTGCTCGATCCGACATCCTCCGGCAACCGCCAGCCATTGGCCGGCCCGTTCTCGATCAGCCAGCGTACAAGATGATCCGGATCATCCGGATAGAGGGAGAAGGTCTCGGCGGCACCGTTCACCAGATGAACCGGCTCCGTCGTGCTGTAGGCGACACCACGCCCCAATTCCTCGCGCGGCTCCACGATCGTGATCGAAAGCGGCACCTCGGCACGATCGAGCAACTTCAACGCCGTCAACGCACCGGCAAAGCCGCCGCCAATAATGACAATCGAATGTTTCGCGCAGTAATCGATATGCATACGATTTTCCGGAATGGTTGCTTGTCACATAGAACCGCGGCTTGGCCTAGAAGACCTTGCCTTCCTCAAGATGAGTTGTCGTTCCGTTGATGTAATAGTCGCCGATCACCCTCGCCTTGTGCAGCAGCGGGTTGTGATTGAGGAGCGTGCGGATGTTGCGCCAGTGGCGGTCGAGATTGAGATGACGAGAGGTCGCCGACCCGCCGCCCAGCTCGAAGACATTGGTCGCCGCGGCAAGCGCGAGCTGCGAGGTAACGACCTGTGTTCGCGCCGTCGTCAGCGCGCTTTCGATCAAGGCCGCTTCCAGTTTTTGCGGATCGCCAGCGGTGAATGCGGCAACGGTGCGGTCGAGTGCCCGCGCACTCTCGCGGATCAGAGTGTCGACCGCAAACGAGCCTGCGGCGATCTCGCCCAGGATCTTCTGCACGAAGGGATCGGCATCAGCTGTTTCGGCGGCACTATGGGCGGTCGATCGCGCTTGCCTGCGCACATAATCCGTGCCCTCGGCGAGAACGCCGCGCACCGCGCCCGCCATCGAGGCGGCGAGATGCAGTTGCCGCAGTGTCGAGGCATGGCGGCCGACGAGCGTATTCAGCCCGCGGGTGGAGATCTCGTGCGGCAGGACCTCGACGTCTTCGAGCAGCACGCCGCCGCTTGCCGTCAGCCGCTGGCCCATGCCATCCCAGTCGTCAAGAACGGTGATGCCCTTGCGATCGACGGGCAGGAGAACGCCGACGAGCTGGTCGTCGTCATTCCTGGCGCTGAAGGAGGCGAAGTCGGAAAAGGCCGTCCCCGTCGCATACCATTTGCGGCCGTTCAGCCGATAGTTGTCACCGGATTTCGTCAGCCGCGTCGTCACCTCGCCGGGGCGTTTGGTGCCCTGCTCCGTATGCGCCCCGCCAAAGAGCTTGCCGGAAAGAACCCGGCCGAGCTGGGTCCGGTCGAGCGCGGTATTGGGGTTGAGCAGTAACCCTTCAGTGAAATTGAAATGGCTTCTCAGCGCATGGGCGACATTGGAGTCGGCCGCACCGATCGCCATGATCATCTCGATATAGTCGACGATCGAACCGCCCGGCCCTCCGAGGGCGACGGGAATGCGCAATGTGCCGAGCCCGGCCTGCTTGAAGAGCCGGAAAGCTTCGAATGGCAGCTCCCGTTCCAAGTCCCGCTTGACCGCCTCCTTGGCAATTTCCGCCGCAAGCTCAGGCACCTTGGCAAGCAGCACCGCCAGATCGGTGGCTTGAGATGTAGGCTCGGCGGGCTGGATGGATGGGGCGGTGGTCGGCATGGAGGAACTTTCTCGGCACCGGAAGGAGGAATGTCAGGGCCCGCGAGCGGCGAGCCCCGACGGAGATCGTCAGGCGACGGCGCGTGCGAGCGGCACGATATTGTCGGTGCCGGCAACAGCGCTGCGCGGCACCCGGCCTTCGACGGGGTGGCTCGGATCGTTGAAGCCGGGCGTCGAAGGATGGCCCGTCGTCACCAGGCGATCGACAAGCGCCTCGTCCTCGGCATCGAGCTTCACGTCGAGGGCGCGGATATAGCTGTCCCAATGCTCTTCCGTGCGCGGGCCGGTGATGGCAGCGGAGATGAGCTTGTTGTTCAGCACCCAGGCGAGCGCGAATTCGGTCGGGGTAATGCCCTTGCGGGTCGCATGCGCCGCGATTTCCTTGGCGATGGCGATCGATTCCGGACGCCATTCGGTTTCCAGGATGCGCTTGTCGCCACGGCCGGCGCGCGTATCGCTCCCCGGCTCCTGGCCCGGCTCGTATTTGCCGGTGAGCACGCCACGCGCCAGCGGCGAATAGGAGACGACCCCGAGACCGTAGTGATGGGCGGCCGGCAGTTGCTCGGCTTCGGCCGTACGGTTGACGATATTGTAGAGCGGCTGGCTGGCGACCGGACGATCGATGCCGAACTGGTCCGCGAGATGCGAGATTTCCGCAATGCGCCAGCCACGGAAGTTCGAAACACCGAAATAACGCAGCTTGCCGGCGCGGATGAGGTCGGCAATGGCCCGTACCGGCTCCTCGAGCGGCGCATCGAAGACCGCGCGATGGAAATAGAGGATATCGATATAGTCGGTCTTCAGCCGACGCAGCGAATTCTCGACGGTCTCGATCACCCATTTGCGGGAATGGCCGCCGAGGTTCGGGCCCTTTTTATGCGAATTGACGAACTTGGTGGCGAGAACCCAGTGGTCGCGGTGGTTCTTGATCCCGCGACCGACCACTTCCTCGGACTTGCCGTCGTGATAGACGTCGGCCGTATCGATGAAGTTGATCCCCTGCGCGCGCGCCTTGTCGATGATCCGGAATGCGACGTCGTCCGACGTCGGGCCGCCGAACATCATCGTGCCGAGGCTCAGCGGCGATACCTTGAGGGCGCTGCGCCCCAGATAGCGATAATCAACCATTTCATTCTCCATTGCTATTGAGCGTGATGACAGGCGACGGCATGGTCGCCGTGGAATTGGCGCAGGGCTGGGTCCTCGGCCCGACAGAGGTCGGTCGCCAGCGGACAGCGCGTGTGGAAGCGACAGCCCGACGGAGGATTGTGTGGGCTCGGCAGGTCGCCGGTGATCGGAGCCGCCTGCCTGCGCCGGGACGGATCGGGCACGGCGGCAAGGAGCGCCTGCGTGTAGGGATGCTTGGCGCCGGTCCAGAGCGCGCTGGTCGACGCACTCTCGACGATGCGGCCGAGATACATGACGAGAACCCTGTCGGCGAAATACCGCACGACGGAGAGGTCGTGCGAGATGAAGAGATAGGAAAGCGACAGCTCCGTCTTCATCTCGACGAGCAGATTGAGGATCTGCGCCTGGATGGAAAGATCGAGCGCGGACACCGGCTCATCGCAGATCACCAGTTCCGGCTGCAGGATCAGCGCACGCGCAATGCCGATGCGCTGGCGCTGGCCGCCGGAAAATTCATGCGGATAGCGATCCAGCGCATCCGGCGGTAGCCCCACATGCTCGACCATGGACGCGGCGATCTGATCGCGGCGCCTGCGGTCGCCGACCCCATGGACGGCAAGCGGCGCCGTCAGGATCGCGCGGATCGTCTGGCGCGGATTGAGCGAGGCAAATGGGTCCTGAAAGATCATCTGGATGTTGCGACGGATGGAGCGCAACTCTTTCGCGGACATCGCCGAGACATCGCGCCCCTTGAAGGTGACACGGCCCGATGACGGGTTGACGAGCCGCATCAGCGACTTGCCGAGTGTCGACTTGCCGCAGCCGGATTCGCCGACGAGCGCCACCGTCTCGCCCTCCCCGATCTCCAGCGAAACGTCGTCGACGGCCCGAACCGTGCCGACCGTGGCAGAATAATGCGTCGAAAGCCTATCGACCGATAGCAACGGCATGGGCAGCCTCCGTCAACGAGGAACCAAAGGGACAGGCAACCTGCCGACCGGCCGGAAGATTGAGCAGCAACGGGACGGAGGCGGAGCATGAAGGACGCGCCACCGGACAGCGCGGCCGGAACGAACAGCCCTTCTCCCCCGCCGCGGACACGACCGAACCCGGAATTTCGGAAAGCGGCCCGTCGCGATAATGATAGTCGGCGTTCAGCCGCGGCGAGGCGGCGAGCAAGCCCTGCGTATAGGGATGATAGGGCGTCTCGAAGACTACATCCGGCAGCCCTTCCTCGACCTTGCGTCCCGCATACATGACGACGACGCGATCCGCCCATTGGGCGACAATGCCGAGATCATGGGTGATGAGAATGACCGCCATATTCAGCTTGCTGCGCAGATCGTCGAGCAATTGCAGCACCTGCGCCTGAATGGTCACGTCGAGCGCGGTCGTCGCTTCGTCGGCAATCAGCAGCTTCGGATCGCAGGCAACGGCAATGGCGATCATCACGCGCTGGCGCATGCCGCCGGAAAGCTGATGCGGATAATCGTCGACACGGCGGGCGGCATCGGGAATGCTGACGAGATCGAGCAGTTCGATGGCGCGCGCCCGCGCCTGCTTGCGGCTCAGATTTTCATGGATGCGCAGGACTTCAACGATCTGGTCGCCGATCGTCAGCACCGGATTGAGCGACGTCATCGGCTCCTGAAAGATCATGGCGATGTCCCGGCCGCGAATGCGGCGCAGTTCCTTTTCCGGTAGTGTCAGGAGGTCCTGACCATCGAAAAGGATCTGGCCACCGGCCTTCGCCTGGCGCGGCAGCAAGCCCATGAGGCCGAGCGCCGTCAGCGATTTGCCCGAGCCGGATTCACCGACGATCGCCAGCATCTCGCCGGGCGTTACGGAAAAACTGACGCCCTTTACCGGCTCTGCGGCGGCAAAGCGGACGGAGAAATCGCGAACATCGAGAAGCACAGGCATCAGCGCTCCTCCGCAAAACGGGGATTGAGCGCATCGTTCAATCCGTCACCGATCAGATTGAGCGCGAGAACCGTAAAGACGATGGCAAGGCCCGGCAAAGCGGTCAGATACCAGGCAGTGCGGATGACGTCGCGGCCGGCTCCGATCATCGAGCCCCAGGAGACCTGGTTCGGATCGCCAAGCCCCATGAAGGACAATGCCGATTCCATCAGGATCGCGCTTGCGACCATCACAGACGAGGTGACGATCAGCGGCGGCAGCGCATTCGGCAGGATTTCGCGGAAGATGATGCGCCCATGGCCGAAGCCGAGGCTTCGCGCGGCAAGTACATAGTCCTTTTCACGGATGGCGCGGAATTCGGCCCGCGTCAGGCGCGCGACCGTTGGCCAGCTGACGAGAGCGATCGCGATCGTCACGGTCGTCGTGGTCGGCTGCGCGATCGCGACCAACACCACAAGCAGGACGAAGCTCGGTATCGTCTGGAAGATCTCGATGAGTTTGACGAGCAGATCGTCAACCAGCCCGCCGAAATAGCCGGCAAGCGCGCCGATCGTGATGCCGGCGCCAAGTCCGAGCAAGGTCGCGGCAATGCCGACCAGCAGCGATATGCGCGCGCCATGCAGGATGCCGGCAAGCACATCGCGGCCCATGGAATCGGTGCCGAGCGGATAGGCGGCGTTCTGGCCCGGCCAGAGGAAGGGGCGCGAGACCATCTCCATCGGGTCGCCCGGATAGAAGACCGGAGCCAGCAATGCCGCAAGAGCTACGGTCGCAAGGAAAGCAAGGCCGAACAAAGCATTGGGGTTGGCAAGGAAGACCCTGACCTCCCGCCGCGCGCCGCGCCATCGCAGCGCGCCGACAGAGGCGATACGCGCATCCGGCGCATGAATATGAGCCCAGCGCCCGATCGAACGCGGCTCGGCGGCGGGTTCGGGCACAACCGTTGCCGTCGTCAACTCGATCGGCTCATCGGCATAGGATCTGAGCTTGTGCGTATTCATCGGCTTGCTCCGATTCTGGGGTCGAGCCAGGCTTGCAGGAGGTCAACGGCCGCGTTTGCGACGATCACGAGGAATGAGGAGAGAAGCAGGATACCGAGCAGCACGCTGAAATCGCGCGCCATGACGGCCTCGAAGGCAAGACGCCCGAGGCCCGGCCAGCTATAGACCGTCTCCACCACCACGGCGCCGCCGAGCATGCCGCCAAAATGCATGCCGGCCATCGTCGTGATCGGAATCAGCGCATTGCGCAGCACATGGCGCGTCGTCACGAAGAACGGCGAAACGCCCTTGGCGCGGGCCGTGCGGACGAAATCCTGCGACTTGACTTCAAGCATGGAGGCACGCGTCAGCCGCGCGTAGATCGCCAGGTAAAACAACGACAGCGATGTCGCCGGCAGGACCATGTAGCGGGCGCGATCAAGGAGTGCCGGCAGGCCGGTCAGCCGCGATCCTATCGTGCCGTCGCCGCCGCTCGGCAGCCAGCCCAGCGTCACGGAGAAGAGCAGGATCAGCATCAGGCCGATCCAGAACCCCGGAATGGAGTAGAAGAGCAGCGACACGATCGATATCAGCCGGTCCGGAATCCGCCCCGCGAAGGTCGCCATCAGCGACCCCAGGATCAGGCCGACGGTGATCGCAATCGTCAGCGCGGCGAGCATCAGCATCAGCGTCCCCGGCAGGCGCTGCCCGATCAGATCCGCCACCGGCATGCCATAGCGCGGCGAGAAGCCGAGGCTGAAATGGGCGAGGTTGTTGAGGTAGTCTACCAGTTGCACCAGAACGGGATTATCGAGGCCGAACCGCGACCGCAGGGCCGCCATGGATTCGACCGTCGCCGAGCCCGCTTCCGCCGCCATGACATCGGCGGCGTCGCCCGGCGCGAGCTTCAACAGGAAGAAATTGAGAATGACGATCCCGAGCATCGTCGGCACGGCCTGGATCACCGTCCGCCGGATTGTTCTTGCGATACGTCTATAAGCTGACACCGCGCTTCACCTCGCAACTGCTATCGCTGCCACGTCGCGGCATTACGATAATAGTTGACTAAATCTGTGTATTTTGTCAAATTTACTTTAGCAAATAATTCTTACACCAGCTCTGAAATCGCGATTTCAGCGCAGTACAAACCCAAAATATGCACATTAATTAGCAAAAAATATCAAACCGCATGCCTGCCGAGGTAAAAAGCTCTACCGCAAGAAACTTCCGCAGAAAGTGAAATCAGCAGGGGCTGGCCTCAAGGTCACAAGCCCGCAATGTGAAGGCTTGACGCTTATGACCCCATTCCCGACCCCCACCCGCCGCAGCTTCCTCCTGGCTTCGGCAGCTCTCGGCGTGACCATGGCAGCACGGCTGCCCGCTTCCGCCGCCGAACCTCCGCGCGGTGGCAGCGCGACCTTGCTGCTCTCGGCCGAACCTCCGGTTCTGACAACGATCGCACATACCGCCTACAACTCCGTCTATGTGTCGCCGAAGACGACGGAAGGCCTGCTCACCTATGACTTCGACCTCAATCCCCAGCCGCTTCTGGCAAAGGAATGGTCGGTCAGCGACGACGGCCTGCGCTATACGTTCAAGCTTCGCGACGGTGTGAAATGGCACGATGGCCAACCCTTCAGTTCGGCCGATGTCGCCTTTTCCATCAAGACGATCAAGGAAGTCCACCCACGCGGGCGCAATACCTTCCTGAACCTCATCGATGTCGAAACCCCGGACGCGCTGACGGCGATCCTGACGCTTTCCAGGCCGGCACCCTATCTCATTACAGCGCTTGCCGCGTCGGAAACGCCGATCGTTCCCCGGCACATCTATGAAGGCACGAAAGTGGCGGAGAACCCGACCAACCTTGCCCCGATCGGGACGGGTCCCTTCAAATTCAAGGAATGGGTGCGCGGCAGCCATATCGTCTATGAGCGCAACCCGGACTATTGGGACCAGCCGCGTCCCTATCTCGATCAGCTGATCGTCCGCTTCATCCCGGACGCGGCGGCGCGATCCATCGCCATCGAGACCGGGGAAATCGACCTGGCGCCATCGACGCCGGTTCCGCTCAGCGATCTCGAACGCTTCAAGGAGCTGCCGGGCATCGCTTTCGAAACGCGCGGCTACCAATATTCCAACGGCGTCAGCCGCATCGAATTCAATCTCGAACGCCCCTTCTTCAAGGATATCCGCGTCCGCCAGGCGTTCGCCCATGTGATCGACCGCAAGGTCATCCGGAACACGATCAATTATGGCTATGGCGAAGCGATCCCCGGTCCGATCAATCCCAACCTGACAAGGTGGTACGTGGCGGATCTGAAGACCTATCCGATCGATCTCGCCGCCGCGGAAAAACTGCTGGACGAGGCCGGTTATCCGCGCGGGCCGGACGGCATCCGCGCCCGTGTCAATCTCGATTATGTTCCGAGCGGCGAAAGCTATAGCCGCGGCTCCGAATATATCCGCCAGGCGCTCGCCAAGGTGGGGATCGACGCCACCGTGCGCAGTCAGGATTTCGCGACCTATACGAAGCGTATCTACACGGATCGCGACTTCGATTTCGCCTTCGAGGGGATGA
>DASWOH010000289.1:0-10465 GCA_036398815.1 Rhizobium sp. | reverse complement strand
CGTCAGAGACCGCACTTCGCTACGATCCGACCGCAGCGTTCTATTTGCTTCCCTTTCGCGCCTTTGAACTTCTCATAGGCTGTTTCCTCGGGCTGCAGAAGACAACGGGCGATTTTGATAAGCGATACAGTGGCATTGCTTGTTTGACTGGCGTCGTCCTGATCACCTGCAGTTTTCTATTATTGACCTCCAATATGCGGTTTCCCGGTTTGACGGCTCTTGTTCCAACTGTCGGCGCCGGGCTGATCCTATGGGGCGGTCGTACATCCTCCAATGCCGTTGTTCGGGTTTTGAGCCTAGGGCCCGTTGTGCAGCTTGGTAAGCTGTCCTACTCGCTCTATCTGGTCCACTGGCCAGTTATTCTTTTTTTTGACAGACTGAATCCCTATACGCCATCCGGTACCCGGGTTATCTGTATCGTTGCGTTTTCAATGTTATTGGCAGCCCTTTCCTATGTATTCATAGAACAACCAGTTCAGCGGTCGAGAATAGCTCAACGGAAGGTCTTCGCTTGGTCCGCGCTCGCGCTTGCTAGTATCATTGCGAGCGCGTCAATCGTGAGCAGCTACGAAGGCTTTCCCGAGCGGCTGAACAAAACGGTGTCTGACATTTTAGCTTACGAACGCTATGATCTTAAACCGCAATTCCGATCGAGAAAGTGCTTTCTAGATCCGGATCAGTCGGCTAGCGACTTGGATCAGGACCAGTGCATCCCCAAGGGCGCTTTAAAGATGGCGGTCCTATGGGGAGACAGTACTGCGGCCCACCTCTATGTCGGGTTACGCCCTGCTCTTGAAAAAGCCGGCTACTCGCTTGCTCAATTGACCGCGTCCGCCTGCCCTCCAGCGGTAGGGCTTGAGGTCCCCGCTCGGCCCAATTGCTATCAGTTCAATTATTTTGCATTGAAAACGATCCTGTCGCTCAAACCCGCGCTCGTCATATTGGCTGCGGGCTGGAGTCCATCGGACGTGTTATTCACTGGAGTTGATTCCAGTATCAAATCGCTCAACGAGATTGGCATCAAACCCGTAGTTCTTGGTGTGCCACCACTGTACCGAACGAGCGTGCCAAAGCTTCTGGCTGAACGAATTGGAGCCGGCAATTCCGATCCGTTTTCTGGCCCGGATCTAGCTCCGGGATTTACGATTGAGAATGATATCGCCTTTGGAGACCACTATGGGAATCGCTCCGATGTCACGTATATTTCGATAATGGCAACCGTCTGTCCCGGCAACCAGTGTCCAATGATCATTGACGGAAAAATACCGATGCATTTTGATCCTCTCCATCTGACGCCTGCGGGATCCAGCTTCTACGCGAATATCCTGATGTCTAAGATACTGCCCTAAACATAGTTGAAACGTGCTGTTTCGTGACAAGGTTCACATTAGTCGGATTGCGATCCGTCGCATCTCGTGCAGTCGACAGATATTCTTCTGCTTAAGGTCGGCACCCCAGCTTAAGTCCGTTCGGTCGAACATTCCGAGACAGAAAGACAGTACTATATGACAAGCCTGACAATGAGCGTTGTTTTTGGTGCGACAGGCATTGTCGGAGGCCACATTGTCAGACAGTTGGTACTATCGGGCGAGAGGCCGGTCGCACTGTCTCGATCGCCTCATCGAGCTGACGCGGATGTAGAGTGGATTGTAGGAGATTTGTCACGCCCGCAGGGGCTGCCGCTCCCCCCGATCGCCACGATTTACTGCACCGCGCATGCAGGTTTGCTGGGCCGCGCGCTACCGCACCTTCGCGATCATGGATTACGGCGGGTGGTGCTGTTCACTTCCACCAGCATTGTTACGAAAATAAAATCACAAATCGATGCCGAGCGCGAAGGTCTCGCGCGGCTCGCGGAGGGTGAAAAGAACACCATAGAGACGTGCGACCGTATGGGCATCGTGTGGACGGTTCTCCGTCCCACAATGATCTATGATGAAGGCCACGACGCCAACGTGACGCGACTGGCCCGTTTCATCAAGCGCTATGGCTTTATGCCGCTTGCTGGCGTGGGCAGCGGCAAGCGCCAGCCCGTTCATGCGCAGGATCTCGCCGTCGGCGCTCTGCAGGCTGCGCGAAGCGCCGCGGCAGCGCGCAAGATTTATGCGCTACCCGGTTCAGACACCATCAGCTATCGCGAAATGACCGGCCGAATTTTCGACAGCCTGCAGAAGCCGAGGCGCATCGTGACGGTGCCGCCGCTCGCCTGGAAAGCCGCGTTCGCCTTGGCAAAACCACTATTTCCGAATGCCAACTCTGCGATGGGCGATCGCATGGCGAAAGACATGGCGTTCGACGCCGCGCCCGCTCAGCAGGATTTTGACTGGAAACCGAGAGGATTTCGTCCTGACTTTACGTCAGTCCCGGATCTGATGACCTGAGGTTTCACAAAGCCGGGGCCAGGCGGCATTCTCAGGCTTCCGAAATGACGATATCGCTTTGCCGGATCTGCCGGGCGATGACCTGCAGGGCGGCTGATGAGCCTATCCAACTATTCTTCGATAGCCGTCGAGGACTGTCGCAGCGCTGCGATACCAATCGAAAGTTTTCGCCTGAGTTATGCGAGCGCGCCGCACCTCATCGGTATCAACCCGACTATTCCCTGCCGTTTCCAGCATCACGTTGACCCAAGCCTGAACATCGGTTGCAGGCACACGTATTTCTGTCTCGCCTGAAATCTCGTCCATCGATGTGCCGCCGCTATGGGCCACGGCAGTGCCACAAGCCAACGCCTCGACTACCGGCATACCAAATCCTTCATAGATCGATGGGAAAAGAAGTATTTTCGCGCCTTCGTAAAGGCTTCGAAGCGTAGTATCGGAAACGATTCCGAGAAACCGCAGGCAACCCGACTGGATAAGATTTTCAGTCTGCGGCGGCAGGTCGAGATGACCCCACCCCTTTCCACCGACCAGCACCAGAGGGCAGTGCGCCCTTTCACCGGGCGGCAACTGCGCGTACGCCTCAATCAGAATCTTGATATTCTTCCGCGGTTCCAGAGTTCCTACGGCAAGAAAGTAGCTATCGACCTCAAGAGCCAACGGCCCAAGGTCCCGTCGGGTTACTTCAGCACCAAGGATACGAAAAATTGAACTCGCAGCCGGCGGCGCGATGATTATCCTGTTTTCGGGATAACCGTAAACGCTGACAATCTCGTTCTTGCTGAATTGCGAGATGGTTTGCACCAGCGGCGCACGCGCTATCGTTTCGGGTATTGCTTCCAATAATTTCAGACGCTCTTTGGGATGGGCCTCTGGATAACGAACAAATGAAAGGTCATAGATAACGGGTAATATTGGAGCTTCAATATCGCCGTGGGGCTGGAAATTGAAGGCGTTGAATAGATCGATCTTTTGGCTGACCTTACCAAGCGTTCGGGTAAAATTCCGACTGCGCAGCGATCGGTACAAGATCCTCGCAATCGTCACACGTGCAGCCATTTGCGCAAGGGTTTCTATGGCAGTCGCCGTAACTCGGCGGGACAGCCCGGGCTTCTTTGCCTCGATACCGAAGTTCTTGCCGTGGTCGCTTGCTACGCGAGCGAGATAGGTTTCGTCGATATCCTTCCACCCGACGCCGGTAAAGCCAAGATAGCCGACTTGCTGATCCAGTTCCTGTTGCGCCCGGATCATTTGAAAGCAGTAGTTCGAGATGCCTGTCATCGGGTGACGCAGAAACAGATCGGAGTTGAATCCGATCGTGATGTACCGATCCGCGACGCGCTGCTGTTTGGATTCGTTCGTCAATGGCATCTCCGTTTGCTGCCGTCCGTCGAGCTATGAAATCGTGGAATTTTTTCGATCCGGCCACGTCAGGGCTTGGCGGGCGCCTTACCAGAGTCCGCAATGGCCCGGCCGTTGCGATAGCTCGTTAAAATATCGGCCATTTCCTGAATGTCCGGTGCCGCCCACCGCGCCCCGGATATTCCCGCATAATGCCCTTGAGGATCGTTGATCTTAATCAGTTCGAACCCGGTCGTCAGTACGCCCTTCCGGCGAGTTATCTCCGGTGCAATCCGCCATCCGCATGTGACGACCGCTAGTCCCGCTTGAGATGCTTCAACGAGATTCAGACCATATCCTTCGCTTCGAGACGTGGATACGTAGATGTCCAGCGCGGCATAAAAATCGACGATTCCAATCGAATTGTGAGCGTCAAAAATGCTTATCCGCGGGTCGGATCCAATCAGACCTTCAAGTCGGGCTCGCTCGGCGGGGCGATTGGCAAGGTCTTTGCACCGCAAAAGCAATCGAGCAGAGACATCCTCCGATGAAGGAAATGCCAGGCGGAACATCCGAACCGCATCCTCGGGGTTCTTGCGATAATAATTGGAATCGACTGCGAACGAGTAGCCCGCCACGAAATCTACGGTCGACAAACCCATCCGGCTGCGTGAATCCTCACGCTGTCCTCGCGTGACAAGAGGCATGGGATCGAGATCTACCCCGTAAGGAACGACCTCGACCGGCCGTCCCGAAGCTGAAATATTATCACGGATCACATCGGCTACGAGTTCAGTAGGTGCCCAGATCTCGTCATAGGAGACGACAAGATGCCGCCAAAACGATGGTGCCGTATCCAGTTCCCAGATCCAATGACCCACGACGCAGCGCTGCAGCAGCCACTCCGCATCAAAGGCCGACGGCGCAGCATGATCTGGATTGATGACGAAAACGACGGCGGAGATGTCAAGGAAAGCGCAGTCGGAAGGGCGTAGAAACACCTTGTCCGATCCGGCATCATGAAGCCCGAGAGCCTCACTTATATTCACACGTGACACCCGATGTCCGCGATGTTCCAACGTCAATGCTACCAATTCAGCCGCCCGACCCAGCCCGGTCGAGGTACTGAATAAGCCGGCGACAGCCACGTGCTCGCCGCTGAAGCGCTTCAACGGGCGATGCTTGGCGAGATTCAGCGGATTGCGAAGCCGAACACGCTGCCGGAGCCGCTGAATCAGGCTCCGTACGCTTGGAGGAAGAAGCCGACCTGAACCGTGCCCTATCATGTCGACCTCTGGTGTTGAAAGTTAGAGAACCTGAGGCCGACGAGTACCATAGTTGTCGAACGCAGATAACAGCTGCCGACTTAGAGCTGCCGCCCCTCCGGCACGGTCTGGAGGGCGCTTTGCTCCAGAACTTCATGGTAGAGGCGCCGGATTCGGGCGGCGTAAACATCCTGACTATACTCAGCGCGGGCTCGAACCTGACCCGCAGCCCCCAGACGGAGGGCCAGCGACGAATCATCTAATATTCGTCGAATCGCTTCGGCAAGCGTGTCAGTATTATTTGGCGGCACCGTAAGCCCCTCCCGCTCATGACGGGCAATACGCGGCACCGCACTTGCCAAGCAGGTGTTGACTACGGGTAAACCGGCCGCCATTGCCTCGATCTGGACGATGCCAAACGCCTCTGCCGTCGTGATGGATGGAAAGGCCAGAACGCGAGCTGCGTGCATATAAGCTTTCATCTCGCTCGCATCCAAGCGACCGGCGAAAACGACCCGATCGGAGAGTGAAAGGTCTCGCGCCAGGTCTCTCAACTTTCGATCCAGAGGCCCCTCTCCAACAAGAACAAGCTGTCCGTCTATGTTCTTGAGGGCCTGTAAGAGCGAAGAGAACCCCTTGTAGGGAACGAAGCGACCGATCGACAAGATCAGACGCGGATACTTTTGTCGCAACTGTTGCGCCGCAAAATGCTCGTCTTTGCTGCAGACCGACCAATAATCGATGTCGGTACCATAAGGGATGATCGAGCACTTATGCGCGAACGACCGCAACAATTCCGATCCATCGATTGTCGACTGATCCGCAACGATAATACGATTGGCGCGCCGCAATGTTCGAATCAACGCCGGGGTGACCAGCTTCTTCAGCAGCGAAAAGCCGATGATATCGGCGTGCCAGTAAACAATCAGCGCGACCTTCGCAGGAATAAAGCTCATCGCGAGATCCGCCAGGGGAAACGGGGCGTGATGCAGCAGAATATCACAGCTGCCAGCACGGCTTGCCAGCATGCCGGGAAAGGTCGGGGCCAGCGGAGTTGAAAACAGCGTACCGAACGAAGTCACGGCTTCCACAGGAACACCATCGACAACAAGTTGCCTGAAATACCCCTTCCGCCGCGCCACCAGAATCCGGTTATCGATCCGCTCTCTGGTCAGCCGCGCGAGCGTCGCAATCACATAAGGGATTCCACCATCGACGTCTGGCCTGTAGACCTTGTAACTGTGAAGGACTTTCAACAAACTTCGCTCGCTTCGCACACAATCCCGCGACCGATCCGCCGATGTGTTCGATTTAATCCGGTTCCGCTTTCAGCGCCCGAACCTGGGCTTCGCCGAGTCATGCACTGCTGCACGTCGACTACTCCCGACGAGTATAATAACGGAACCCGTGCTTTTTGATCAGTTCGTCCCGCTTGGCGAGTTTGAGATCTTCGGTGACCATTTCCGCGACCAGCTCTTCAAAAGTCGTCGTGGGAGTCCATCCGAGCTTCGCCTTCGCTTTTGATGGATCTCCCAACAACGTTTCGACTTCAGTCGGGCGGAAATACCGCGGATCAATCGACACGATGCACTTTCCGGTCTTGGAGTCATACCCCTTCTCGTCGACACCTTCGCCTTCGAACCGGATGCCCATTCCAAGTTTTCCGGCTGCAATTTCTACGAATTCGCGCACCGAATGCTGCTCCCCTGTGGCAATCACGAAGTCTTCTGCTTCGTTCTGCTGCAGCATCAACCATTGCATCTCGACATAATCCCGCGCGTGCCCCCAATCGCGCTTCGCATCGAGGTTTCCGAGATAAAGACATTCCTGTTGACCAAGATGAATCCTGGCAAGCGCCCGGGTGATCTTACGCGTTACGAATGTCTCACCGCGCAATGGCGACTCGTGATTGAAGAGGATGCCATTGCAAGCATACATTCCATACGCTTCGCGATAGTTGACCGTGATCCAATAGGCGTACAGCTTAGCAACCGCGTAAGGCGACCGAGGATAGAAGGGAGTCGTTTCCTTCTGCGGAATTTCCTGCACCTTGCCATAAAGCTCGGAGGTCGAGGCCTGATAGAAACGCGATTTCTTTTCGAGGCCGAGAATGCGCATGGCCTCGAGCATTCTGAGCGTCCCCAGGGCATCCGAGTTGGCCGTGTATTCTGGCTCCTCAAATGACACCGCGACGTGGCTCTGGGCCGCGAGATTGTAAATCTCGTCAGGCTGAACCTGTTCGACGATACGGATCAAACTCGTCGAATCCGTGAGATCACCATAATGCAGCGTGAAGTCAAACTTCTGCTCGTGAGGATCCAGATAGAGGTGATCAATGCGGTCGGTGTTGAAAAGCGATGAACGGCGCTTGATGCCGTGCACAGCGTAACCCTTGGTCAGGAGAAGCTCGGCAAGGTAGGCGCCATCTTGACCGGTCACACCGGTGATTAGGGCTGTCTTGGTGGACATCGAATTCCTTGCTACAATTCTGAACTGTTTAAAATAGTTCTGGCTGGCTTTTAGACCAACTCTGAGGGGTTCTCAATGCCGGATTTCGGCGCCCTGAGCGAAACTAGCTATCCTGCCCAGCGGGGGCGTTGCGTGATGGTCAGCCCGCCACCCTCGGCGTTTTTGAGGCACTTCTCAGAGCACCTTGCGAAAATATCAGGCGTTGTCGCAAGCTGTGATGACGCCCTGACGCTAAACGATCTCGATTTCCGGGAATGGAAAAATGAACTTCCCGCCACCTTCGAGATATTCACGCTCACGGCGCAGAATCGTATCCTTGAAATGCCAGGGCAGCACAAGAAAGTAGTCCGGTTTCATGGCCTTCGCTTCCTTCTCGGAAATGATCGGAATAAGCGTGCCAGGAGTAAAACGTCCGAATTTTTCCTGGTTTACTTCTGCGATGGCCGGAATCTCGGCAGGTGTGAGATTGCAAAACTGCAGCACCACGTTGCCCTTGGTGGACGCACCATACCCGAGGACTTTCTTGCCATCGGCAACCAAGGTCCGGATCAAACGGGACAAATCATCACGATGCCGGAACACCCGCTCCTCAAACTCGCGAAACGGGCGCGGCGTCGAGAGACCCATGCGCTCCTCCTGCTCGAGCAGCCAGTTGATGACGGGACGATTCGGCTTGAAGCGATGATTGCGCTTGTGCGCAGCGGTGACGGCGAAGCTGCCACCGTTGACGTTATTCATCACGACGTCGATCACCTCAAGATCGGCAGCAGCCAGGATCTTGGTGACGACCTCCAACGAGTAGTACTCGACGTGCTCATGGCAGATCGTGTCGTAGGAATTGAGACGCAGCATCGCCGGCATGTAGCTCTGCTCGAAATGCCACACGCCATCCTCTGCGAGAACTTCCGCGATCTGGCGTGCAAACCAGATTGGATCCTCCAGGTCATAGAACATTGCAATGGAGGTAACGACGGTCGCGCGCTTCTGGGTGACACCTCGGAACACGTCTGCCGAAAAAAAATCCGGAACCAGTTTGACGTCGCTTGGGTAGTGCTCGGAAAATTTGCTACCAGTCGGATCGATTCCAATTCGCGTCAGACTTTTCGTCGAATAGGCTTTCAACGTCGTGCAATCATTGCTTCCGATATCCAGCACCACGTCGCCGGCGGTCGGGCCGCTCAGCCGCTCGAGAAAACGAACCTTGTTGGCGAGATGATCAACCATCGATTGGTTCAAACCGGATCGATAGCCGTAGTTGTCGCCGTACATTTCGTCCGGCTGATAGGATTGCTTCAATTGCAGAAGGCCGCTTGAAGGCGACCACACAAGTTCCAGGGGACCCTTGGTGATATATTCGGACCTCGACTTCGGGAAAATGCCGGTCAAAGCCTGTTCGCCCAGACTCAAGACGGAAATGAGATCCCTCTTCCCGCCAACCCGGCACTTTTCGATTTCAGAATAATTTACAACGTTCATTGACTTTCTCCGAGCCAGCAGGCCGTATTGAGGTGGCCGCAGCATATTCCACCTGCAGGCTCATCGTTAATTTGTAGGCGCATTCCTAAGATCGATTACAAACTGGGTCGATCCAATCAGAGCCCCGTCAGCATAAGCTACGGTCAAGCAGTCGTCGGATGATCGATCCTTTTGACATCGATGGGCTTCCTGAATACACGATATCCGACCTTGAGATCGCCTGGATCATCCAGATGTATCATAAAGTTTTCAGCCTTGGCGATTCGAAGCGCGTCCTGCAACAAATCGTTGTGCATCTTCGCCCATTGGTAGAGCTTTGCAGAATTCACTCCGGCCTCGCGCGCTAGTTCAAGCACCATCGGCATTAGCACGCCATGCCACCGGGGCCGATGGCGAGTCCAGCTATTGTGAGCATTTCCGACAATTCCAACTGCATGTAACCAATAGGTGGGGCAGTAAGCATAGGTCTCGAGCAACAGCTTGGTCGTCGGCACGGACTCGACCAGATCGCCGAAGGGTACACCCGTGAAGGGATAGTTGAAACACGCGGCAAGCACGTCAGAACGGAAAACGATCGGATATATGGCCGTGAACAGATTGTCGTGCTCGGCTGCGACGTCACGAAGCTCGTATAGTCCGGACGGCCGCGGATTAGGCGCCAACGGCGCGCCCTCGGCGATCAGTCTCGAAGCCTCGTCGTCGTCCATTAGCCGGCCGCGGTGATAGACTGCGAAATTAGACATCAGAAGCGGAAGTGCGGGCTCTGTTTCCAGAATTTTCAGCACCGCGCCCAGCGCGTCGGCAACGATATAGTCGTCATCACCGGTGACCCAGACATGCCTGGCCAATTTCAAAGTCGAACATACATGCAGATTTCCAAGCATACCCGTATTGGCCGGATTGCGAATCAGCCTCAACTGCCTGTTGCCGGAAAAATTCTGAAGCTTGCTCCAGCTATCATCGGTAGAGGCGTTGTCCACCACGACAAGATTGATCTTGTCGCCGTACTTCTTGATGATGCTCAGCACCCAGCGGACGTTTTCGCAGACAAAGGCAGAACGGTTATAGGTCGAGATCACAATTGAAAGCAGTGTTTGGCTTCGTGTGGAATCGCCGCGCCAACGGCGCGCCAGCCTCATCAGTATCTCTTCGTCCTGTTCGGCGCGCAATCTCTTCGCCCGTGCGCTTGCCAGCGTGCACAAGGCTTGCAAAACGCTCAAACGTAACTGCTGCGGATCTGGGTCGATGATTACCTTGGTCGGCAGCAATCCGGCGAACCGATCAATCTCGGCACGGCTGATGAACGCCTTAAGGGTCTTGTAAGAGTCAAATCCAAGGGCATCAGCTTGGTAGGCTGCAGCGCAATCAGTCGCCGACAATAAGGCAACGGTCTCTGACGTCGCTTTGACAATCGTCCCGTGGAGGCCCACGGAACCAACCAGAGAGCCAAGCGCTCCGATTGCCGCGCTGTTCCTCATGGGGCCGGCTTCTATCGTTGTCAATTCCAGCGCAACACCGCTAAAAAAGCCAACC
>DASWOH010000288.1:0-9715 GCA_036398815.1 Rhizobium sp. | reverse complement strand
GATTATCGCGCTGATCTTCTGGTTCTGGATGTGGGGCGTGCCGGGAGCGATCCTGGCGGTGCCGATGCTCGCCATCACCAAGATCGTTTGCGACGGCATTCGCCCACTCGCCGCCATCGGCCACTTCCTCAGTGGTGATGAATGATGCGGCCACCTTGTGCCTCGAAAGAGGAACACACTGCGCCGCCAGCATGGACCCCAACTAGGCGTTCGCATTATATGCATGAAAAAATTGAACAATTATGAGGTCTGCGATGTTAGGTGGTGCGGGCCGGTAGCAAAATACCAAAGCCATTTCCGCCTGCTTCCAACCTCGAAGGGGTTTATCGTGAATATATCGACCGTCACCAAAGTCGCCATTGCATTCGTGGGACTTGTTCTCCTCTCCTCCTGTGGAAATACAATCCGCGGCATGGGCCGCGATACTGCAAATACCGTGAACGCGACGCAGGACGCCGGCCGCAGCGTTGACAGAGCTGCAAAAAATTAAAGACCCGGCCGAGATCGCCAACGCCGCGTCGGAAATCACAATAAGCAAATTGTACACTGGCAGATGCGGCGTGGGTCCACGAGAGGGAATGCATGGATGCCTATCTTGTTACGCTGGCGGCTCTGGGCGCCGTTATTCTCTTCACCGCGTGGTTGCCGATGGTCCTGCATCGGTTGCCCTTGTCTTTGCCAATCGTTTGCATAGCCTTCGGCGTGTTACTGGCCTGGTCACCGTTTTCGCCTCTGCCCGGATACAATCCGCTTGAAAACCGCTATCTGACGGAACGATTGACGGAACTCGTCGTCATCGTCGCGTTGATGGGAGCGGGCCTCAAGATCGACAGACCGTTTGGTTGGCGCCGATGGATGACGACGTGGCGCCTTCTCGGCATCGCCATGCCGCTCACCATCGCGGCGATCGCCTTTCTCGGGTGGTCGTTTCTCGGGCTCAGCATCGCCTCGGCTCTCTTGCTCGGGGCTTCACTGGCTCCGACTGACCCTGTACTTGCAAGCGACGTTCAAGTCGGACCTCCTCAATCCGGAGAAGAAGACGAAGTCCGCTTTGCGCTCACCTCCGAGGCAGGCTTGAACGACGGACTGAGCTTCCCGTTCGTCTACCTCGCAATCGCCATTGCGGTATCGCAGGCCACTGGCGGTGCGCCCTGGCTCTTCAACTGGATCACATTGGATGTCATATGGCGGCTTGCTTCCGGGATCGCCGCCGGATGGATAGCAGGCCGTCTGTTGGGATTTGTGACGTTTCAGCTGCCGGTGAGAACGAAGTTGTCAAGAACCGGCGATGGATTCGTCGCGCTTGGCATGACTTTCCTCGCTTATGGAGCGACCGAGCTCATCCACGGCTACGGCTTCGTGGCAGTGTTCGTGGCGGCCCTGACGTTGCGCTCGATCGAGCGGCACGACCGCTACCACGAGCATCTCCATGATTTCGTGGAGCAGATCGAGCGTCTGCTCATGATGGTTCTCATGGTGTGCTTCGGATCGGTCATTACCTACGGTCCGCTGTTCGAGAGACTCGATTGGCACATTGTCGGCGCCGCCCTGATCATCCTGTTTGTCATTCGGCCATTGTTCGGATGGGTCAGCCTCGCCGGATCAGCCGAACCGAAAGAGGAAAGAGCTGCGATCAGCTTTTTCGGAATCCGCGGACTTGGTTCTTTCTATTATCTAGCCTTCGCAACCGGGCAGGCCGAATTTGCCAGCGTTGATGTCCTGTGGCTGACGGTGTTTCTCGTCGTGTTGATGTCGATTGTCGTACACGGCGTGGCGGTGACGCCTATCATGCGGAGCCTTGATCGAAAAAGGCGCCGTCCCAGCCAACAGCACCGCCCAGAACTGCGAGCTGCCGAGTAGATGCAGGGAGACGCTGAGCACAAGAATCTTCGCGATGAGACACCCGCCATTTGCTGCGTCCCGCCGCGCTCACATGCGATCCTATCCTCGCCCGCGCAGAACGACCCATCACGTGACCTCGAATGCGTCACGCAGTCCGGAGCGTCAAACTGGCGGCTCTCTAAGCACGGAGCGCGAATTCCTCTGGAAGTTAGTTCCGCAACGATGCGTCCTGGCGTCGTCGTCCGCGACCGGTTCGCGGTCGCCAACGGGCGGCGAGGGCGTGAATCTCTTGTTCGTAGTCATCGGGATAAATAGCTCTCGGAGAACGTGCGAGCACCGAAAACACCGTGATGAGGTCCTCGCACGTGGATGCATCGAGTGCGAACAGGTCTGAAAGGTCGAAGCCGCCGTTGGCGCCGGCATTCCACCAGGCGAGGATGAAGGCAGCAACCCGCTTTCCCTGTCCGGTATCTTGTCTTGCGACGGCGATCAGCCGCTCGAATGCCTCCAGCAGGGTCGGGTCCATCGTGTGTATTTTTCCCCTTTGATGGCGCCAGGATTGACACAAGATCGACGATGACAGCCACCGGCGCAACCCGTCTTCATCGACGAATATGCATTGATGGCTCCAATTTTAGCCTCTTTTAACCGGAAAGGGCAGGGCGTCCCGCTAAGAATGGCTGAGACAATTTTTTCGCCCTGGCGCGCAGCACCGTGCTGTTGAACGCCTCGCTCCATCCTGCGCGGCCTGCCTTCGTGTCGAGGATTGAGATTTTCTTGAAATGTCTGAAGCCGTAGATCCGGTACGCCAATCCCCGGCTGGTGGCACAGCCTGATATGGAATGGGGCACTGCATGAGATTCGGGAAGACGTCGTGGCCGATGACGACAAGCAACATGGCGGAAGCGAATACAGGCCGAGGTTGATCTCGCGCGTCAACGAAAGTGCGGGGTGATCTCTGCAAAGATAAGATGCCGAACCCGACATCGGACAGGTCATTCGCTGCGCGTCCCGATTTCGGAACCCGCGCGATTCCAACGTGGTGGGGCATCTGCTCTGGCAATTGCAGAGGATTCGTGTTCCCATGCGATCGGGCGATGTCGAGCAGTGACGGAGGCGAGCGATGAACGATGGCGTAGCACAAGGCGACAAGCAGCGCGACTTAAGGACGATTGTCCATCGGCTCCAAGAAGCACGAGACCTGATCAATCAAACGAACATGGCTCATGGCAGGTGCGCGTGTCATGTTGACGCTGCGCTCAATGCAGCGCAAACGGAGTTGAAACAGCTCGATAATTCCCCGGACTCCGGTTCCACCGATCCGACGGACGCTGTCCACTACGGAACCGTCCACTAAGTCCGATTCGTCCGTGGTGATCGTGAACACCTTGCCGGCGACCTCATCCTTTGGATCGGTCGACGGCATGACGATCGGATGGAACCGTTCACCGCTCTTGGCAACAACGTCAGGATCGCCGATTTCGACCATGTCCTTTCGAAATCCGGGCATGACGTCATCTGAACCCTCAAGCAGGCGGCCGAACGACGCTTTCTGGACCTCCGGATATTGGAGTGTCCCATAGGAGAAAAGGTAGACTATCGCAGTCATCGGGTTCTCCAAATTGGTGACCGCTACATTAAGAAAAAGAAGCTGTACAGTGCCGTTTGAACGCAATCCACATCACCAAGCAACAATGCCGGATTCTGACCTCAAGGCTCGGGCTTGCCGCTCGACGGCGACTGATCCTCGGCCCGCCGGCAGCTCCCCCTCGATATGGAGTTCGGCAGGATTTCGTGACGTTGACCTGTCGCTTCCCTTGATATCTGCTGGCATCGCGAAACTCCCGCGATGCCAGCAGCCCCGGCGCTGATCAGGTGAGCTTGTAGGACTTCGCACCCGTGCCAGCCAGCACACCCGCATCGACGATGAGATATTCATCACGGATCGGCGTGTGAGCGAAATAGCTTTCCAGGATTTCCAGCGTGCCGGCCGCGTAACGGGCCTGCGCAGAGAGCGATGTCCCGGAGACGTGCGGGGTCATGCCGTTGAAGGGCATGGTGCGCCACGGATGATCGGCAGGGGCGGGCTGTGGAAACCAGACGTCGCCGGCGTAGCCGGCGAGCTGACCCGACTCCATGGCGCGGACCACGGCGTCGCGGTCGACGAGCTTCCCGCGAGCGGTGTTGATCAGGTAGGTTCCCCGCTTCATCTGCGCGAACAGCTTGTCGTTGAAGAAATGCTCCGTTGAGGGATAGAGCTGCATCTGGAGATTGACAATGTCGACCGCCTTGACGAGCGATTCCGCGTCGGGATGGAAGGTCAAGCCGAGCTCCTTCTCGATCTCCGGGCTCAGCCGGTGGGGATCGGTATAATGCAGCTTGAGATCGAACGGTTTCAGCCGGCGCAGGACTGCGAGACCGATGCGGCCGGCGGCGATCGTTCCGAAATGCATACCCTCGACGTCATAGCTGCGAGCGACGCAATCGGCAATGTTCCAGCCGCCCTTCACCGCGATCTCGTGCGAGGGGAGGTAGTTGCGGACCAGCGACAGCACCATCATCACAACGTGCTCGGCCACACTGATGCTGTTTGAGCCCGTGACCTCGGCCACCGTGATGTGGGCGCGGGCGGCGGCTTCCAGATCGACGTGATCGGAACCGATGCCAGCCGTCAGGGCAAGCTTGAGATTCTTGGCTCTTGAGATGCGTTCAGCCGTCAAGTAGGCGGGCCAGAAGGGCTGTGAGATGACCACTTCCGCATCCGGCAAATGTTTTTCGAATTCTGAGTTCGGACCGTCCTTATCGCTGGTGACGATCAGTTCATGACCGAGATCTTCAAGATACTTTCTGAGGCCGAGCTCGCCGGACACGGATCCGACGAGGTCGCCGGGGTTGAAGCCGAGTAGACCTTTCGGTGTGGGAGCGCTCTGTCCATTGGCATAGCTACTGATGACAGGAATATTGTCCCGCGCATATTTCGGGGGGTAGCCGGTTTCCGGATCGGGATAGAGAACGCATAGAACCTTGGCCATTGGATGTCTCCTTCATTGTTCAAGACGCGGGGAAGTCCGTGCCGTTGATTGTTGAAGGATGTCCGCTCGCTCCGTTGCGATCCAATCGTTTGATTGGAACAGGTGATAACCACTGGTTATCTCGCGCCGGTGGCAAGCGGTTCATCAACCATGTTCTGAAGGTCAAGATTCGCTGCCAATCGCCAGGCCGCTTCCGACAAGGGGGGTTGGTTTTCCTGCCGCAACCTGATTAGGCAGACATCGGCGGCGTGTGCCGGCGTAATGGTGTGGACGCGAATGCCGGTTCCAGCATAGGGCGAGCCGGGGGAGGGATTCTCTCGCGTCGGCGCGCCGCCCTCGTCCTGGCAGAGAGAAATCGGCCATTGACACGCGATCGTGCCGCAAGCCCAGTCATGCAGTCGATCTCTACCGGGGAAAGACCACGGGCGCCGATAGGCGGGGGCGAGGGGCGCGAACGAAGTCGATAAAGGCGCGAAGCTTTGCCGGAACGCGCCGGCGGTCGGGATAGTAGAGCTGGAAGCCCGTCAGCGGCGGGCTCCAGTTAGCCAGGATCCGCACGAGCCGACCGTCCTCGATGAACGGCTCGACGAAGCCGTTGATCATGTAGGTGACGCCGAGACCGTCAAGTGCCGCCTGCACCAGGGATGCCGAGTCATTCAACACCAGCCTTCCTGTGACCGCGAGGTTGAGTTTTTCTCCGTCCTTTTCGAACTCCCATCGCTCGATGATGCCGCTCGGCATGTGCCGGAAGCCGATGCAATTGTGTGCCAATAGCTCTCGGGGATGTCTCGGCTCACCAAACCTGGTCAAATATGCCGGTGCTGCCAGGACGTAAGCTGCAAGAGGCGGACCAACACTGATGCCGATCATGTCCTTTTCGACAACATCGCCGAAGCGGATGCCCGCGTCAAAACCCTCGCCGACGATGTCAGCCATCCCGGTATCGATGACGATCTCGACATCGATTTCCGGATAGGCCTCAAAGAAGCTGTCGAGCAACGGATGGACGATCATCATGTATGCGGCACGTTGGACGTTCAGCCTCAGTTTGCCTTTCGGTCTGGAACTCGCGTTGCCGATTTCATCCTCGGCAGCCTTCAGATCGCGCAGGGCCGGCGCCACCATCTCGAGAAACCGGGCACCGGCTTCGGTGAGCGCGACGCTACGCGTGCTCCGGCTCAACAACCGCGTGCCAAGCCGCTGCTCAAGACCACGGATCGCCTGGCTCGCAGCTGACGGCGATATGCCCAGCCGGACTGCCGCAGCCGAAAAGCTCCGTGTCTCCGAGACCACCATGAACTGTGTGAGCCCATCGAGATTATTCTGACGCATAGTGGTTCTGCCTCGTCTTTGAAGTCATGACTTCAAGGTCTATGCGCGATTCTCTGTCTTATCAATTTAAATGCGCCCTTTATCTTGAGGTCGTTACAGCACGTCGCGGCCGAACGCTGACGGCATCACTCACTATCAACAGAAGGAATACCGACCATGTCTGAAGATAAAAACCCCGTCTGGTTCATCACCGGTTGCTCGAGCGGTTTCGGGCACGAACTCGCCAAGCTGGTCATTGCCTGCGGCTTCAAGGTCGTGATCACTGCCCGCGACAAATCACGGCTCACCGATCTGACGGACGGCCATGGCGAGACGACGCTTGCGCTTGATCTCGACGTCACTGATGCCTTCCAGGTGCAGGCTGCGGCCAAGGCCGCCGAGGAGCACTTCGGTCGGATCGACGTCCTTGTGAACAATGCCGGCTATGGCTACATGTCGACGATCGAAGAAGGCGAGGACAAGGAAATTCGCGCCCAATTCGATGCCAATGTCTTCGGGCTGTTTGCCATGACCCGCGCCGTCCTGCCGATCATGCGCAAGCAGCGCAGTGGACATGTGATCAGCATCACCTCTGTCGCCGGTCTCGTCGGGTTTCCAGGCTCTGGATACTATGCTGCCAGCAAGCACGCCGTCGAAGGTTTTGCCGACGCCTTGAGCGCCGAGGGAGCTCCGATCGGTATCAAGGTCACCTGCGTCGAGCCCGGCCCGTTCCGGACGGACTGGGCCGGTCGGTCGATGACGCAAACACCGAACCTCATTCCCGAATATGCCGATACGGCCGGCATTCGCCTGGCCAACACCAAGGTCCAAAGCGGCAAGCAACCGGGCAACCCCGTCAAGGCGGCTGAGGCCATGATTGAGATCGCCGCGATGGAAAATCCCCCGCGTCACCTGGTGCTTGGCGCCTTCGGTGTTGAAAACGTCACTGCGAGGCTCACGCGTCGTCTCGCCGAAATCGAGAAATGGCGCGACCTCGGTATCTCAACCGACTTCCCGACGAAGTAAAGGCTGATAGCAGCGCAGGAATGCCATGAAGAACGCGCACCGCGCTTGAGGCCAAAACGGCCCCGCTCGATCGAGCGGGGCCTAACGTCATTTGTTCAGTGCATCCTTCAGCGCTGATCTTCTGGTTCTGGATGTGGGGCGTCCCCGGAGCGATCCTGGGGGTGCCGATGCTGGCCATCACCAAGATCGTCTGCGATGGCATTCGCCCGCTCGCCGCCATCGGACACTTCCTCAGCGGCGACGAGTAAAACGGCGAGGGTCGATCGCAGCAATCAGCTGCGGAATTCTAAAAGGGTTGCCACGCGCCAAGCACGATGCTGAATTACAATCTGCGAGATCTGATATCGAACGTCAGTCGACGAACTGAACAACGACGCCTGGCTTGACCATGCCCGCCAATTCCTCGACATCCCAGTTCGTGAGGCGAACACATCCATGCGAGCCGACCTTGCCGATAAGCTCCGGCTCCGGCGTCCCATGAATGCCATAGGTCGGTTCTGTCAGGTCGATCCAGACCGTGCCCACGGGACCATTCGGACCGCTTGGCAGTTCGAGCACTTTTTTGTTGCCGCCCTGTTGGAAATTAATCTTGGGGTTATATGTATAGACGGGCATGCGCGAGACGCCTTGAACCTTATGCGTGCCGGTGGGAGACGGAGTATCCTCGCTGCCGATGGTGGCAGGGTAGACGGCCATTAACGATCCATCGTCCGCAAAGGCGAACACTTCTCCGGACTTTCTACGCACCTCAATCCGTTTGACCACGCCAGTTCTGGCGGGCACCAGGCATTGTCACGGCAATCGTCTCACCAGCAGTGAAAGCAGCGGTTGGATTGAGCGCCTGGAGGAGGCCAATATCCATGTGGAACCGCTCCGCCAGCTTCTCAGCGACGCTCGTATAGCTGAGGTGCTCCATCTTGGCCTGCTCCGCATAGTCTGTTGGAATGCTCTCTACGAGGTCTTTCGTGTCGTCCGCCGTTATCGCGTACGCCTGAATGGCCGGGACGTCGCCAACTAACCTTGCAGCTACTTCTGGATTCAGCTTTCCATCGGCCGGAAGGTGTTGCAAAGCCTCGAACCCGGCGATCGCCTTGCTCAGGTTCTCGCCGAAGTAGCCGTCGATCACGCCTGGAGAAGCGCTGGCACGGTCGAGAAGGACCTGGAGACGGACAATGGCGGGATCAGGGTGGTTTGGTTTTTCGGGAGGCGCTTCGATCGGAACAGAGGCGATCGAGGCGGTATTGACGGCCTGCCCATCGATCGGGGCAGCGATAGCAGGGGTGCATAAGGCGATGGCGGTGCAGAGCGCCAGGTACCGGATCGAGTTTCTCATGATCTGGGAAAATATCATTTGCTGTCGTTGTTCCATTCGGGGGTACAGGGCGGAGACAATTGCCGCGACTGAACTTTGCTGAGGGGATTGACGCAGAAACCCGCCGACGGAAATCGGCGGGTTTACTAGAGCCCGGCTGCATGTCGTTCGAGGGGGTGGCCGGTACCTTAGGTCTGCTTTGGACAGTTCATTCAGGTCGAAGGCCGCAAAACCCGGGGTCGCGGGACTTCCTGCCGGACGAGGCCCTTGGGTTGTCTACTCAGCGTTCTGGTTGACGACGGAGGTGGCAATCGACGTCAGCGCGAGATCGGTCGCCTGCTCTTCGTCGAGCGTCGTCTGAAGCAGCTTCGCCGCATCTTTCATGCCGAGTTCAAGAGCCCATGTGCGAAGGGTGCCGTAACGCGACATCTCGTAATGCTCGACGGCCTGCGCGGCCGCGAGAAGACCGGCATCAAGGGCCGGCGAGCCTTCGTATTCCTTCATGATCTCGTCGCCTTCGTCGGTAATTCCGAGGATAGCGTCGCAGGTCTTTTTCTCCGGCTTGGCGCCGAGGATCTTGAACACCTCTTCAAGGCGCTCGACGTGGACCTTGGTTTCCGACAGGTGCTTGGTGAATGCGACCTTGAGTTCCTTGCTCTTGGCGGCTTTCTCCATCTTTGGAAGCGTATCGACGATTTTACCCTCGGCAAAATAGACGTCCTTCAGCGTGTCGTGAAACAGCTCGTCGAGCTTCTTGATATCTTTGGCCATGACCGTCTCCTGGAAAAAATGGTCAGCAACCGGCGACCGCGGGAATGAGAGAGAACGCGCGTCCCTTGCAGGCTGCGCGCCCATGTCGTTAGTTCTTTAAAGGCCAGAACGGCGATGTCGGTTACGTTCCTGTTCGATCTGTTCCGGTCCGTACGGATCGAGTGTGTCGTCGAACTTGCTCCAGCCCTGTTCGTTGTAGGCGACACGGCGCTCGGCTGGATCGACCCAGTTGGAGCGCTTCAGGATAACTTCTGCCTCCGGAGCAAGAGCATCGTCGACCTTGGCGGTGACGAGTGAACCGCCGCGACGGACACCTTCAGCATAGACATGCGCATCTTCTTCAGAGACGCCGGAACGTGTCAGCACGCCGATGAGGCCACCGGCAGCGCCGCCGACGACTGCACCGCCCACCGCACCCACT
>DASWOH010000287.1:0-11615 GCA_036398815.1 Rhizobium sp. | reverse complement strand
GGGCCACCGGTTCTATAACTGGGTCTGGTATCGGGTCGCCAACGACGATCAGTTGCAGCAGATCATGACGGATCGCGACGGACTGCAACGCGGTTATTCCATCCCGGAAGGAAAGCTGGCTGACGCCTGGATGAAACATCTGCGCGCAGATGCCGAAAATCTTTTGCCTCCGCCGTTCCGCGACATCGTTGAAGCGACCAAACAACCTTTCGCGCAGGCGATCCGCGATCTTGCTTCCGACGAGATGGTCAAGGGCCGCGTCCTGATCCTGGGCGACGCCGCATCGATACCCCGCCCGCACACTGCCGCCAGCACATCGAAAGCTGCAGCGAACGCGCTCGCGCTCGCCGATGAACTCGACTCCACACCGGATGATATCACCGCCGCCTTGGCCCATTGGGAGCTGCCTCAGGTCATGTATGGCAAATATCTCGAAAAGCAGGGCACAGAAGCTGGCAACCATCTGCTTTACCACTCCCTTCTCGGTTCAGCGGTCAGCTGAATAACGAAGAATTCTTCGGGAGCTACTGTCCAGAAGAAATGAATGTCACACCAAACACAACTGCATCAAGGAGAAAGACAATGAGCTACGTCACCACACAGGACGGAACGCGTATTTTCTATAAGGACTGGGGCAACAAGGACGCGCAGCCCTTCGTCTTTTCGCACGGTTGGCCGCTCAGCGCCGATGCCTGGGACGGGCAGATGCTGTATCTCGTCCAGCAAGGTTTTCGTGTCGTCGCCCATGATCGGCGCGGTCACGGGCGCTCGGATCAGCCCGCAGCCGGCAATGACATGGACACCTGGGCCGACGATCTCGCGACTGTCATGGATACGCTCGATCTGAAGAACGCCATCATGGTCGGCCACTCCACGGGCGGCGGCGAAGTTGCGCGCTACATCGGCCGTCACGGCACGACGCGTGTCGCCAAGGCCGTTCTGGTCGGCGCCGTTCCGCCGATCATGGTTTCGACCGAAGAGTGGCCGAATGGCCTGCCGCTCGATGTCTTCGACGGTATCCGCAAGAACGTTCTCGACAACCGCTCCGACTTCTACCGCAACCTTGCGATTCCCTTCTTCGGCTTCAACCGCGACGGCGTCGAAGTCAACGTAGGGCTGCGCGACAGCTTCTGGCTGCAAGGCATGAACGGCGGAATCCTCGCTCAATATGCCTCGGTCCATGAGTTCTCGGAGGTGAACTACACCGACGACCTACGAAAGATCGACGTGCCGACACTCGTCATTCATGGCGACGACGATCAGATCGTTCCCATTGGCCATGCCGGTGAATTGACGGCCAGGATTGTGCCGAACGCGACACTGAAGATCTATGCGGGTGCTCCTCATGGTCTGGCCGCCACCCATCAGGACAAGCTCAACGCCGATCTTTTGGCTTTCGCGCGAGGGTAAGAATAGGCCCTGCCGGCGTCAGGGTTAGCCCAAGCCGGCAGGATGCCGTTCGTTTGCACAAAAGGGAGTTTCGTCAATGCGTTCTCAACGCCATGCCGATACAGCTTCGTCAATACGGGTTTGGAGCCCAAGGACATCGGCGTCCGCCTACGATATCCGTGATTTTCTGGCTCGTTCAGTCATCGCCTACGAATGGCATGACCTCGTATCTGATGCGGATGCAGCACAGCTTCCCGGGATCGCTGGACTCGACGATCCGCTCCTGCCTGTCGTCATCATGCCAGACGGTGTGGTACTCCAGGCGGCTACCGTGCGCATGGTTGCGGAGGCGCTTGGGTTCGTTTCCACGCCGACATATGACGAGTATGACCTGTCCATATACGGTGCGGGGCCGGCTGGGCTTTCAGCCGCCGTGTACGCCGCCTCTGAAGGTCTGCGCACCGTACTCATAGAACGCGACGCCGTGGGCGGACAAGCCGGATCGTCATCGCTGATTGAGAACTACATGGGATTTCCCGGAGGCATCTCAGGATCCGACCTCGCCGAGCGCGCTCGGGAACAGGCCGTCCGCTTCGGTGCGGAAATCGTGCAGATGCGCGAGGGCGTCAACGGCGTATTTCGTGACGGTCGCATCGTTGTTGACCTCGCCGGGGGTGGCCAGCTTATCGCGCGCAGCAATATCTGCGCGACGGGCGTCGATTGGCGCAGGCTTGGCGTTCCCGGAGAGCCCGATTTATACGGGAAGGGCGTGCACTACGGCGCTGGCGCCAGCGAGGCGCCATTGTGCCGCGGCGAAACCGTTTACGTCGTTGGTGGCGGAAATTCGGCGGGACAGGCCGCCATGCATTTCTCGGCTTATGCCCATCAGGTAGTCATGCTGGTGCGCGGAATCGATTTGTCGGCGACCCTTTCAAGCTATCTTGTCGAAAAGATTGCCCGAACAGGGAACATCAGGGTGGAGACAAATTGTCGTTTGGCAGTTAACCGTGAGATTGCGGCGGTTGTTTACCCATTTGGCACTTAATTTGAGATTCTACCGGCCTAGAACCTCAAATTAAGTGCAACTGTGACGATCCAAGCGACTGATGTGAACAGTCTAGGATATCTTCTATGGCGCTGTCGAAGCGGGCTTTGTTCTCACCCATCATGTGGCCACTCAGCATGCGAAGCATTTCGGGCCCGGCATGCTGTACAATGGCGACACCTGCCAAGAGGGCAGGGCGCAAACACATGGGCAAGATCGGGCTTGCTGGGCTCGGAAGTTTGCTGACTTCCGTCTGCATAACTTCGTCGAGATCAGGAATGATCACACCTAGCACCCTATAGCCCGAAGGTTCGTAAGCGGGAAGCGACGTTGGAACGCGCCGCATCAGCAGGAGACGGGCAATCTCACTCGGTGATACCCAGTTTTGGATACCATGCTCAGCCTCGTTGTCGAGCATTTCTTCCCCCATCAGCGCTGCATCGTGATAGCCGCCGAAGAGAGCGGGGCCGTCACGCCCGCCAATTGTCCGTAGTGTGCCTCCACAAAGCGGGCAGGTAATCCGCCAGCCAAAGAACTGGCTTCGAAGTATAACGGGCATTCCGTCTGCCGCTCGGCGGCAGCTAGAGCATGACTGTCGAGGTTCGCTTGCGATCATTCGCCGTGATGACTGCGGAATATCTGAGAACGTCATGCCGCGGACCGTATCAGGCTCGATCGAGAATATGTGGGCAATGCGGACGACCTGATCTTCTGTGAGGTTCAGATCGGCGGCTCGTAATGATCGCAAATCGGGGAGGCAATGCTGAAGCATGGCCAAGGGAGAAGTTGCATAGAATGCCGCATGTCGGGCAATCCACGACGACAAAAGCTCATCGGCGCACGGCGCCAGCCTTATCGGTAATCGCCGTTCGTATACGTTCGTCTTCATGCGAACGCTGCGTCGGCGTCGAATTCTGGCTCCCATTTCTCAATGGCTTCATCAGTAATCCGCTCTCTTCCGCTTTCGATTGCCTCGACGGCCAGTGAGTTGACAATGTGGAAGATGTTGGCGGTGATGCCTTCACGTCCTTCCTAGGCGACGGGCGGATTTGCCTGACCAACAATGCCGCCGAACGCGCTCTGCGCGGCTTCGCTCTTGGTAGGAAGTCATGGCTGTTTGCTGGTTCCGATCGTGGTGCCGATCGCGCGGCCTTCATGGCGACGATGATCATGACCGCCAAGCTCAACGATGTCGATCCGCAGGCATGGCTTGCCGATGTCCTAGCGCGTATCGCTGACACGCCCGTCACCAAGCTGGAGCAATTGCTTCCTTGGCGCTGGCAGCCCGAGCAATCGCTCAGAGATCAGGCAGCTTAGTCTGCGGCCTTCGCCGGACGGTTACTCTGCAGCCACTTGCGATCCACCTTGTCTCGAAAGCCGCTATAGCCCTCAGCGTCGTTGCCGGCCAAGCCGCCAATCTGGAGGGTCGAACCGTTCGGGAAAATGATGTCCGTCCAGACGACGAGCACCCGGCTCTGACCGAAGGATACATTGCTGTCATAGCGTCGGAACAGCTTCGTGTTGATCTCATCGGTGCCGACATCCCCGAGGTATCGCCCCTCTACGACGAGGGAGGCCGGACTGGACGAGTGGCAGCCACGCTTGCATTCGATTTGCTTTGCCTTCTGGCCAAAGCTCGCAAGAATAGAAGATCCTGAGCTTCGAACCGCAATTCAACGCCCAATTATTTAATGGGGCGTTGAAAAAGTACGATAGTCATCTGAATTTCGCAGCATTCTCCAAAGGTTCGGGCTCGCCTGAAGGGGCAAATGGAGGTGGGAAGTCGCACAGCTTCGCTCCCAGTCGTGCCAAGAGCTTCCGATGAGGCTTCTAGTGCGTCGTCCCCTTCAATTCCGGCTATTCGTGGTAGCTCGCCTCGGCCCGGTGGGGGCACGTGCCGATAGATGCGCGGTGCGGCCTCCGCGGCTAGCGGTTTTGCGCGTGTCTTATTGCCGCCTCGAGCACTCGATACTCGTCACTGGGTACAACGAGGCCAGGCGACCTCATCGCATCAGAAGAAATAAGACCGATTATTTTGAGGCAGGCCTTCAGGCGTGCGGTTGCTAGGAAGCCTGGCTTTGCGCGGTAAATCGCTGTCGCCAGAGGATAGATCAGGCGGTGTAGCTCACGCGCGGTCTCCCAGTCACCGCGTTCGGACGCTTCCCACAGCTCCAACATCGGTTCGGGTATGACTGATGCCAAGCTTACCTGGCTTCCCTCAGTGCCGAGGATATAAGCCGCGAGGAGATGTTCATCGCCGGATCCAAGGACAACGGCGTCGGGCCTTACGGCTTTGAATGCAAGACGGTTTTCCTCATAGGTGGCCACTTCCCAGCTTCCCTCCTTGATTCCCGCGACGGTGGGAATTTCAGCAAGCTTTTGTAGCGTCTCTACCGAATACGGCATCGCTGCCGCTGTGACGGGTGACTGGTAGAGCAGGATCGGCAGTGACGTTGCATCTGCAATCGCTCGATGGTGAGCAACAACGAGATCGGTGTTTTTTCCCAGCGCCCATGCGTTCGGCGGAAATACCAAGATGGCGTCGGCTCCAGCTTCTTCGGCGTCACGTGCATGAGCCGCCGCTGTAAATGCGTCCTCACTGTAGACACCCGTCGTAATGAAGAAATCAGTACCGACGGCGTCTCGGGCCACATTCGTCACCAGTATCTTCTCGCTACGATTAAGTTGGGCGTTTTCCCCTGCGTGGCCGTTTATCAGGAACCCACGGATGCCCACGGTATCCGAAAGCTTCTTCAAGATGCGGTGGAGGGTGGCCTCGTCGACCGACAGATCGGGGTTTAGCGGACAAACCGTCGCGGCGTGTATACCTCGCAGACGCTGAGCGGTCGATGGCGCGACCCCTACCGCGAAATTGTCCAATTTCATCTTAGCCCCCAAATCGATTGGAATTTTCCAGGCAAAGCGCCTGCTTAGAACCACTGTCATGACAGGTTTCACTGCGATGATCGTATACAATAGTTACACGATACATATTTTTTTCATAGACAGAAAGCTGAAAAATGTTAGCTTGTATTTGTCATGGCAGGTGTCATAAACGACCCGATAAGCCCGTGGGAAAATGCGGTGGAACAAAACTGCAGCTGAATTAATCTAAAGGGGTTCATTATGATCAGACGACTGAAACAACTCATCGCATGTGCGGGTTTTGCCGCGATTTCCATGTCTGGCGTCAGTGCGGTGGAGGCGCGTTCGCTGGACGAAATCCTGTCCTCGGGCGTGTTGCGTGTAGGTATCGAGACGGACCTTGCGCCGCTTGGTGGTTTCGACGAGAACAACGAGCTCGTCGGTTTCGATGTGGACGTCGCGAAGAAGATTTCGGAAATGCTCGGCGTCAAACTCGAGCAGGTCAACATTCTCGGGCCAGACCGTATCCCCTTCGTCGCTAGCGGAAAAATCGACTTCACCCTCGGTGCCCTAACGCGGACGGTTGAGCGTGCGAAGGTAGTGGACTTCTCTGTACCCCTTCATACGGAGTCGCTGGCTGTTTTGACCTTGAAGGACAAGCCCTTCGAGAAGTGGCAGGATCTGGATGCCGAAAGCGTTACGCTTGTACAGGTGCGCGGCACGACGCCTGTCGAATTCATCCAAAAGAACCTCCCAAAGGCGAAACTACTGCTGCTCGACAGCAATGCCGACGTAATGCGGAGCCTTGCCCAAGGGCGTGGAGACGCGATGATCGAAGTGCTGGACTTTTTCAATGACCTTAGGCAGCAGTTCAAGGCTGACTGGCGCGTCCTTGATGCTCCAATTGAGGTATACTATTGCTCGCTCGGCATCGCCAAGGGAAATACGTCCCTCAGAGACTGGCTCAACGTCGCCCTGTACGACATGCATCACAGCGGCTGGGTCAACGAAACCTGGGCAAAATGGTTCAAGGGCCCAATGGTGGTCGAAGTAAAAGCCAATCCATATTTCTGACCTGTTAACGCGGATGTTCTCGTTGGCGATTTGCTCGGGCATCGCTCTGATTTCGACGCACGGGTATCGTGCGCCGATTTAACTGGGAGGAAGTTTCTTGAACTATTCGCTTCAGTACGGGCAGGTTGTTGGCTATTTCCCCTATCTCGTCGAAGGAGCTGTCGTCAGCTTCTGGCTGGCCCTTTTAGCCTTCTCGGGTGGCCTTCTTATCGGCTTGCTGGGAGCATTCGGGAAGATATTCGGTCATAGATGGATAGCGGGCGTCATATCGGCGTATTGCATCTTCTTCACCAACACGCCGCTTCTCGTCCAAATCTTCTTTATTTTCTACGGACTAGCCGATTACGGAATTTTGCTGAGTCCTTTTTGGGCGGTGTTTCTCGGAATTACACTGAACACCGGTGCCTATCTCACCGAAATACAACGGGCTGGATTTCTTTCGACGCGAAGGAGCGAACTCGAAGCGGCTGAGGTGCTCGGCATGTCCCGTATTCAGACCGTGCGTTATGTAATCGTCCCCCACATCGCAAGGGTGTTGTTCCCGCCCTTATCCAACCAATACATTCTCGTTGTAATGAGCACCTCGATGGGCGCTATTTTCGGGCTCGAGGAACTCACAGGGCGAGCTGTGAATATCAACGCACAAACCTTCCGGTCTATAGAGGTTTTCTCGATGACGGGCGGAGTCTACGTGGTCGTGACGAGATTGGCTACGGCGCTCCTGGCACTTGCCGGTCGTTATATGCTCCGCGTTCGGATGAGGATCATTTGATGCACGATATCCTCGAGCAACTGTCACGTCTTTTGACCCCTTCGAATTTATTGTTCTTCGGAAAGGCGTTTTTGGTAACGCTTTCGCTCTCTGCCGCCAGCTGCGTGATCGGTGCGGCATTTGGATTTGTTCTAGCTGCTGTGCGTTTGACGAAATCGGCGGCGCTGCTGCCAGCCCGGTGGGTGTCGATCGCCTTCACCGAGATTTTTCGCCGAATTCCACCGCTTGTAGTACTGTTCCTGGTCTTCTTCACGTTTTCGATTGCGAAGATCGAGATGCCGACGTTCACCGTTGCACTCATTGCGCTTTGCATGATCGCGACGGCTTTTATCACGGAGATTGTCCGCGGTGGCTTAGACACCATCCCACAGGCGCAGTGGGATGCGGCGGCGACGATGAACTTCACACTGATGGACACACTTCGGTTGGTCGTCGTACCCCAGGCATGGCGAGTGATCGTCCCCACGCTGTTCGTTTTCTTTGTGATGTTCATCAAGGATTCGGCCCTGGCATCCCAGATCGGAGTGATGGAGCTCACCTTCGTCGGTAAATCCTACATCGACCGCGGCTTTTCACCCGTGCTGGCTTTCGGCATCGTTCTCATCCTGTACTTCATCTTGTCTTATCCGCTGGCGCTTGCTGGCAAATGGCTGGAGAACCGTCTTGCATCATCTCGAAATTAATCATCTCTCCGCCGACTACAGCGGGCACAAGGTCCTCAACGACGTTTCGTTCACCGTTGATCGGGGATCCATCGTCAGTCTGATTGGACCCTCGGGTTCGGGCAAGAGTACTATCCTGCGGGTGTTAGCTGGACTGCTGCCCCCTGTAGGCGGAGAAGTATTGCTCAACGGCAAAACGGTCAATTATCGAAATGCGTCCGATATCAAATCCGTAAGAGATTGTCTGACAATCGTGTTTCAGCAGTTCAACCTGTTTCAGAACATGACCGCGCTTCAGAACGTGACGGTCGCGCCGGTCAAAATCCGCAAGCGTGTCCGCAAAGAGGTCGAAGCGGAGGCGGTGGAGATTCTGAAGAAGGTGGGGCTGGGACACAAATTGCATGCCTACCCGGATCAGCTATCGGGCGGGCAGCAGCAGCGCGTTGCGATCGCGCGCGCAGTCGCTCTCAAGCCCGAAATACTTCTTCTCGAGGAAGTGACTTCGGCACTTGATCCCGAACTCGTCCAGGAGGTGCTGGATACCATACGAATGCTTGCGGCAGAGGGCATGACGATGCTCACCGTTTCCCACGAAATGGGCTTCGTCCGCGAAGTGTCGTCGAAAGTGCTTTTTCTGGATGGCGGGCGGATTGTCGAGTCCGGTCCGCCCCAGCAGATCTTCGGTGAAGCGACCGAGCCGAGGACGCGCCAGTTCCTGGGCAAAGTGCTGCACCGTTAGAATTAGAATTATCATCTAGGGAGACTGAGAATGACGAAAATCAAGCTGCAGGCCGGACCACTATCGTTCGAGGGTCATCTTGAAATGGAGAAGGCTCCACACACGTGTGCTGCGTTTTTGGAGCGCCTGCCTTTCGAAAGCCGCGCGGTTCACGTTCGCTGGAGCGGAGAAGGGGTTTGGATGCCCCTTGGTGACATGGATTTTGGTGTTACCTACGAAAATCACACCAGTTATCCTGCTCCCGGCCAAGTCATTCTTTATCCGGGCGGTTTGAGTGAGACCGAAATTCTCCTTGCCTACGGCGGCGTACACTTTGCATCTAAAGTCGGCCAGCTCGCTGGCAACCACTTTATCACACTGACGACCAATCTCGACAAGCTTGCTGAGTTGGGACGGCTTGCATTGTGGGAAGGTGCGCAGGAGATAAGGTTTAGTCGGTAGTAAAAGGCTTCGCGCACATCAGCGGCTTCATTCCTGGTGGCCTCGCTACATAGCGAGGCACCTCATGCGCGTGGCCCTCGAGAAGCGAATGGGCTCTGCCTGAACGCAGCCTGCGCGAAAATCGATCGAGTGTGGTGTGCGGTCGATCTCAGATCCTGGCTAGCCGAAGCCTTTGACGGTTTGGAACACGGCTGCCCAGAGGCTTTCATGTTAAGGAATCGTACGGCTTGAACGGGCCCGAGTTGCCGCTCTCCCAGTTTCTATAAGGCACTCGGACACCTAGTGTCCGGATTGTCCGCCGCAAGGAAATGTCAGATACAGCCATCCAAGCCCTTCCGGCCGCGAGTAGATTTTGAAGATCGAGGATACCATCCGCAATCAAGCCGACGACTGTCCGGTTCGATGCCAACAGCCTATCGAGATGGTCTGAATATAGAGGGCACTCAATCACCCCTTATAGATCAGCCCCTTAGGATCGATCCCGGTCTTGCGACCTGCTACGAGATCGGCGAGAAGCCTTCCTGATCCGCATGCCATGGTCCATCCCGTCCGGCCGTGGCCAGTATTCAGATAGAGGTTTTGGTAGCGGGCGCGCCCGATCAATGGAACCGAACTAGGCATCATCGGTCTCAGTCCAGAAAACAACTCTGCTTGAGCCGGATCGAAAGCGCCAGGAAATAGCTCATTGCCGGTCGCCAGCAACCGACTGAAATCCCCGGCCTTGTGTCCACGGTCGAAACCTGCAAATTCCATTGTCGATGCGAGCCGCAAGCGGTTGCCAAGACGGGAGTAGGCGGTCAAATTGTCTTCATCCGCTCCGCCCATTGTCGGCCCTTTCGAAATATCCAAAAGTGGCACCGTCGCGGTGTAGCCTTTTACAGGATAAACGGGCAGGTCTATGCCGATGCGACGCCCAAGAAGTCCGCTCTCTGATCCCATGGAAAGTACGATAGCGTCGGCTGACAACAATCCTGCACTGGTACTGACACCCCGCACGTGATCCCCGTCGACAACAAGCTTTTCGACGCTCGTCCCGAACACTGTCTTTAGGCCCAGATGATCGACCGCGTACGCGGACAATCCCTGCACAAACTTGAAGGAATCTCCGGTCTGGTCCAGCGGCGAATAGATACCGCCCGCAAGACTGTCCCGCACATGGGCAAGCCCCGGCTCCAAATCTACAATGCGATTGCGATCGACGGCTTCGACCGAGAGCCCATGGTCTTCGAGAAAGCGGTAATTCCCCACGCCCTCATCGAAACTCCTTTGCGATCGATATAGGTAAAGGACACCCCGGTTCCGCTCGTCATAGGAAAGTCCGGTTTCAGAGGAAATCTCGTTGATGCATTGCTTTGAATACAGAGCCAGCCGGAGCAGCGTCTCCGTGCTGGCGCGCATGCGCGACGTTGTGCACTGGAGCAAAAAGCGAAAGCTCCACGCGTAAAAATAGGGATCGGCGGGTAGTCGCACCTTGACGCCGAGATTTGATCGGTAAAATGCCTGTACGAACGTCTTCATTGCCCCTGGCGATGCCCAGGCTGTTGCGTCTCCAGGCGAGATCATTCCGGCATTGGAATAGCTGGCACCCCTGCCCGCCTCCGGATTTTTATCGACAAGGGTGACGTCGTGTCCGTCGCGGGCAAGGCAATAGGCTGTGACGGTTCCAATCACGCCAGCGCCGAGAACCAAAATTTTCATGCGCCAATCCTTTCAACGATCGTATCGGCTATTTCCACCCTGACGAAACAGTCAAATTTCCAGCAGCCGATACGATATCGCGCGCCGGGTCACTCGACCCGAGCAACGGACCAATTGGACGTGAAAAGCTGCGGCCAGGGGATAGGCCGATTACAAAATACGTGTTCCTTCGGCAGCGTCGAAGAAGTGTAAGTCGGCCCCGTCCGCCGATACGCGCACCCGGTCCCCGACGCGCAGCCCGTCGGCACTGTCGCGCCGGGCGATGATGATACCGACGTCGGTCCGGAGATGGGCGTAAGCCTCGGGTCCTGTCATCTCGATCGCGACAACTTCTGCGTTTGTATCGCCTTCAACGATTCTTACATGCTCCGGTCTAAGACCTGCTTCCACGGAGTCGCCCGCGACTGTGAACGTCAACGGGATGAAGATACTTCCCGCGCGAAGGCCGTAGCCGCGACTGCCAGTCGAGATTTGCGACTTGAACAGATTCATTTGAGGCGTGCCCACGAAGCGAGCTACAAAGGTGTTCGCGGGCATCTTATAGATTTCAGAAGGAGACCCTACCTGCTGCAATCTCCCATGATTGAAAACCGCGATACGATCGGACATCGTCATCGCTTCCAGCTGGTCATGGGTGACATATATCATCGTCTGCCCGGTCACCTTATGAACGCGAGACAGTTCAGTGCGCATGACACCCCTAAGCTGGGCGTCCAGGTTGCTGAGCGGCTCGTCCAGAAGGAACACAGATGGATCGCGGATCATTGCACGGCCAAGTGCCACGCGCTGCTGCTGACCTCCCGAAAGCTGGTTGGGCCTTCGCTCCAGCAGCTGCTCCATATGCATGGTGGCGGCGATCTCCTTAATTCGTTTCGAGCGATCAGCCGCAGGAATGCCCCGTTTGCGCAACGGGTAGTCCAGGTTTTTCCG
>DASWOH010000286.1:0-2166 GCA_036398815.1 Rhizobium sp. | reverse complement strand
CGGCAGCGATGCCGATATCCTTGTTGTTGATATGAACCGATCTGTTGTCATCACCGATGAGGAACAAGTCTCCCGCGCCGCCTACACGCCATTTCATGGCAGGCGCGCGGCCGGCAGGTTGATCGACGTCTTCCTGCGCGGCGAACGCATCGTCAAAGACGGAACGCTCATTACTCCCGGTCGCGGCCAGGTCGTCCGCAGGGCAGCATAAGGGAAAGCACATGCCTCTTCTCGATCAAAAAGTTGCCATTGTCACCGGCGCGAGTTCCGGCCTCGGCCGTGCGATTGCGCTTCGCTACGCCGAAGAGGGAGCGATCGTCGTGATCGCCGACGTCTCGGAGGCTCCGATCGAGGGAGGTGAGACGACCCTTGCGCGTATCGTTGCGGCAGGCGGAACGGGTAGGTTTGTAAAGACCGACATCTCCAGATGGGATGACGTCGATGCGCTGGTCTCACAAAGCGTGAAGGAGTTTGGTCGGCTCGATATCATGGTCAACAATGCCGCGATCTACACCTCGACCAATCTTCTCGATACGTCGCCGCAACAATGGGAACGGGTGATCGCCGTTAATGTCACCGGCTATTTCTATTGTTGCAAGCGCGCAGCGCAGCAATTTCTGGGACAGGAGCCCGTCGGCGACACGCGGGGCCGCATCATCAATATTTCCTCGCAGCACGGCATGGTCGCCTGCCCGGGCGATTTCCCCTATGGCGTCAGCAAGGGTGCCGTCGTCCAGATGACCCGGCAGATTGCGGTCGACCATGCGGCGGCCGGAATCGTTTGCAATGCCATTGCCCCCGGCAAGATCATCACCGGCAAACCGGGTGTCGCCAACAACCCCGATGCTCTCGACTATTCGCGCCGTCGCACGCCCTGGCCACGGCTCGGCGAACCGCGCGATGTCGCAAGTGCCGCACTTTTCCTCGCCAGCGACATGGCGAGCTACATGACCGGCATCAACCTGATGGTCGACGGCGGCTGGATGGCCGGCTGATCATGACGCCGAACAAAGATCGACAATAACGGAAAGGAAACAGACCATGGATCTCGGATTGAAAGGCAAAACCGCTCTTGTCTTGGGCGCCGGAGGAGGCCTTGGCGGAGCGATCGCCAGGACGCTAGCGGCCGAAGGGGCGAAGGTCGCCGTCGCCGATATCAATAGCGAAGCCGCCGACAAGACGGTCGCCGATATCGCCATGGCTGGCGGCTCGGCGACGGCGCTTCCATGGGACCTCGCCGATCTCAGCGTGATTGAGCCCAATCTCACCACCATCGACAAGCAGTTTGGTTCGGTGGATGTTCTTGTCAACATCACCGGCGGCCCGCCGCCGACGCTCGTGTCCGGTCAGAGCGCCGAGAGTTGGCGCAAGTATTTCGACAGCATGGTTCTATCGGTCATCGCCATCTCCGACGCCGTGCTTCCCAGGATGCGCGAAAAGAAGTGGGGGCGCATCATCACCTCGACATCGTCCGGCGTCGTCGCGCCCATTCCCAATCTTGGCCTCTCGAATGCCTTGCGCATGTCGCTTCTCGGCTGGTCGAAGACACTGGCCGGCGAGGTCGGTCGTGATGGCGTGACCGTCAATGTCGTCTTGCCGGGCCGTGTCGCCACGCAGCGTATCAGCTTCCTCGACGAGCAGAAGGCGAAGCGCGAAGGCAAGGCCGTCGAAGAGATTTCGGCGGCAAGCACAGCATCGATCCCCGTCGGCCGCTATGGTGACCCGCAGGAATATGCCGATGTCGTCGCCTTCATGGCGAGCGGTCGCGCGTCCTATCTAACCGGCTCTGTCATCAGGGTCGATGGCGGGCTGATCGCGGGTATCTAACGGATACATGAGCAATCAGAAGTATGACCAATTACTTGCGGAACATTGAAAAGGCCAGATCTCGATACCCGTGACGTCAACCAAGCCGAACAGCGCGACGGTAGAAGGCGACCAATTCTGTATGCGACGGCGGCAGGGATGAGATTGGCCTCGCCCATGCTGCGGTTGGTGGGATCGAACGTAATCCATCCGGGGCCGGGAACGAATACCTCGACCCAGGCATGGGTCGAGCCCTGATCCTGCGAACCGAGCAATATTCGATCGGGATTGAACAGGTATCCCGACACGATGCGCGCTCCAAAGCCCAGACAACGCACAGCTTCGGCAAACAGCACCGCG
>DASWOH010000285.1:0-57722 GCA_036398815.1 Rhizobium sp. | reverse complement strand
TCCATTGAGGCGTACCGAGCCCTGATAGGCAAGCTCGCCGGAAATGGCTTTCATCGTCGTCGTCTTGCCGGAGCCGTTCGGTCCGCAGATCGCCGTCAGCGCGCCGGGTTTGGCCAGGAAGGAGACGTCATGCACGACTGTCTTGCCGGCGAGCCGGACGGAAAGGTTCGAGACGTCGATCATCTGGAACTCACAGGCTGAGGCGCGAGCGCTGCCGAAGCAGCATCCACAGGAAGAACGGCCCGCCGACGCTCGCGGTGATGATGCCGATCGGCAGTTCGGCCGGTGCGACGATGGTGCGGGCAACCACATCGGCGATGATCAGCAGGGAGCCACCGAGCAGGGCCGAGGCCGGCAGCAGGAAACGGTGGTCCGGGCCGATCGCCATGCGCAGGATATGCGGCACGATGATGCCGATGAAGCCGATGCCGCCGCTGACCGCCACGGAGGCGCCGACCGCGGCGGCGACGCTGACGATGGCGATGTTCTTCAGACGCTGGACGGCGATGCCCATGTGGAAGGCGGCCGCTTCGCCGAGCGTCAGGGCGTTGAGACCACGCGCCATGAACGGCAATGGCAGCATTGCAAGGACAATGATCGGACCGGCTGCGGCGATCTTGCCCCAGGTCGCGCCCGCGAGCGAGCCCATGCTCCAGAAGGTGAGATCGCGCAACTGCCGGTCATCGGCCATGTAGATCAACAGGCCGGTTGCCGCCAGCGTCAGCGAGCCGATGGCGATGCCGGCGAGAAGCATGGTGGCGATCGATGTCTGCCCATGCCGCGTCGCCACCTTGTAGAGGATGATCGTCGTGGCGAGACCGCCGACAAAGGCGGCGACCGGCAGGGCGAAAATGCCGAAGAACTGCGCGACCGGCGCGAGAATACCGGTGCCTAGGACGATCATTCCGACCGCGCCGAGGCTGGCGCCGGACGAAATGCCGATCAGGCCGGGATCGGCGAGCGGATTGCGGAACAGGCCCTGCATGACCGCACCGGAGACCGCGAGCCCGCCGCCGATCAGGAAGCCGAGGATGGCGCGGGGCAGGCGGATGTCGAAGATGATGATGCGGTCGCGGCTGCTCAGCACGGTATCCGTTCCGTTGCCGACCATGCTGCGGATGACGTCGACGATAGAGGCATTCGACGCGCCTATCGTGATCGAAAAGGCGAAAGCGAGGAAGGAGGCGACCGCGAGGCCGGCGAGGACGAGAACGGCGAGCAGGGTGCGGTCGCCCTCGCGACGGCGCGTCGTTCCGTGCGACATGTGCTTCAGCTCCGCCACGACCTCGCTGAGCGCCATGTCAGCCTCCGTAGATCGCCGCGTTCAGCTCGCGCACGGCGCTGGCGGTGCGCGGTCCGAAGCCGAGCAGATGCAAGCCGTCCATGCGGACGATCGCCTTGTGGCTGGCGGCCGGCGTCAGCGAAATCGCCGGCTGCTTCAACAGGTCCTCATCCTTCATCGACAGCGGGCCTTCGCGATCCATGATCAGGATGACGTCGGGCTTGGCCTCGATGATCGCTTCGTCCGTCAGCGGCTTGTAGCCGGAGAAGCTGCCGACCGCGTTGATCGCGCCGGCGAGCTTGATGATGCCGTTGGCGGCGGTGTTGTCGCCGGAGGCGAGGATCTTGCCGTTCTGGTTGCTGAGGATGAAGAGCACGCGCTTGCGCTCGGCTTCCGGACGCTTTTCTGAATTGGCGATGGCGGCATCGAGGTCGGCGGCGACCTGGCCTTCCAGCGCTCTGGCCTTGTCCGGCACGCCGAGCAGCGAACCGACGACGTCGATCTTCTTCAGGATGCCGTCGCGGTCGTAAGTCTGCGGCACGGTTTCGAAGGGCAGGCTGGCATTGCGCAGCACGGCAAGGGCCTCCGGCGGGCCGGAGCCCTCGACGGCGATGATGGCGGTCGGATTGACGGCAAGGATGCCCTCCGGCGACAGCGCACGCATGTAGCCGATATCGGGCAGCTTGGCGGCCGCTTCCGGATAGTTGCTGGTGGAGTCGCGGGCGATCAGCCGCTTTTCCTCACCGAGCGCGTAGATGATCTCGGTGACGTCGCCGCCGACCGAGACGAGCCGCGATGTGTCGATCTTCGGCGCCTCTGTCGCATGGGCGCGCTGGACCAGGCTGTAATCGCCCTTGATCGGGCTGACGGGCACCAGCGGCAGGATCATCACCACGGCGGTCAGCGCGATTTCCCACGGCTTGATACGCTTGATATTTTTCAACATCGTCATGACTCGATCCTCAGGCGGCAACGCTGGCGTCAGCTCTCGTCAGGTTTTCTATGATGGCGCGCCAGTCGCGGCGCTCGTCGAAGCCTTCCTTGCGCTTGCCGAAGAACTGGATGATCATCTCGCCCTTGGCATTATAGGCTTCGAGCGAGGTGACGTGGCCGTCCTTGGTTGGCTTACGCACGGCCCAGGCTTCCGCGATATGATCCTGGCGCAGATGCAGGTGGAATGTGGGGTCCATGACGTTGAGCCAGGGTCCCATGGCCGCGACGTTGACGATCGGGCCGGAATGGATCTGCACGGTGCCCTCGTTGGCGACGAAGCACATGATCGGCAGGCCCTCGCGCGCGCAGGCATGCATCATCTCGGCAGTGGCGCCGGTCCCGAGCTTCCAGGCATAATCGTCGCCGACGGCGCGGATCGCCGCCTGGCGGCCGATCTTCAGCTTCTTCAGCATGCCGAAGAATTCATGCGTATCCGTCATGCGGCTCCAATGGTCGCGCAACTCGTCGCGGCTGATATCGCCGTCGATCTCGCCGTTGTCGTAACCGGAGAGATCCTCGATGAGTTCCTGCGACTGCTCGTCGAGCCGAAGTGCTGCGACCATGTCATGATAGGCCTCGACATTGGAGGCGGGACGCAGATGCACCTTGTGCACGGCATCACCGGCCTTGTCGAAAAACTGCAGGCTGAGCTTCTGCTGGTCTCCGTCCGTCTTGGTAACGGCGAAACCATGCGCCCAGCGCTTCGGGAAAATGCGCAGATCGATATTCTCGCCGAGCACGATGGCGGCCTGTATGCCCGATTTGATGTTCTCGTAGACGCCGATCTTCTCATGCACGGCGCTCTCATTGCGCGACAGCGCCAGGACTTCGCCGAGCGAGGCAACGCGCTCGAGGAAACGGTTGGCGTCGGCATCGATGCGAATAGCGGAAATGCCGACTTCGGCCGCGACCAGCGCGGCTTCGGAAACACCGAGCTGGGCGGCGATATCGCGCTCGCGCATGTTCGAATTCTCGGCGCGGAAGGCGCGGATAGCGGCGGGGGCGGGGCGGGTCGTCTCGGTCATCTGCTATGCCTATTTGTTAAGAATGAGTTTGCCTTGGCGCGTGATCTTCATCCGGTAGATGGCGCCCTCATGCCTGATCATGATTTCGGTCTGGCCCCGGAAAATATCGGTGCTCTCGACCATTCTAATTTGCGGTGCGGCCGTTGGCGGCACCCGCTGTGTTGGGGTCTTCTCAGCAATCATCCTGCTTGGTTTTGCCTGAAAATTCATAAGGGACCGAACTCTGCTTCGGCCAGATTTATCTTGACTCACATACTCATGGTTTCATAAAGACGCAATAGAAGACTGTTGAAGTCAAGTTTAAAAATTTGGGGCGGTGCGCACGCCGGCATCCGGTGCTCCTCCGCGCTCGCCAAGAGATATCCGGGAGAGATTGCTGATGTTGACCAAGACGATTTTGGCGGTTGCCGCCAGCGGGCTGTTCGCCGCGGCTTCCTGCGTCCCGGCTTTCGGCCAGGATGCCGCGGCGGCTCCGGCTCCTGCAGCGAGCGCGCAGAAGCTCAACGTCGAACTCAATGCACTGGCGCCGTCCCAGAAGGGCTGCATGATGACCTTCGTCGCGGAAAACGACATGGCGACGCCGATCAACAAGATTTCCTTCGAGCTTGCCTTCTTCAACGACAAGAATGCGGTCGATCGCGTGACCGTTCTCGACTTTCGCGACCTGCCGACCGGCAAGAAGCGGGTGCGGCAATTCGATATGCCCGGTGTGAAGTGCGAGAGCGTCAGCCGGATCATCGTCAACGATACGCCGGTCTGCGATGGCCCGGCGGCGGGCGAATGCAAGGCCGCCCTGACGACACGCTCGCAGCTTTCCGTTCCTTTCGAAGGCTGAAGCCATGGCGCCCCGCTCGGTCAAGGTTTCCATCGAACGCCGTCGCTCCGGCGATGGATTGAATGACAACTATCCGAGTGTGCTTCCGGGCCACGAACTGGCCGGCCTCGACGGCCTGCCGCGCCCTCCCACCGCCGAGGCGGTGTCGCACTACAGCCGCTTCACGCAGATCGGCTCCTATCCCGTCCATCCGACCGAGCCTGCGCCGGACGCCTCCGAGCCACCGGTCATGGATATGTTGTCGGCGGAGAGGCCGGACAAGGCTGCGGCTGCCGGCAAGAAATCGATTGCTTTTGCCGGCTTGGGTTCCTGCCTCTTTCATGCTGCCGTGATTGCGGCTTTGCTGGTGGCGATCGTCGCTGCGCCGGAAGAGGCGCAGGAGGAGGCAGGGGACACCGTCAGCGTCGTCATGATCGGCAATTCCGACATGGACCAGATGGCGGCGGGCGAAGAAAGCCCGCAGAAGCCCCCTGAAGAGGTGACCGCAGAGGCTGTGCAGCCGGAAACGGTGCAGCCGACGGAAGTCAAGCCGGAGGAGGTGCAGCCAGCCGAAGCGGAAGCCGTTCAGCCCACTGAGACGGAAGTGCAGCCGACCGAAACGGCGGAAGCCGTTCAGCCGACCGAGCAGGTTTCTCCCGAGACCGTGACAAGCGAGCAGCCGCAGGTGCTGGCGACACAGGCGCCCGCCGAGACGACGGTGGTGCAGCCGGCGGAAACCGTGCAGGCTGTCGAGCCGACTCCGGAAGTCATCACTCCGGTCGATAAACCCGTTCGCCAGGCCAAGCCGGTCGAAAAGCCGAGGGAAGTCGTCAAGAAGCCAGTGCCGAAGGTTGTAAGGACCAGGGCGGGTTCGAATGGCGAGAGCCAACAGGATTCGAAGAGAGGCTCCGTCGAGGGGACCGAGACCTCGCAGTCCAATACGAATTCGCTATCCGATGCCCGCCGCACGGGCTCGGGCAATGCAGCCGTTGCCAATTATCCGGGCAAGGTCCAGGCCCGCATCCGTCGCGCTGTCCGCCTGTCCTCGAAATATGAAAAGGGCATGACGGTGCGTGTGCGCTTGACAATTGCCGCGAGCGGCGAGTTGGCTTCCCTTTCGGTGGCGCGGAGCTCCGGTATTCCAGAACTGGACGGGGCCGTCACCGACGGCGTCCGGCGGGCTGCGCCGTTTCCGCCGTTGCCCTCGGAATGGGGCAAGCCGAGCTGGACGTTCACGCAAGAGGTTCAGGTGACGGGACGATAGGTCCATTGTCGGTATTTGCGACCAGCGCCGCATCGATTTTGATCGTCTGACCGTTGCTTGGGTCTGATTGTCGTGCGCGGAGAATATGCCGCAACAAAATATGATAAAAACTCTCAACTTTATACTTTACTCCAAAACTCATGTTTAATATGGTCACCTCGCGCTCGATGGAATCGAGTGCGAAAGAGCAACCAGCAAACGGGTGATGCATGGCGCGTAAGGGGAAGAGGGATTCGGGCCGGGATAGTCGCGAGGCGCAAAAGCCGGAGCAGGCATCCGGAAAATCCAGTCTCGACGGGCGCAGTTTCCTCTATGTCGGCGGCCGTGATTGTCAGGTAGCGCATCTGCGCCAGATCGCCAGCAATTTCGGCGCCGAGCTGATCCATCATGATGGCGGCTTGCGTGAGGCGGTGTCGCGCATCGACACCGTGCTGCCTTCCGTCGACTGCGTCTTCTGCCCGATCGACTGTATCAGCCACGATGCCTGCCTTCGGGTGAAGACCGGCTGCAAGAAGTTCGGCAAGGCGTTCATACCCTTGCGCAACGGCAGCAAGTCGAGCCTGGAGCGGGCGCTGAACACGATGAACGAACGAGACGCCGCCCGATGAATGACAAAGGCCCTGACGGGTTCACGATGATCGGCCTGCACAAGCTGGCCGCGCAAGATGGTGACGGCCAGGTGCCGGAACTCTATGAATTGCTGATGCGACGCGCCGAGGAGCAGCGGCAAGCTGCCAACGTGACGACCTTTCCGTACTGGCGGGCGCGCTTGCCGGGAGAGCGGCCGGATATAGCGCTGGAGATTGCGGCATGCGGCGGCACGAATATCATTGCCTTTACGCCTCGACCGGGCAAGACTGCCGACCGTCGCAAGAAGGTCTGATTGCCAAGAGGTCTACCCATGTACATTGCCATGAACCGCTTCAAGGTCGTCATCGGTTCGGAGATTGCTTTCGAAGCTGTTTGGAAAGGCCGTGATTCCCGATTGGGAGAGGTTCCGGGTTTCGTGGAGTTTCGCCTGCTGCGTGGCTCCACCAATGTGGAGGAGGGCTATACGCTGTTTTCCTCGCACACGATCTGGCGCAGCGAAGAGGATTTCCTCAACTGGACGAAATCCGAGAATTTCCGCGCGGCGCACCGCAATGCTGGGGATAACAAGGCACTATACTGGGGGCCGCCGCAGTTCGAAGGGTTTAATGTGGTTGCCGGGGTTTGAGATAGGCTGACACGCCTCAAGCTCCCTCAGCGCCTTTCCTGAAGAACGCGCCCAGCGCCACAACAATCCATCCCGCCACCATGCCCATTCCCCCGGTCGGCGCGGCCAGGGGAAACAGCGAGCTGCCGAGGAAATGGCGATTGACCAGATCGCCAGCGAAAATCAGCGTTCCCAATCCGAGCAGCACGGCCGCGACCGGCGCGGTGCGGATGCGGTCGTAGCCGGCGTGAAGTGCCAGCAGGGCAGGGGCATGCGCCAGGCACATGGTCGAGGCGGAGCCGAGAAAATGCGTATCGCCGCCATGGGATGCGGCGGCGGCGAGCGCGACGCCTGCGGCGCCGAGGATGCCGGAGACAAACAGGGTGAGCGGACGGATTATCTTGCTGAGGCTCATGTCTTTTCTTATTCCCGGTTCTGCATGTGAAAGGCGAGGCGCTCGATGGGCTCCCAGATGATCGCTCGCAGCTTTTCGTTTTCGATGGTCTCAAGCATCGCGCGGCGGAAGCAGAGCAGCCATTCGTCGCGCTCGGCAGGGCCGATGGCGGCCACGAAATGGCGGCTGCGCAGGCGCGGATGGCCGCGTTTCTCGATATAGAGCTGCGGTCCGCCGAGATAGCCGGTCAGATACTCGTAGAATTTTTCCCGGGAGCCTTCGAGGCTCGGCGGATGCACGGCGCGGCAGTTGGCTGCTTCCGGCAGCGTGTCCATCAGATCGTAGAAGCGCGTCGTCAGCGCCCGCACGGCCTTCTCACCGCCGATCGCCTGGTAAAGTGTGATGGTCTCGTCGCTCAAATGTCAGTCCCCGTTCGCCTTGCTCTACATGGCAACTCGTAGGGTGGATCGCAATCGCGGACTTCACCCATGCGGCGTTTCGGCGCTACTCCGCCGCGATCAGTCGAAAACTGTCGCTTTCTCCGGCGACAAGCTGCAGCGGCCAGATCATCGTGCGGGGCCTGTTGGGATAGAAGTGGCCGTAGGCGGGCATGGTGGCGAGCAGGGTTTCGCCGAGCTCGACGCCGAGATCGCGCAGCGACATGCGGAAGCAGGTCAGCGCCGGCTGAAGGAACTTGGCGCGCGGTTCCTCGCGAAAGCCGATGACGGCGAGATCGCGGCCGGGAACGGCGCCGGCCTCGCTCAGCCGGCGGTAAAGGCCGATCGCCATCAGCTCGTAGATCAGGATCACCGCTGTCGGCCGATCGGCGATCTGCAACAGCTCGTGGCCGACCTGATAGCCACCCTGTTCGCTGGTCTTGGCCCGGATGACCAGCGAAGGGTCGTAAGCAATCCCGTGCCGCTCCAGCGCGCGGCGATAGCCGTCGAGAAAGATATAGCCGAGATTGACGTCGTTCGATGGTGCGGCGATCGCGATGCGGCGATGCCCGTGTGCCACCAGCCGGTCGACGGCGGAATTGGCGACGCCCTCAAAATCGAGATCGATCCAGGAGGAACTGCCGCTCGACAGGCTGCGGCCGAGCGATACGAAGGGGATCTTCGCCTTGGAAAGCAGGTCGATGCGCCTGTCGACGCGTTGCGTCGCCGAAATGATCATGGCGTCGACGACGCGCCTTGCGACCATCCGCTTCAGATATTCGTATGGATCCTCGTCGCTGGGGCAGGGCAGCATGATCAGGTCGAGCTTATGGCGGGCAAACACGCTCTGCAGCCCGCGGGTCACGCCGAGGAAGAAGTTGTCGCTGTCCTCGACGATGTCCTTGTTGGATTCGATCATCAGGCCGATGACATTGGTCGTGCCTTGCCGCAGCGCGCGCCCGGATTGATTGGCGACATAGCCAAGTTCCTCGGCGGCGGCGAGCACGCGCTTGCGGGTCTCTTCGTTGACATCGGGCTTGCCGTTCAGCGCCCGCGACACCGTGCCGATCGAGATATCGAGATGTTCGGCAAGCTGACGAATTCCCTTCATCGACTGCGATTTTCCTTCACGCCGCAATTTCCATGCTCCCCCTCTATTGACACAGGAAAATCTTTTCGCATAGGATCGTAAACGTTTACGGAATGCGTGTCACGAGGAGTTTGACACCATTCGCTGGAGGAAATCGTGAAATTGAACGCCATTCTGTGCGGGTGCGGAGCTATGTCCAAAGGCTGGCTCAAGGCCATTGCCTCGACGCCGTCGCTTGCCGAAACCATCAACGTCGTGGGCTTGGTCGATCTCAATCGGGCGACCGCCGAAAGCCTTGCGAAAGAGTTCGGTCTTGAGGACGCCGTCATCGGTTCGGACCTTGCCGAGGTGATCGCGACGACCAAGGCCGACCTGGTATTCGACGTCGTCATCCCCGCCGCTCGTTTCGGCGTCGTCTCGACGGCGCTGAAGGCCGGCTGCCATGTCCTCAGCGAAAAGCCGATGGCAATTTCGCTTGAGGAGGGGGCTGCCCTCATCGATCTCGCCGCCAAGACCGGCAAGGTGCATGCCATCATCCAGAACCGCCGCTTCATCTCCGGCGTGCGCCGCCTGCGCCGCTTCGTCGAGGAGGGCGCGATCGGCGAGCTCACCGGCATCCATTGCGATTTCTTCCTCGGTCCGCATTTCGGCGGCTTCCGCGAGGAGATGAACAATGTGCTCCTGCTCGACATGGCGATCCACACTTTCGATGCCGCCCGTTTCGTTGCCGGCAAGACGCCGCTTTCAGTCTATTGCATCGAGAAAAATCCTGCAGGGTCCTGGTACAGGCATGGTGCGTCCGCGCATGCGCTGTTCGAGTTTTCCGACGATGTCGTCTTCAGCTATCGCGGCTCCTGGTGCGCTGAGGGCAAGCGCACGAGCTGGGAGAGCCAGTGGCGGCTCACCGGCAGCAAGGGCATGTTGACCTGGGACGGCGAGGAGCATTTCGAAGCCTCCGTCGCCGGCCACGAGCCTGGCCTGTTGCACGGCTTTACCCCGATCGAGGTTCCCGGCCTCAGGCATGATGAAGAGACGCATGGGCATGCCAGCGTCATTGCCTCCTTCATCGATGCGGTGAAAACGGGCAAGCGGCCGGAAACCGAAAGCATCGACAATATTCACAGCCTCGCCATGGTCCTCGGTGCGATCGAAAGCGCCAAGTCGGGACGGCGTATCGACATTTCAGCATAAGGACAGTGAGACCATGACAAATCCGGCAAAAGCCATCCGCGTCGGCACGATGATCAAGGCGACCAGCGAAGACGCCGCCAAGGGCATCGCCAAGATCGCCGACCACGGCTTCGAAAGCTTCGAACCTTTCTTCTGGCAGACGACCAACGGCCAGAATCTGGCAGAGCTCGGCAAGCGCTGCCTCGACGCCATCGGCGGTCGCGATATCACCATCTCGACCCTCGGCATGTTCGGCAATCCGCTCGAAGAGCGCGAGCTCGACCTGCAGACGCTGCAGGGCTGGAAGGATTGCATCGACAACGCCCATCATTTCGGCGCCACCTGTGTTGCCGGCTTCACCGGCCGCATCCGCAACAAGCCGCTGACCGACAGCCTGCCGCGCTACAAGCAGGTGTGGAGCGAGCTTGCCAAGCGTGCTGCCGACAAGGGCATCAAGATTGCCTTCGAAAACTGCGCCATGGACGGCAACTGGGCGACCGGCGACTGGAACATCGCGCATAATCCGGATGCCTGGGAGCTGATGTTCAACGAGACGCCCGACGACAATATCGGCCTCGAATGGGAACCCTGCCACCAGATGGTCTATCTGATCGAGCCGCTGCCGCAGATTCGCAAATGGGCAAAAAAGATCTTCCACGTTCACGGCAAGGACGCGACGATCCGCTGGGAGGTCATCAAGGAACACGGCATTTTCGGCAAGGAGAAGTTCATCTTCATGCGCACGCCGGGCTTCGGCGACAGCAACTGGACGGACATCATTTCCGAGTTGCGTCTTGCCGGCTGGTCGGGTTCGATCGACATCGAAGGCTGGCATGATCCGGTTTATCGCGATGAGCTGGAAATGACTGGCCAGATCCATGGCCTGAACTATCTGAAGAAGAGCCGGGGCGGCGAATTCGTCGAATAGCGTGGCCACACCTTAAATCTGAATCGATTTAAGGTGTGAGTTGTGCGTTAATTCGGGGAACTGGAGCGACGTCCCCGCGCGGCGTTCCAGCGGCCCGGACATCGGAATGGAGGAGCGTTGCGACGTCCAAGGGGTTTGTCTCATCGTCGATGAACGGACGAGGGGCAAAGCAAAGAGGAACGTGCCGGCGGGCATCGCGAGCCATGCTGTCGGCCTGATACCGTCACGGTTCGCATGGTGGAGGAAAATATATGAACGTGTTTTCGAAGCTGGCGGTCACCGCCGGCATGTCGCTCTTGTTGGCTGCCGGCGTTGCGCAAGCGCAGAGCAAGACCTTTAACGTCTGGTGGTACGAGCTGCCGGATACTCCTCAGGCCAAGGCCTGGACGCAGGCGCTCGGCGAACTCAAGGCCAAGCATCCCGATATCACGGTCAATTTCGAACAAAAGACCTTCGAGCAATTGCAGAAGGCAGGCAGCCTTATTCTCAATTCGGATCAGGCGCCGGACGTGCTGGAATACAACAAGGGCAATGCGACGGCCGGCCTCGTCGCCTCGCAGGGCCTTCTGACCCCGCTTGACGATGAATTCAAGAAGCGCGGCTGGGACAAGATTCTCAACGAAACCAACACGCAGCTGAGCAAATACGATCAGAGCGGCATCTATGGCTCCGGTCCGATCATCGGCCTTCCGGCCAATGCCGAGTTTGTCTCGGTCTTCTACAATATCGACATGTTCGAGGCCAACGGCATCAAGGTGCCCACGACGCTGGACGAGTTCGAGGCCGCGCTGGATACCTTCCAGAAGAAGGGCATCACCCCACTTGCCTATGGCACGGTGGACTCCAACGCCCAGCATCTGCTCTATACGTTGGCGCTGACGCAGGCTGACGATGCCTGGGTCAAGAACTATCAGGGCCTCAAGGCGCCGCTTGACACCAAGCCCTTCCTGTTTGCCGCGCAGAAGATCGTCGATTGGGTCAAGAAGGGTTACATCTCCAAGGATTCGACGGGTCTGAAGGGAACGGGAGGTGCCGATAACCTCTTCTCTTCCGGCAAAGCGCCCATGTTTGTCAGCGGAACCTGGAACAATGGTAATTTCTCCAGCACGATCAAGAATTTCAAATGGAGCCAGTTCATCTTCCCGACCCCGAAATACAGCACCGGTTCCACCGGCAGCATGTTCATGGTGCCCGAAAGCGCCAAGAACAAGGATCTCGCCTATGACTTCATCGATCTGGTGCTGAGCAAGCAGAACCAGAATGACCAAGCCAATTTCGGCGGCGTCGCGATTGCTGCCGATCCGGCAGCGATCACCGATCCGGTCGGTAAGCGCAACGTCGAGCTCTTCAATGAGATCTCAAGCAAGGGCGGCCTCGGTTTCTATCCGGACTGGCCGGTCCCCGGCTATTATGAGCTGCTGATCCAGGCGACCACCGGCCTGGTGAACGGTTCGACGACGCCAGAGCAATTCGCCGATCGCCTGAAGAAGGCTTACGACGACACGCAGGCAGCGCAATAACCCCTGTATTGGAGTCATTCGCAGCGGCGGGACGGCTTTATGCCGTCTCGCTGTCTCGGACTGGAGGAATGCGATGGAGAAGTCCAAAAACTCCGGCAGGGCGGGGTACTACCTCTATATACTCCCCGGCATGCTGGGGTTTGCTCTGATCGTGCTTATCCCCCTGATCGCCAATTTCGCGATCAGCTTCACGACCTGGAAAGGCATCGGAACACCGAGATATGTCGGGTTTCAGAACTATGAAAGATTGCTCGCGGATGCGGCGTTCTGGGGATCGATCCAGCACACGCTCCTGTTCATCATTTCGATGACGATCGTGCCGATCATTCTGGGGTTGGTGCTGGCGGCGGTGCTGTTCGACTATATCAGCGCGCAGTTCAACGAGGCCCTGTCGAGCTTTTTCCGTGCCGGTTTCTACCTGCCGCAAATCTTGCCGCTGACCGCGGCTGGCGTGTTGTGGGGATGGATCCTCAATCCGATCGGGATCGTCAACGCTGTCCTGAAAGCGATCGGTCTCGATTTCATGGCGCAAAATTGGCTGGGGGATGCAACCTATGCGCTCTGGGCCGTCTCCGCCGTCATCGTCTGGATCCAGGTCGGCTACTGTCTCGTCGTTTTCATGTCGGGGCTGGCGCGGGTCGATCCATCGCTCTACGAAGCCGCCGAGCTCGATAATGCGAGCTGGTTCGGTCGCTTTCGCTACATCACGATCCCCATGCTGATGCCGGAGATTTTCGTGGTTGCTCTCACCACGCTGATCGCGGCCCTGAAGGTGTTCGCGCCGATCTACGTCTTGACATCAGGCGGGCCGGACAATGCGACGACAGTGCCGTCTTACCTCTCGTACTACCACTTCTTCACCACCAACCGCGTGGGCTATGCGGCGGCGATCGCGACACTGCAAACGCTCGTGACCATCTTGCTCGGTGTCTTCTTCCTGCGCATGCAATCCAAGCAGACAGAAGGAGAACGCTGAGATGGCTGCTACGGCTTCACTTTCGACCCCGATCGCATCGGATGCGCCGGCGGATCATCGCCGGAAGAAGGGCATTACCCGCTGGATCGTCCTGGCGCTCCTGTTCGTCCTTCTTGGCGGTACGCTCTTTCCTTTCTTCCTGGCGGCCTTCAACGCCATCAAGACTCCGACCGACTATGCGGCCAACGGTCCGCTTGCCTTCCCGCATAGCTTCGACCTGACGGCGCTCAAGAACTTCTGGGCCAATGTCGATTTCACCCGTAAGCTCTTCAACAGCGTGCTGATCAGCGGCTGCACCGCCATTCTCGCGGTGGTCCTCAGCCTTCTCAACGCCTATGCCATCGGCATCGGTCGCGTGAAAGGAGGGCGGGTGTTGCTGGTGATCCTGCTGATCTCGATCATGGCACCGCAGGAAGCTCTGGTTTATCCGCTTTATTACATGGCCAAGCAGGTAGGCCTGTTCGACTCCATGCTTTCGGTCATCCTGATCGTCGGTGTGCTGCACACCGCCTTCGGCACCTATCTCCTGTCCTCGGTGCTGACCACGTTCCCACGTGAGATCATCGAGGCAGCGCAGATCGACAATGCAAGCCGCTGGCAAATCCTGTGGCTGGTGATCGTGCCAGTTCTCAGGCCGACGCTTGCCGTGCTTGCGACCTTCTTCTTCATCTGGACCTGGAACGAGTTCCTGATCCCGCTGGTTTTCCTGGTTTCCAACAACAATCAGACGGTCTCGGTCGCCATGGGTGTCCTCTCAGGCGCCAATACGCAGGATCCGACGGCGGTTGCCGCAGCTTCACTGCTAGGCGTCACGCCGACGGTGATCTTCTTCCTGATTTTCCAACGCACCCTGACGCGGGGCGTGGCTGCTGGTGCTGTCAAATAGACGAATGCCGCAACGAATACAGTTTCATGTGGGTGATCCATCCACATGAGGCCGGGATACGAAGAAACAAACGGCAGGTCTGGCGAAGTTCAATTCTTCCGAGGAGGAAAAATGGCAGGAATCAACATCAAATCCGTCACCAAGCATTTCGGTGCGGTGCAGGTTCTCAACGACATAGACCTCACGATCGAGCCCGGCGAATTCGTGGTGTTCCTGGGCGGCTCCGGCTGCGGTAAATCGACCCTGCTGCGGATGATCGCCGGGCTTGAGGCGATCACCAGCGGCGAGGTCTGGATCGGCGGACGGCGGGTCGACCAGCTTCCGCCCGGCGAACGCGGCGTATCGATGGTGTTTCAATCATACGCGCTTTATCCGCACATGACGGTGCGCGACAACATGTCGTTCGGGCTCAGGAACATCGGCACGCCGAAGGCGGAGATCGCAAAGCGCATCGACATCGCGGCCACGATATTGGAGATGCCGCATTTGCTCGACCGTAAGCCGTCGGAACTCTCGGGCGGCCAGCGTCAGCGTGTCGCCATCGGCCGTGCCATCGTGCGTGAACCCGACGTTTTCCTGTTCGATGAGCCGTTATCCAACCTCGATGCCGGTCTGCGCAACCGCACCCGCGTCGAGCTGGCGCAATTGCATGAGCGATTGGGGGCGACGATGGTCTTCGTTACCCACGACCAGATCGAGGCGATGACGCTTGCCGACCGAATCGTGCTGCTGAACAACAAGAAGATCGAGCAGGTGGCGACGCCGGTGGAGATCTATACGCGGCCGGCAACGCGCTACGTCGCTCAGTTCATCGGCTCTCCCGGAATGAACTTCGTCAACATGGCCGGTGTCGATGAGACCGGAGGCTTTGCGACTGCGACCTTGCCCGATGGCTCGACCATCAGGACGGCGGTTCCGCTGAGCGGCATGGCGCGCTCCGAACTGACGCTCGGCATCCGGCCCGAATATCTCGTGGCCACGACGGCGGAAAAGGGGGATATTGCCGGAACGGTCGAGACGGTGGAGCGGTTGGGCGACCGGTCGCTCGTCCATGTCCGGCTGAAAGACGGCTCGAAGATCATCGGCACCGACCCAGGCATGACGACCATCACTAGCGGCGCGCCAATCGCCTTTGCCGTCGATGGGGCGAAGCTGACCATTTTCGACCAGAACGATGTTGCCCATCATGCCGCACACTGACGAGAGATCGAGCTTGTCATTGACGAAACCGTCCAATTGGTATGTTATGCTGGCATGTCTAGAGCGCACCATAGAAAGAAGCAGCCTTTGCTCGTCCGCCAGCAGTTGCTGGAGGTGGCGGCGCGGCTGGCGTCGGAGAGGGGCATGACGGCGGTGACGCTGGATGCGGTCTCAGGTGCCTCCGGTGTCAGCAAAGGCGGATTGCTGCATCATTTCCCCAACAAGAATGCGCTGCTGGAGGCATTGTTCGACAGTTTGATCGAGCGCCTGGACCGGGCGATCGAGGAGGAGATGCGGGCAGATCCATTGCCGCATGGGCGCTTCACCCGCGGTTATCTGCGCGCTTGTCTGGCGCTGCGCGACCGGCCCGAGGAAACGCAGGATTGGGCGCAGGTGACGATGGTGCTGCTCAGCGAACCGCAGTTGCGGCAGCGCTGGCGCGACTGGGTGCGCGAGCGCAGCGAGGAGTATGTCGGCACGGACTCCTCAGTGGATGCGGCGATCGTGCGGCTGGCGACCGATGGGCTCTGGCTCGCCGACCTGCTCGGCAGCCACGAGATGGACGAGAGCGCCCGCGAGAAACTGGTCGAGCGGCTGATCGAACTCACGCAGCTTTAATGGATATTGAGAGGGTTTGATGACGAACGCATCCGTCTATGCGGTGCTGCTGGTGGCGATCGTGCTGGAGGTGCTTGGCACGACGGCCTTGCAGATGTCGCAGCAGTTCACCCGGCTTGGTCCCTCCGTCCTGATGGTGCTGTGCTATGCCGCCTCGTTCTACTGCCTGTCGATGACTTTGCGGGTGATCCCGGTCGGCGTTGCCTATGCCATCTGGAGCGCGCTCGGCATCGTGCTGATTTCCACCGTCGGTCTGGTGTTTTTCCGCCAGAAACTGGATCTGGCGGCGATCGTCGGCCTCGGTCTGATCATCGCCGGCGTCCTCGTCGTCAACCTGTTTTCAAAATCCGTGTCGCACTGAAAAGACAGGTGTTTCCCATGGCTATTTTTGCCTTTGTCAAATCGCTTCGGACGCATTATCTCTTGCGCTGGATGGGCTGATGGAGGCCTGAAAATGGCGCTTTCCCAAAGCGCTTTGGATCGCATAACCTGTTCAATCTCAATGGTATTAGAGGAGTGCCGTAATGACTATTCGTGCCGTCGTTTGGGGCGAGAACATTCATGAGCAGACAAACAAGGTCGTTGCCGAAGTCTATCCGGAGGGCATGCATACGACGATCGCCAAAGCGCTGAATGCCGATGCCGGCATCGAAGCAACCACTGCAACGTTGCAGGAGCCGGAACACGGCCTGAGCGAGGCCCGGCTGAAGGACACGGATGTGCTGCTCTGGTGGGGCCATAAGGACCACGGCGCGGTGAATGACGAAGTCGTCGAGCGTGTCGCCAAGCGCGTCTGGGAGGGCATGGGCCTTATCGTGCTGCATTCCGGCCATTTCTCGAAAGTCTTCAAGCGGCTGATGGGGACGCCCTGCGCGCTGAAATGGCGCGAGGCGGGCGAGCGCGAGCGCCTTTGGGTCATCAACCCGCGCCACCCGATCGCCGCCGGCCTCGGCGAACATTTCGAGCTGGAAAACGAGGAGATGTACGGCGAGCAGTTCTCCGTTCCCGAGCCGCTGGAAACGGTGTTCATTTCCTGGTTCCAGGGTGGCGAAGTTTTCCGTTCCGGCATGACCTGGCGTCGCGGTGCCGGCAATATCTTCTATTTCCGCCCCGGTCATGAGACCTATCCGACCTATCATAACGACACCGTGCAGAAGGTGCTGATCAACTCCGTCAAATGGGCTCACAATCCGCTCGGCACACAGGCGAGCATCCATGATGCGCCGAACGTGCCGGTCGAGAAGGCGCTGGAGCCGATTGTCGAACGTGGTCCGAAACTGCACCAGGCCGGCGAAGCCGGTTATCGCTGAGGTATAATATGCGTCTCATAATTGTTGGCACGGGCGGCATGGCGAAGAACCAAGCCGAGCATTTCGTCCGTATTCCAGGCGTCGAGATTGTCGGCGCCGTCGATACGGATGCGACGAGGCTCACCGCCTTCGCCGATACGTTCGATATCAAGAACCGCTTCTTGTCGCTGGACGAGGCGCTGGCCTGGGGCGAGTTCGACGCGGCGACCAATGTCACGCCGGACAAGGCCCACCACCCGACGACCCTGCCGCTGCTTGCCGCCGGCAAGCATGTTCTTTGCGAAAAACCGCTGGCGGAGAATTACGATAAGGCGCTGGAAATGACGGAGGCGGCTGAACGGGCCGGCGTCGTCAACATGGTCAACCTGACCTATCGCAATGTCGCGCAGTTGCAGAAGGCGCGCGAGATGGTGATCTCGGGCGAGATCGGCACGGTGAAGCATGTGGAAGCCTCCTACCTGCAGAGCTGGCTCGTTTCCAGGGCTTGGGGCGATTGGCGCAGCGAGTCCAAGTGGTTGTGGCGGCTGTCGACCGGGCACGGTTCCAACGGCGTGCTCGGCGATATCGGCATCCATATCCTCGATTTCGCCGCCTATGGCGCAGCGACCGATATCGATCATGTCTTCGCCCGGCTAAAGACCTTCAATAAGGCTCCGGATGAGCGCATCGGCGAATATACGCTTGATGCCAATGACAGCTTCTCCATGTCGGTCGATTTCGCCAATGGCGCGCTCGGTGTCGTGCATGCGAGCCGCTGGGCGACCGGGCATCTGAACGAGTTGAAGCTGCGCATCTATGGCGAGCGTGGCGGTTTGGAAGTCAACCATAGTCCCAACGGTTCGGAATTGCGCGGCTGCCTCGGCGACGACACGGAGACGGCGACATGGAGGGTCATCGAAGTTCCGCCGGTGCCGACCAATTATCAGCGTTTCGCCGATGCCGTTATGACCGGCAGCCATCAGGACCCGAGCTTCCGTCACGCGGCCAATTTGCAGCGCGTGCTGGACCTTGCCATGGTCACGGAAACGGAGCGGCGCGAACTGAAGGTTTGACGCCGCCTCGGCTCCGTCTCCGATGCTTACACGGCTGCCTTCGGGCGGCCGTTTCCTTGGGGAGAAAGGAAAATCCGAGCGAGCGACGGATCGCAGCAGGGCCGTGCTGTGGCAAGTGCTTGACGCGCTACGGGGGTGGGCGCAGCATTCCTCTATGATGCCGTGAATGCGAAATCATGGGAGGAGGAGTTATGTCCACCGAGGAAAAGGTTGCGAGCCACTATGCGCATGGCTCGCTGGAGGAGACGATCCTCGCGGCGCTTGCCGCCAGCGGCAAGGATATCGATCATCTCGGCATCGACGACCTTGCCGGGATCGACGAATTCCATCTCGGGCGGCGCGAAGCCACGAGGGAATTTGCCCGGGATCTCGACCTGAGCGACGGCATGCGGCTCATCGACATCGGGTCGGGGCTTGGCGGACCGGCGCGCTATATCGCCAGCACCTACGGCTGCGTCGTCACCGGCGTCGATCTCACCGATGAATTCGTCAAGGTCGCCAATGTCCTGACCGAGCGTTGCGGCATGGCCACGCAAGTGTCGTTCCGGCAGGCGAGCGCGCTGGCGCTCCCCTTCGCCGCTCAAAGCTTCGACCGCGCCACGCTTATCCATGTCGGTATGAACATTGAGGACAAGGCGAGGCTGTTTGCCGAGGCGAGGCGTGTGCTGAAGCCCGGCGGACGGTTCGGTCTTTACGAAATCATGCAGGTGCGCGACGGCGTACTGCCCTATCCGATGCCCTGGGCGATGACGCCGGAAACGAGCTTTGTTTGCAGCCCCGAAACCTATCGCCGGCTGCTCAGGGAGGCCGGTTTCACGGTGGAGTTCGAGCAGGACCGGAGCGCACTGGCGATCCGGTTGGCGCAGGAGATGCGCGCCAGTGCCGCCGGCGGCGGCCAGACGCTGAGCCTCGGCGCACTGATGGGGCCAAAGGCGGCGGAGCGGGTGGGCAATGTCGGCATGTCGGTCGGGAGCGGCCTGATCGCGCCGATCGAAATGATCGCCAAAGCCGTTTGATGGGAGCCGAGCCGGCGAGCGTCCGGATTGACAGGGGCGCGCTTCTGTCTATATGGAAAATCCAACGGTAATGGATTTCTGCCGGGCCATGGTGGCCGAACCGCTGCTCTGAATTTCCGGAGAAGCTGATGACTCCTACTCGATATGCCCGGTGGGGCGAAGGAGTAGAGTCGTGTCCGCAATCCTGCTGTTACCCCAGCTTTGTTTCATGATCATTGTCCCCGTCAGGCCCGCCGCTGGTCTTGCGGGAGAGGCAAACTGATGTCTGCATCCGTATTCTTTCGTCATCGTTTCCAGCAATTGCGCAGCATATTCAAATGGACCGTTCTGGTGGTGCCGATGGCCGCCGTTGTCGGCTCGCTTTGTGCACTGTTTCTCTGGAGCCTCGACCGGGCGACGGCAGCGCGCTTCGATTATCCCTGGCTGATCTTGCTGATGCCTGTGGCGGGCTTCCTGATGGTGCTGGTCTACCAGCGCTTCGGTCGCGGGGCGGAGGGCGGCAACAATCTGATCGTCGACCAGATCCATGAGCCTGGAGGCGGCGTGCCGCTGCGCATGGCGCCGTTCATCCTGGTCTCGACCGTCCTGACGCATCTGGTCGGCGGCTCGGCGGGGCGCGAGGGAACCGCGGTGCAACTCGGCGGCAGCATCGCAAGCGCCTTTGCAAGGCTTTTCCGGCTGAGCCACGCTGAAGTCCGCGTCCTGCTGATGGCCGGCATCGCCGCCGGCTTCGGAGCGGTGTTCGGCACGCCGATCGCCGGGGCGGTCTTCGCGCTCGAAGTTCTGACCATCGGGCGCATGCAATATGAAGCGCTGATCCCCTCTCTTGTGGCCGCGATCGCGGCCGACTGGACCTGCCATGCATGGGGGATCGAGCACATCCAGTATCATATCGCCTATCTCGCGGGCACGCCGGCCAGCACCTTCCATCTCGATGCGCTGCTCCTTCTGAAGGTCGGCATCGCCGGGGTGCTCTTCGGGCTGATGGCCCGCTGCTTCAGCGAGATTTCCCACAGGATGTCGGTGGCCTTCAAGAAGGTCTGTGCCTATGCGCCGTTCCGGCCGGTGATTGCCAGCGTCGTTCTGATCGGCCTCGTCTATGCGCTCGGCACCCGCGAATATCTCGGCCTCGGCGTCTGGTCGCCCAATCCGGGCGATGCGACGATCGTGGGCTTCTTCGATCCGTCGCGTGTCGATTACTGGAGCTGGTTCTGGAAGACGGTCTTTACCGTCGTGACGTTGAGTTCCGGCTTCAAGGGTGGCGAGGTGACACCGCTGTTCTTCATCGGCGCCGCACTCGGCAATGCCATCGCCGCTATTCTCGGCGCACCGGTCGATCTGTTTGCGGCGCTCGGTTTCGTCGCGGTTTTCGCGGGCGCCACCAATACGCCGCTTGCCTGCATGATCATGGGCATCGAGCTCTTCGGCGCGACGCATACGGTCTATCTCGCCGTCGCTTGTTTCCTCGCCTATATCTGCAGTGGTCATACCAGCATCTATCTGTCGCAGCGTATCGGTATCGTGAAGAGCGCTGCCGCCAGTCACATTCCTGCCGACCTCCCGCTTCGTCATGTGCGCGAGATCAAGGCCAAAGCACGCGGCGATGTTGGCGATAAGGCTCGCCGGACACGGATGAAAACTCCACGGAAAGGTTCGAAGTCATGATCGCTGTTGGACATGCACCAAAACGGATATCTCTGTCCGATCTTATTCGGAGGCTTCCATGAGCTACCTGATCGTCTTCCTCGGTGCCGGATTGGGTGGCGCCATGCGTCTCGGCGTCAATCAGGCCGCCGCCCGCTTGCTCGGTTTCGGTTTTCCCTTCGGGACGCTTACGGTCAATATCGCCGGTTCGTTGATCATGGGCCTGCTGACCGAATATTTCGTTCTCCGCAGCGGTCTGTCGCAGGAGTTGCGGCTTTTCCTGACCACGGGCATCCTGGGCGGCTTCACGACATTCTCGAGCTTTTCAATGGATACCGTTGCCCTTTGGGAGCGTGGCCAATGGGGCGCATCATTGATCTATGTCGCGCTGTCCCTGTTCCTATCGGTGGCTGCCTTGGTTGCCGGGCTTTCGATCGTCCGGCTGCTCGCGCAAGGCCAGCCCGCATAAAATCAACCGCCGGATGATGCTTGGAAACGAGTGACTTTCGAAAATGTGAAGCAGCCTGCGGCAAAAAGCATCGCTACCGGCCGCATTTTTGCCGATTCCAGGGCGGAAATGCGGGAGGTCGTTGAAAATTCAATGCATGACAAAGCACCGCTCTCGCGAACGGACTCTCTTGCGAAATTCGACTAATGAACTCATATAATCGCTTATTATGATCATTGCATAACAGAGGAGTCGGGCGCAGATCAGGAATGGGCCAGGCAAAGACAGACATTGTCGGACCTGTCGCCACTCCACGGTTCCCACGCAGATCCCCCTGAGACAATTTCCCCCAAAATAGCCCCTACGCAGACAGACATGACGGAGAGCACTTTGAGCGCACCAGCTCCCACAACCACCGAGCCGAATGCTCCGGAACAAACCTTTGGTACAACCGGCATCGCGCCGATGGATCGCCCAAGCGCGGTGACACGCTTCTTTATGGGCGTCGTCGCCTGGGCCGAAAGCCTTAATCTGAAATATGCCAAGCTCGGCAATCCGCCGGTCTATGACAATGCCACCTTCCCTTGGGCGGCCGAGATCGAGAAGGATTATCCCGCGATCCGCGCCGAGCTGGAAAAAGTGCTGCTGCGCCAGAGCGAGCTGCCGACCTTCCAGGACATCTCCACCGACGTGAAGACGATTTCGACCGATAGCCGCTGGAAGACCTTCTTCCTTCTTGGCTTCGGCGTGAAGTCGGAGCAGAACATCAAGGCCTGCCCGAACACCTGGGCGGCGGTTCAGAAGATCCCGGGCCTGACGACCGCGATGTTCTCGATCTTCGAGCCGGGCAAGCATCTGCCGGCCCATCGCGGCCCTTATAACGGCGTGCTGCGCCTGCATGTCGGCCTGATCGTGCCGGAGCCGAAGGACCAGCTCGCCATCCGCGTCGACAAGCAGATCTGCCACTGGCAGGAAGGCAAGGCGCTGATCTTCGACGACGCCTATGAGCACGAGGCCTGGAACCATACGGACAAGACCCGCGTGGTTCTGTTCGTCGATTTTGTCAAGCCGCTGAAGTTCCCGGCCCGCATCGTCAACTGGGCACTGATGAACCTGGCGATCTTCACGCCTTTCATCCGCGAAGGTCTCGACAATCACAAGGAATGGGAAAAGAAGTTCTATGCCGAAGCCGAGGCACTGAGAAACCGCCCGAAGGCGTAGTGCGCGCCGGCTTGTGAATTTTACGAAAAACCCCGGAATCCTCTGCGGATTCCGGGGTTTTGTTTTTGGTCGATTTGAAGCTGTTTACAGCTATTTGATCGTGCGTACGATGGCCGCGCCCGAGGTCATGCCGCCGCCGAAGGCGACGAGGCCGAGGTTGAGCGGCTCGGAACGTTCCTTGGCGACATGCATCATGGCGAGCGGAATGCTCGATGAGCTGGTGTTGCCGTAGTTTTCGATGACGCTCAGCGCCGGGCGGCCACTGCGCTTGGCGATGGTGTCGATGATGCGCTGATTGGCCTGGTGCGGCACCAGAAGGTCGAGATTGCCAAGCTCAAGCCCGGCATCGACGCAGGCATCCTCGATCGAGCGCGACATGGAATGAACGGCTTCGGTGAAGACCGAGCGCCCGTTCATGGAAATGACGCCCTTGTCCGGCAGCGGCACGTAGAGGAGATCGCCCGGTTCCGGACGGCCGCTGATGACCGGGCGGCTTGCGGCGAACAGCGGACTGCGCGCCATGTCGCGGCTGGTCACCAGGCAGGCGGTGGCGGCGTCGCCGAACAGGATGGCGGTGGAGAAATCGCTCATATCGAGTAGCGGCGACAGCACCTCGGAGGTGACGATCAGCACCTTGGCGTCGTTCTGCTGGGCGATGAAGTCATAGGCCTGCTGCAGGGCGTAGAGATAGCCGGAGCAGGCAGCACCCATATCGTAGGCTGCAAGCGATGGCCGCACACCGTCTTCGGCGACAGCGACGGCAACGCGGCTTGCGAGCGACGGCGTGGCGATATCGGGCGTGCCGGTGGCGGCGATGACGAGGTCCATATCGTGGATCGTCGTATTGGTCTGGTGCAAGAGATCGCGGACGGCCTTTGTCGCGAGGCTCAGCGTGCTCTCGCCGGGGCCGACCCAGAAGCGGCTCCTGATGCCGGTCAGCGCGAAGATTTCCTCGGCGCGCCGGTTCGGCCAGTTGTGGATGATCTCTTCATTGCTGACCCGGCGGGCGCCGGTCGCAAAGCCCATGCCGCTGACGGCCATTTCCGTGAAGTTGCCGGAATGGCGGCGCAGCGCCGGGATGGCGTGCGACTTCAGGCGGCGCAGCACGAATTTATTCTGTGTTTCCGAGGCAAGCGCAAAATTGCGCTCGCTCAGGTCGCGGTCGGCGTCGACGGTCAGAAGCGGGCTGTCGGTGGCGATCTGATCGCCGATCTTGACGAAGACTTCCTGCACCACGCCGCCGATATTGGCGCAAATCTCGACAGAAGCCTTGGTCGCTTCGACCACGGCGACGAGCTGGCCGACCTCGATCGTATCGCCCGGCTTGACCAGAAGGTCGGTCACCAGCACGTTTTCGTCGGCGGGACCAGAGCCGATCGCCTTGATGGCGGCGGTCGGGCCGGACTTGTCCTCTTCATGCCAGGTGACCTCGCATTCGAGGACCTCGGCCATCAGATCGACCAGCTTGCTGTAGGATGGCAGCGTTTCGAGCTGGTTACGGAAATTGAAGGGCACATGCGCGTCCGAGCGGGCGAGCCGGCGGACGACGACGGGCACATCGGCCTTCTCGGAGACGGTGGCGACGATTTCGGCACCCATGCCGACCGTGCGGTTGTCTTCATGCACGACGATCAGACGCTTGGTGCGCTTGGCGCTGGCAAGCACTTCCTTCTCATCCCAGGGCGAGATCGAGCGCAGGTCGATGACTTCCACGGAAAATCCTTGGGCTTCGAAGACGCTCGCCGCCTTGGCGCAGAGCGAAACCGTATTGCCGTAGGTGACCAGTGTCAGGTCGCGGCCGCGGGCGATATAGCGCGACAGGCCGGGACGGACGAAATGCTTGTCGAGATCGGTGGACGTACGGCCGTCGGAATTGTTGAGCACGGCCTTGGGATACAGGAAGACGGTCGGGCGTCTGGATTCGAAGGCGGCGTTGAGCAGACCGGCGGCGTCGCCGGCGGTGGAGGGCATGACGACGTCGATGCCGGGCGTATGCGCCAGCATGCTCTCGAAGCTCTGCGCGTGGAACGGTCCGAGGCCAGGCTTGTAGCCGCCGCAGCTCACCATCAGGATGACCGGCGATTCCCAGGCGCCTTTGGTGCGCCAGAACATGCTGCCCATTTCCGAGACGATCTGATTGTAGGCGAGTGGAAGGAAATCGGCGAACTGCAGGAAGGCGACGGGGCGCTGGCCGGCCAGCGCCCGGCCGACGGCGGTGCCGACGATGGTCGATTCACTCAGCGCCGCATTATAGACGCGCTCGGGATATTTCGTGCTGAGGCCGCGCGTGACGCCGAAGACATCGCCCTTGGGGTCTTCGATGTCCTGACCGAAAAGGACGACATCCGGATTGTCGGCAAGCTGTTTGTCGAGCACGCCGTTCAGCGCCTCGCGCATCGTCAGCGTCGCTGCACTCGCGCCGCCGCGATATTCGGCTGTCTTGTCGAAGGAGGCAGGGTAGGGCGCCTTTGCTTCCGGCTCGACCTTCGGCGCATCTTCCTTGCGGGCAAGGGCTGCTTCCGCCAGCACCTCGGCGGTCAGGTCTTTTTCGATCTTTTCCAGCGCGGCGGCGTCGATGCCCGCCTTCAGTAGGGCAGCTCGCAGATTGGTGAGCGGATCGCGTTCGGCCGTGGTCTCGATCTCTTCCTGTGTGCGATAGGTCTTCTGGTCGTCGGCGTTGGTGTGGTCGGTAAGACGCGCCATGTCGAGGACGACGAGGCTCGGCGTTCGGTTGTTGCGGCTATGGCGGACGGCCTTGCGGAAGGCTTCGCGCGAGGCCGGCAAATCGTCGCCTTCGGCGCGGATGATGTCGAGGCCGTAGAAGGACGATGCGGGACCGGTCGGCAGATCGAAGAAGGTCTGCTTTGCGGTGCGCGTCGAGATGGAGAGACTATTGTCCTCGACGATGAAGACGACCGGATACTGGCCGCGCACGGCTTCGGCCACGGCTTCGAGGAATTCGCCTTGCTGCGTGGTGCCGTCGCCAACGCAGCAGATGGCGATCGGCATGCCGGACTTATGTTTCAGCGCCGCGCCGACGCCGACCGAATGCAGCGCATTGTTGCCGACCGGACCGACGATGGAGGTGATGTTGAGAGCGCGGGAGGAAAGATGCGCGCTCATCTGGCGGCCGGCGGAATGGGAATTGCCCGTGGCGAGAAGGCTGGAGAAAAATTCACGAATGGGCATGCCGCGCGCCAGCATCAGGGCCTTGTCGCGATAGTGCAGATGCAGCCAATCGTCGTCGTGGAGGAATTCATTCAGGAGTGCCGTCGACTCGTGGCCGGCACCGGAAACATGAAAATGTGCTATGCCTTGCTTAATGAATTCTCGTTCAAGTCTATCTATTTCACGAGATGTGAAAAATATTCTATGGAGTTGCTTGAGATGATCTGTGGTAAATCTCCCTTCCATTTCAATAGTTTTCCTAATCTTTCATGGTCAATAATTTGCGAGGGATAGGTAACCCCGTAGGTGGGCTTTTTCAATACACGTTAAATGACAATGTCTTCTCGATTTGAAATAGGTTTACGTGTGTCGGCGGCACGCCGAATTGGGTCGAGCCGGTTTCCCTGGACACAGTCTATGCGCTTTCGCGCGGCAGGGGGCGAGGCCATTTCATCCTCGCCTGTCCCTTCGCCGCATATCCATTCGGAAATTTGACCGGTGTCGCGTGACTTTCAGCCCGACTTGCGGATCGGCTCCTCGGCCTGCTTGCGCCGGGAGGCGGCCTTGGCGGCGGCCAGTTCTTCCTTGTCCCGGACTTCCTTCGGCTTCTTGCCGATGATCTGCTTGGCGCCCTTCTTGGAAAAGGGCTGGACGAGCTGGGCGAGGAAACTGTCGGCGACCTTGCCGGTGATGCCGATATCGGTGGAGGAGGGGCGGGGCGGATTGTAATAGGTGCCGAGGATCTGGTCCCAGATCACCAGGTTTTCCCCATAATTGGTATTGCCCTCGGCCAGCAGCTTGGAATGATGCCAGCGGTGCAGGCGCGGTGTTGACAGGAACCAGTCGAGCGGGCCGGTGTGGACATCGATATTGCAATGGGTCAGAAGGCCGATAAAGGCCGTGACCGCGCCGATCCATAGGAAGACCGGCAGCGGCGCGCCGAGCAGATAGAGCGGGATCTGGCCGAGCGCGATCTTGAACAGCGAGTCGATGATGTGGAAGCGTCCGGTATTGATGACCCACAGGCGTTCGACGCTGTGATGCAGGGCATGGAAGCGCCAGAGCGACAGGTATTCATGCGCAAGGCGATGGGCGAGATAGAGGCCGAATTCGGCGATCACGAGCCCAAGCACGACCTGCAAGACCATCGGCCATTGCTCCGGCCAGATATTCGCCTTGTGGCTGAGGAATGGCTGCGCCACGGTCGCCACTGCCATCGGAAACGACGTGCCGATGGCCGCTGCGATCTGCACGCCGCCCTTGCTCAAGAGCGTGTGTGCGATGTTGTTGAACGTCTCGCCATCGCTTTCCAGCCAGGTCTCTTCATAGGGCATCAGCCGCTCGAAGAGCGCGATGATCGCCACGATCGAGAAGTAGGTGACATTGAACCACAGCAGATGCATGTTCGACTGAAAGGCGAAATAGGAGCCTGTCAGGCCGGCGCCAAAGATGGCTGGCCACAACAGGGATGAAACAGCAGCGTAAAGGCGCGAACTGTTTTTAGACGTCATGCCATTGTCCTCGAATTGTCATCAGGTGGGTTGGCGTTTGAATATGCGGGATATGTACCGCGATGATTGTGGCCGAGAAAGGGAAAACTTGAGTCGAGATAGAAGTGTTTGCATTTCGCTATGTTGCAGGCGCTGGTTACCCTCGTTCTCTCAAGTTACTCTGCCTCAAGACACTAGTCTGTGCCGACGAAAGGCTTGGGCGGGGCTGCCCTGACAGCCAAACGCATTGAACACAGCCAAACACACTGAACGATGGGCAGGTACCATGCATATAGAAGAAGCCAGTCTCGAACATCTGGATGCATGGTTGTGCCTGCGCGCTGAACTCTGGCCGGAAAGCTCGATAGAGCATCATCGTGCCGAGATTGCGCAGCTGCTATCCAAGGCAAACGCTATCGCCTTCGTTGCTTGCGATCAGACGGGTAACGTTGTGGGGTTTGCCGAAGCGACGCTGCGGCATGACTATGTCAATGGCTGCAAGACCTCTCCGGTGCTTTTCCTCGAGGGTATTTATGTGCGCCGGGAGTACAGGCGGCAGGGCGTAGCGCAATCGCTTTGCCGTACCGTCGCCGATTGGGGACGCGCTGCCGGATGTCGGGAGTTTGCTTCGGATGCGCTGCTCGACAATGTCGAAAGCCATGCCTTTCACCACGCGTTGGGTTTCGAGGAAACCCAACGCGTCGTGTACTTTCGAAAGCTGCTCTAGCCGAACGTCAGCTTGCTCTTCTGCTGTCCGGCCTCGTCGAAATTCTCCGGGCTCAGCCACCGCTCATAGCCGGCCTTCAGGCGCGGCCAATCGGCGTCGATCATCGCGAACCAGGCGGTGTCGCGGTTTTGGCCCTTGGCGACCATATGCTGGCGGAAAATGCCTTCGAAGGTGAAGCCGAAGCGCTCGGCGGCGCGTTTGGACGGCTCGTTGAGATTGTTGCATTTCCATTCGAAGCGACGATAGCCGAGCGTGTCGAAGACATAGGAGGCGAAGAGATAGAGCGTCTCGGTGGTGACGCGGCTGCGGGCGATTGCCGGACCCCAGAGAATGCTGCCGATCTCGATGACGCCATGCGCGGGGTCGATCCGCATCAATGCCTGCCGGCCCTCGGCCCGGCCGGTCCGCTTGTCGACCGTGGCGAAGAACAGCGGGTCGGTGCTGGCTGCGGCTTTCTCGAGCCAGGGCGTGAAGGCGGCGAGATCGGCGGGGGCGTTCTCGAACAGGTAGCGGAAACGATCATCGGCGCCGGGCGCCTGCGCCGAAGCGAAGAGGTCGGTGCTATGGTGCGTGGCGTCGAGCGGTTCCAGCCGGACATAGCCGCCTTCCAGAGTGATCCGTTCCGGGCGCGGCACGCCGTTCCAATTCGTAAGGTCCATGTCGAAGTCCTTCGGTATCAAATGCGAGGGCAATCTATCGAAGCCGGCATGATTGTATCAGCGCCGCCAGCGGTTCGGGTAGCTCTATTCCGTCGAGCAATCCCGGCGCGGCTTCCGCCGCGGCGAGACGGCTGTGCACAGGCAAGACGCCCGCCCAGACCGGAACATCCGCCTCGTCGGCATCGCCCGGCGGGCCGTTGCGCACCTTGGCGGTCGCCTCCTCGATTTCCATCCGCAGCACGGAGGTCGCTTTCACCTCCTGGCCGGTCATCGGTCGCAGGCTGTCCCAGCGGCCGGGAAACAGGTTCTCGACGAAACGGCGGAGCGCATCGGCCTTCTCTTCGGTGTCCTCCAGCGGGCATGCCTTGCCGAAGACCATGGCGGAGCGGTAGTTGACCGAATGGTTGAAGGCGGAGCGGGCGAGCACGTAGCCATCCATGATGCTGCAGGTGAGGCAGACGGGCATATCCTCCGCCGCACGCAGAAAGCGGCTGGCGGCGGAGCCGTGCCAGTAGACGTGATTGCCTTCGCGCCAATGCAGTGTCGGCGTCACATAGGGCGCACCGTTGATGACATAGCCGACGTGACAGAGTGGGGCGGCGTCTAAAATCGCATGGACATCGGCGTGGTCATGGCTGCCGCGATGATGTTCGCGCCGCACGCGCGTGCGTTCGGTGGTCGGATAGGCGTCGGTGGACGGTGGGAAGAGATCGGCCATGGTGTCCTCATTGGTGTCGCTTTGATCTTTGCCGCCAAAGAGGTATGTTATGAATAGCCAGTTTTAATATTCCAAGCAGACCAGTTGAGGGCATCATGACACCTGCCGCACAATGGCCGGCGCTCGATCGAATCTCGGGCGATCTGGAGGGACAGGTCTATCGTCTGATGCGCGATCGCATCCTCCGGGGACAGATGTCGCCGGGACAGCGGCTGCCGTCGACACGGGCACTGGCGGTCTCGCTCGGTGTGGCGCGCTCCACCGTGGTCAATGCCTATGAGCGGCTGAAGGCCGAGGGCTATCTGCAATCGACGACAGGAGCGGCGACCCGCGTCGCCGAATTTACAACGCCACCTCTGCAAGGGCAGGCGGAGCCCGCCCCACTCAGCTCATCGGCAACGGCGGAGGTTGCTGCGGACGGCCTGTTCAAGCCCGGTGTGCCGGATGTCGTCGCCTTTCCGCATGCCGCCTGGGCGCGGTATCTCGGCGCTCGTGGCCGTTCGCTCCGGGTGCACGATCTCGGCTACGGCGCCCATAGCGGTATTCGCGAGTTGCGCGAGGCGATCCTCGAGCACATCGCCGCCACGCGCGGCGTGATCGCCCGTCCCGAACAGCTTGTCATCGCTCCCTCGACCGGAGCGGCCATCGATCTTCTGGCGCGCGTCCTCTTGCGATCCGATCGACCGGATGGCGCTATCGCCTGGATCGAAGAGCCGGGGTATGGGACTGCGCAGGCGCTGCTGCGGATGGCGGGCGCGAACCTCGTGCCCGTGCCCTGCGACGAGGCGGGCATCGATGTCACCAAGGCCGCCGGGCCGCCGCCGCGGCTGATCTATGTCACGCCCTCGCATCAATATCCGACCGGCGCGACGATGAGCCTTTCGCGCCGTCTGGCCCTGCTCGAATTTGCCCGCGCCAATGGCTCAGTCGTGTTGGAAGACGATTACGACAGCGAGTTCCAATACGCCTCGCGCCCGATTGCCTCCCTGCAGGGCATCGATCGTGGCGAAGTCGTCGCCTATCTCGGCACTTTCTCGAAGACGCTCGCTCCCGGCCTGCGCGTCGCCTACGCGGTCGTGCCGTCCTGGCTGGTGCCGGAGGCTACGGCCGCGCAGCTATTGAGAGGGGCCGTCGTTCCCATCCATATTCAGGCGGCGCTTGCGGATTTCATCCGCGATGGCCGCTTTCGCGCGCATCTGAGGCATATGAACGCGATCTATGCCGCACGCATGGCGGCGGTCGTTTCAGCCCTACGCCGCCATTGCGGCAATTGGCTCGAGGTGGGTGAGGGCGCCGGTGGGCTGCAACTGGCCACCTGGTTCCGGGATGCAAGCACCGATGATCTGGCAGTGGTGCAAAGGATCAATGCGCAGGGGTTTGGGCTCCGCGCCATGTCGACCCTGCACCTCGGCCCGCCACGTCCGGGCCTGCTGTTCGGCATTGCGCGCATGCCGCCAGAGGCGGCGGATGCGGCGGCGGCAAAAATCGCCAGGCTGCTTCGACCTTCGCCGGTCATCGCCTGACGAACAGCGCCCTGTATTCCCGCGGCGTCATGCTCTTCAGGGTTTTGAACTGTCGGTTGACGTTGGCGATGGAATGATAGCCGACGGCGTAGCTGATGTGATGGATCGCCTGAGTGGTGGAGGAGAGGTGGGCGCAGGCGTCGCCGATGCGCATCAGGTGGTCGGAAATGGCCGTGCCACTTGGCAATTATCGTAAGAATTCGGTCAACTTAAACTATACTTGTATGATAACAAAAATAACTATATGATGTATTTGCATGAATGTGATATCTGGAATGTATATCTCTACTTTCTATATAGTATAAATTCTTGCGAAAATCAATGTCTATTTATGATCGTGATTTCGTGTCTCTGCATTATCGATAGATCGATAATTGCGGTGCGGTTCCAATGCGAAATTTTCTTCCAAAGATAAATTCAAGACTGGAGGTAAGCAATGCCTAATTCTGTCGAGAATGTTTTATCGAAGCCAATTGCATGGAAAAATTGGCACCACGATGCTACGGTACGGCAGCTGCTCCGCAGCATGCAGGCCAACATTCTGAAAGGGCACGGGCGAGAACACACGCGGAATATATTCCTAAGTTTCGCCGGTGCGAAGACGGACGCCCTCAAAGCCGTTGTCAGGCGAATCGGGCGCGAAATGCCATCGGCACTCGACCAGCTTGAGGCGGCGGAGCATTTCAAGGCGACGGGACAGTCCGGTGGTCCGGTGATCTGTTTTTTCCTGCGGCCCGGCGGTTATCTGGCCCTCGGGGCGTCTGCTATGCAGCCGACAGATACAGCGTTCATTGCCGGTATGCAGGTGCGCGGGCCGGGTGGCGCCGTGTCACCACCAATCAACGACCCCGCCCTCCTCGATTGGCAGAAGGAGTTCAGAACGTCGATCGACGCCATGCTGCTGATTGGTGGAGACAGCGAAGCTGAGGCCAAACACGTTGCAACGTCATGGATCACCAGACTAAAGGCGGCTGGCGCGACAGTGCTGATCGACCAACCTGGAACTGCTATCAAGCGCAAGGTCTCGGGACAATTTGAAGGTGTGGAGCATTTCGGATATGTGGACGGCCGCAGCCAGCCCTTGATCCTCGGTGAGGACGTCGAGCGCGAACCGCGTGCCCATTGGGACCCGGCATTTTCCCCGTCACAGTTCCTGGTCAAGGATCCGGGGGATGATCGGCCGACAAGCTTCGGCAGCTTCTTCGTCTTCAGGAAGCTCGAGCAGGACGTCAAGAGCTTCAAAGCCAGAGAGAAGCAGCTTGCGGCGGCTTTGGGTTTGACCGGTCCCTTCGAGGAACGTGCTGGCGCACTGATGGTTGGCCGGTTCGAGGATGGTTCGCCCGTGGTTCTCGACCCGCTGCCGACCGATATGCCACCGCTCAACGACTTCAACTATCGCAGCGATGAGCAGGGAAGCCGCTGTCCGTTCGTTGCTCATATCCGCAAAACGAACCCGAGAGGGGAGTCACCTTTTCACATCGCGAAGAATTTCGGAGTCGGGACCACAGTGCATGACGAGCGCGGCCATATCATGGTCCGGCGAGGCATAACCTACGGCAAGCGAACCTACGACGAGACGACAAACGATTTTACCGACCAGCCGTCAAAAGACGTGGGGTTGTTGTTCATGGCCTATATGTCGAGCATTGAGAACCAGTTCGAATTTACTCAGGCAACATGGGCGAACAATGCGAATTTCGTCACGACCGGCGTCGGCGTCGATCCAGTTATCGGACAAGGCCCCGCGGCTGCGATCTCAATCACCGATGGTTGGAGTGGCGCCCACACCGATTTCGATTTCGGCCGGTTCGTCACGCTGAAAGGTGGTGAATATTTCTTCGCGCCATCGCGAGATTTCCTGAAAGGTGTGTAGGTCTCGACACGTCAACGTTTCAATAACAGGTCCTGGGCACCCTGAACGCGCCGGCGTTCCGGGATTTGGTTCTGGACATATCGTTTGCGCCTGCGTACCGCGAACTTGAACCAAGTGTCGCTTGGCGGCTTATCGTAAGAATGCGGTCGTTTTGTTATGTTCAGCAGTCCATTGCGAGAATGGGGCAGGCTGGATTCCCCAGTCAGCTGCGGTCCTTTCAGCGAGAAAATCATGTATTCGTTGGCTGTCACGGTCCGGCGCAAAACTCTGATCGAGCGGCCTTGTTGCCGCTCGATCGCTGTCTGCTGACGATACCATCCGTTAGATCTGGTTCCAACGGCGGATGACGGGCTCGCTCAGGTCGTGATCGTAGCCGAGGGTGCTGATGCTGGTGGTGTCGAGCACGAGGCATTTGCCGTTTTCCGGCGGCAAGGCAATCCAGCGGGTGGCGAAGACCCTCAGGAAATGGGCGCTGGAGAAGATCAGGACGTTGCCGTTGACCTTTCGGAGCTGACCGATGATCCGGTCGGCCCGCGCACCGACATCGGCTGCCGTCTCGCCATTTGGGCATCCGTCGCGGAAAATCTCCCAGCCGGGACGTTGTGCTTGGATGTCTTTGGTGGTGATGCCTTCATAGGCGCCGTAATCCCACTCTGCCAGATCGTCCTTGATGACAACGGCGTCACCGAAGCCGGCCAGTGCGCAGGTGTTCCTGGCGCGTTGCGACGGGCTCGACCAGACGGCGGCGAAGGGGATGGCAGGCAGGCGGCCGGCGACCTTGCGGGCGGCCTCTTCTCCGGCAGCGGTCAAGGGAATGTCGGTTCGGCCCGTATGCCTGCCGGACAGGCTCCATTCCGTTTGCCCATGCCGAACCAGATAGATTTCCGGATACGCACTGCTCATCTGAATGCCTCTCGATCGTACTGAACTCGTCAACGTCTTCGCATCTGCCAGAGGCTCTGTCGAGGGATACGGGCACGGTCGTGCCCGGCGGGGCTGCAGGGGAACTATGCGACTTCCCCTGCAGGCCAATGGGTTGCAGGGGAGTGATGATCTTATCGTCTTACGGCACGCAGAACGCTGTGCACCAGAATGACGAGGCAACCGACGAGCAAAAGAAGCCCGCCGATGAGCGGCGGCAGGGCCAGAAGCTCGACGGCTGCCGCGATCGAGGCGATCAGGATCAGGCAGAGGATCGCAAGGCTGCCATCATCGATGAACATGCCGATCAGTTCGGACAGGGCGGTACGGATGACACTCATTGGGTTGCCTTTGCCGTGGGTTTGCCGGTCGAGCCGCGCAGGCTGCGAACGATGATGAAGGATACCAGCGAGACGATTGCGAAGATGGCGATCAGCGCCAGATCCGCGCCCGGCCAGTCCGCGCCGATGCCTTCGCCGGTCCAGAAGATGCCGAAGCTGGTCAGCATCAGCCCGACGACGAATTTGAGCGTGTTTTCCGGCACGGTGGCGAGCGGGCGGTGCACCAGAAGGCCGATCAGCATGACCAGGATGAAGGCGGCCAGCGCGCCGAGACCGGCATAGAGCGTCAGGCCATGGGCACCGCCGACGGCAATGACGATGAAAACCACCTCGACACCTTCGAGCAGCACCGCCTTGAAGGAGGCAAGGCCGGCGAGATAATCAGCGCGCCGGTCGTCGGATTGCTGCCGCAGGGCGGCCGTTTCCTTGGTGAAGGCGGCTGCTTCATCATGCAGGGCGATGACGCCGAGCGAGCGAAGGATGGCCTTACGCAGCCAGCGCATGCCGAACAGGATCAGGAGAACGCCGATGACGAACTGCATCGTGGTGATCGGGATCAGCGCCAGCAGCGGCCCGAAGATGAGGACGAGGGCGGCAAGCAAGGCGAGGGCGAGGGCCGCACCGATCAGGGCCGGACGCCAGCTGCGCGTGACCCCGACGGCAAGCACGATGGTGAAGGCTTCCACGACCTCGACGAACGAGCCGAGGAAGGAAGCCGTTATGGTGGAGAGGATGGGGGTGAGGCTATTCATGAAATGAATCCCGGGTGGCGGATAGGGGGTGATTCCGCATGCTATTTCTTTCTCTTTCTGCCGCGTTGGCTCCAGGCCTTGTCGATGGAGCCGCGCAGGGCGCTCAGCTGCTCCAGGCTGTCGAAGGCGGCGTCCCGGCGGTGCCCGGCGAGCCCGACGATCATCGCTTCGAGCAGCACCATGGTGCCGGCATGCATGGCGAGATGATTGGCCTTGCCGCGCGGGATGGGGAGAATTTCCGCCACTTTGTCTGCGACCAGCGGGCCGAGATCGTCGCTGATGAGGATCACCGGCACGTCATGGCGGCGGGCCTGGTCGAGAACGACCTCGACTTCGCGATAGAGCGGTGCGTAGGCCATCATCAAAACGGCGTCGCCCTTGCCGAGCCAGAGAAGGCGGTCGGCAAGCGCGACGCCCGATGCGGACAGCGGGTAAGTGGGCAGGCCGATGCGGTTGAACTGCAGGCTGGCATAATCCGCCATCGCGCCGGAAGGGCCGATGCCGAAGACATGACGCCGATTTGCTCCCGCCAGAATATCGATGGCGCGCGCGAAGCTTGCCGCAATCTCCGGGCGCTTCAGGACGTTCAGCGCGGTTTCGTGGATGCCGATGACATGCCGAAGGGCGTCGGCAGCGTCTTCGCCGGTCTCGGCGAGCGTCCGCTCCAGTCGATTGCCGGGTGAGGGAGTTCCCGTCAGTTCCGAAAGCAAGGCAGCGCGAAGCGCCGAGAGGCTTTCGAAGCCGAGCGCGCGGGCGGTTCGCACCACCGTCGCATCGCTGGCGCCGGCAAGCTCGGCAATCTGGGCGGCGGAGTTCAGCAGAACGGCCTGCTTCTGGTCGATGAAGAAGCGGGCCATGCGCTGTTCAGCCGGTGCAAGGCCTTCGAGCGCGGCGAGAATCCGGGCGTCGAGATTGGGCTGCGATCGTGCATCCGTGGTCATGCTGGTACTTCCATCTATCGCTAAGTAGCATACGCTACCGATGTCGATAGTTGTAGTATTCATTACCGAGCATGACAACAGGATTCTGGCGCCTGCGTCGCGCAGTGGCGGTCGCAATCATCTCCTTCGGCCGATCAGGCACGGCAGTTGAGGTTGGAGAGTGTTACGCCAATCCCGCCCGCACCGCGGGGATGACGTCCCGGCCGTAAAGCTCGATGCAGCGCATCAGCTTCTGGTGGCTCAGCGTGCCGGTGCTGTATTTCAGCTGGAAGCGGTTGATGCCGAGTGTCTTAATGACCGGCGTGAGCTTGGCGGCGACCGTCTCGGGCGAGCCGACATAGAGCGAGCCGTGTTCGATCTCATCTTCGAATTCGTCGCGTGTCATCGGCGGCCAGCCGCGCTCGCGGCCGATGCGGTCGCGCATCGCCTTGTAGCAGGGCCACAGCTCTTCGCGGGCCTGGTCGTCGGTGTCGGCAATATAGCCGGGGGAATGGATGCCGATCGGCTGAACCGTGCCGCCCAGTTGCGCGAATGCCTTGTGATAGAGATCGATATAGGGCTGAAAGCGATAGGGGCTGCCGCCGATGATCGCCAGCATCAGCGGCAAATTATATTGCGCGGCGCGGACGACCGAAGCCGGGCTGCCGCCGACGCCGATCCACGTCTTCAGGTGACCCTTCTCGATCGTCGGGAAGACCTTTTGCTTGTCGAGCGGCGGGCGGATGCTGCCTTTCCAGGTTACCGGTTCATTGGTGAGCAGGGCGGCGAAAAGATCGAGTTTTTCCTCGAAGAGCTTTTCGTATTCCGACAGCTCGAAGCCGAACAGGGGGAAGGATTCGGTAAAGGACCCACGGCCGAGGATCACCTCGGCGCGTCCGTTCGATGCCGCGTCCAGGCTCGAAAAGCGCTGAAAGACGCGGATTGGATCGTCGGAGCTGAGAACCGTTACCGCCGATCCCAAATGGATGCGCGAGGTGCGGCCGGCGATGGCGGCAAGGACGGTCTCTGGCGAGGAGACGGCGAAATCCTCGCGGTGATGCTCACCGATCCCGAAGAAGTCGATGCCGAGCTGGTCCGCGAGCATGCCTTCCTCGATGACGTTACGGATGACCTGCGCGTGAGAGTCCGGCTTGCCACTCTCGTCGTGGGTGACGTCACCGAAGGTATCGAGCCCGAATTCGATGGTGTTGGCTGTCATGATGTTCCCGTCGCCTATCGTGATCATATTCGAGCGGCATTTACCCGCGTTCCCGGGAGCGAACCACCCGCAAAGTTTCGAGGGTTCCGTTCGAGGAATTCGATATGACTATAGCGATGACAAGGCCTTGGGCAACTTTGCTGCCGGGATATCGAAGGATGCGGGAAAGTCGCGATATCGGATTAGCGATATCGCGGTTGAAGTCAGAAGTCCGCAAATCTCAATTCAGCTGCGCCAACTTGTTCGCCGGAAGGCGGCATTGCGCGAAGACGTCGAGGCTGGGGTCGTAGACTTTCGTTGCTACGTCCATCATCCCGAGGACGCTGTGGAAGATGTTGTCATGCGAGTGGGTGCCTTCGGTGGCCCTCTTTGCAACGCAGCTCATGTCATAGCCGCCGGTCTTTGCCAGATCCTCGGCCATCCAGACCAGGAAGGGCACATGCGTCTGCTCCGGCGGAGCGATGAAATATGGCGTGCCGTGCAGATAGATGCCGTTCTCGCCGAGCGACTCGCCGTGGTCGGAGAAATACATGACCGCGCCGGATACCGTGGCCGAGCGCTGCTTCAGCTTGTCGATCACCTCCGAGACAATGTGATCCGTGTAGAGGATCGTATTGTCATAGGCATTGTTGATCTCTTCCTGCGAGCATTTTCCGAAATCATTGGCCCGGCAATCGGGCGTGAAGCGGCGGAACTCCTCGGGATAGCGCTGATAGTAGGCCGGGCCGTGGCTGCCGAGCTGGTGCAGCACGAGGACGCTGTCTCCCTTGATGTTGTCGAGCCAGTTGTCGACCTTGTCGAGCAGGATCGCGTCCAGACATTCGCCATCCTTGCAGAAGCGGGGATCGGCCGATGTCGGCAGGTAGGTATAGGGAACGCGATCGGTGACATTGTAGCTGCCGGTGTCGTTGTCCAGCCAGGTCACGTCGACCTTGGCATGGGTCAGCACGTCGAGCAGGTTCTCAGTTTCCAGACCCTTGCGATGGCTATATTGCGCCCGCGTATAGACGGAGAACAGACAGGGGATCGATGTCGCCGTTGCCGTTCCGCAGCTCGTGGTGTTGGGGAAATAGACGATATTCTGTTTTGCCAACTCGGGATTGGTCATCTTGGCATAGCCGCCGAGCGAGAAATTCTGGGCGCGCGCCGTTTCGCCGGCGACGATGATCGTCACGCGCGGCTTGCCGTTGTCGACGGCACCAACCCTGCGGGCGTCCGTGCCCAGAGGCTGTGCAACAACGTTTGCGTTCTTGGTGGAGTCGATGACGTAGCGCACGGCACTGGTGATCGGCACCACGGGATTGAGGGTATCCATCATGTCGCGATGCGCCCGGCCGATGCCGGCATAAGTCTTGTAGAAGCTGATGCCGGCGACCATGAAGATCGCGACGCAGGCGAGAATGACGGCGGTATTATAGGCAAGTTTCTTGAGAATGGGGCGATGGACGATACGCACCCAGGCAATCGCCAGGGATGGGAGGACGCCCGTCAACAGCACATGCGTCACGAAGCGCAGCGTGATCAGGTGACCGGACTCGGCGCCCGTCGATACCGCCGCGTTGCGGATCATCTCCTTGTCGATGATCACGCCGAACTGGTCGTTGAACCACGAGGATACCGCTGCCACGAGAACGAAGAAGATAAGGATCGGCTTGGTGATGTATTTGGCGGAAAAAAACGTGAAAAGCGCCATGATGGCGGCCGAGATGCCGACGACGAAGCCGGCGAAGGCGGCGGGCTCGGCAAGGAAATAGCCGTAAGCCTTGGTCCAGAACATCCGGTTTGTCACAAGAAGTATATAAAGAGTGGTTATAAGGCAAAGAGTGATGCTGCCTATGGCTGGCCGGATGCTTCGGCCGCCAGGTGGAGTATTTTTGTTGTTCAATGGTTTTCTCCAGGGCGTTCCCCTGCGCTGATCGGAAAAGCCGTACAACGCAGGACGCGGCTCAGACTGTTTGGGCGCGCGACCATGCCCGCCGTTCCTGACATTTACCTGAATAACGTTCGCCTGCGTGGCGGTCGATTCCGGTTATCCGCGGTTTTTGTCGCACGGTTAAGTGGAGTTCAGGTCGCCGTCAGCAATCCCGATCATAGCTTCCTTTCTGGAACAAGGAAGCAGTCGTGCGGGTTTTACTGGTCGAGGATAACGCCACTATCGGCAATGCCGTGCAGGATCATCTGTTCGCGGAGGGCTTTGCGGTTGACTGGTCGACGGACCTTGGAGCGGCGAGGACGGCGGTTGCCGGAGGCACCTACGACGTGGTTCTCCTTGATTTGCGCCTGCCGGACGGAAGCGGCCTTGACCTGCTGAAATCCATGGGGGCACGGGTCGGAACGACCCCGGTGATCATCCTCTCCGCCTATGACCAGATTTCGGATCAGATGACCGGACTGAGCATCGGTGCGGTCGATTATCTCGTCAAGCCGTTCGGGCTTACGGAACTGACGGCTCGGATCCGCAGGGCGGTAACGTCCGCGGGCGCTGGAAAATCGAAGGACGACCGGTTACGTCTTTTGCCCAAGGCTGGCTGAAGAAGAGCCGAAGCGCTCGAAGACGGTCAGCACGGCGGCGAAAATCACCAGCGACGAAAGCCAGCCGAGGACAGCATCGGACAGGTAGTGGGCACCGGTGAGGACGCGCATAGCCGCCATCAGGATGGATATGACGGCCAGCGGCACGCCCAGCGGAAGGCGCCAACGTGGCGGCAACAGCGGGATGAGACAGAGAAGCCATCCGGCCGATGACGCCTCTCCGGAGATGAAGGAACAATTCCTCAGGCATTTGCCCGCGAAGGAACCTGCTTGGACGAAATCCAGCGCTCCGCCGAAAAGATCGGTACTACGGGGACGCGGCCGGCCGGAGAAGCTTTTCAGGATCAGGTTGACGAGGAGGCCGCAGCCGAGGGCCAGCGACAGCAGCGCGGCGATGCACCGATCGATTTTCGGCGTACGCCAAAGCGGTCCGAGCCGCTTCCAGGACAGGATTGGGAGCGCGAGCAATACGATGATTGCGATGTAGGGCAGGACGAGCGTGACGGCACGCAGGAAAACGAAGAGCGAATTCGTGCCGTAGGCGAACATGCCGCAGACCTTGCCCACCGGATCGTTCGAAGGGCAGGGCATATTGGTAAAGACGCTGCGGGCGACGGCAAGATCGATCTGGGGAAATCTGTTAAAGACAAGCAGCAGCAACCACCAGAAGGCAAACAGCGCCAGAAACGATGCAAAGGGCTTGCTGAGCGACGTCGTACGTTTCGGATACGCAACATAGTCATCATACATCGGGAAACGCCGCCTTCCGTCATCGAATGCAAGAGTGGGACGGAATTTCACTGGCGTCTTATGCAACGGCACTGACAATCCCATCGGCTGTGCACTTACGGCAGAAGCCTGACAGGAGCCTGAAACATCAAATAGTTAGTGGATATGGCGCAGGAGAATGGCGCAAAGACCGGCGTTCCGCGGCGGAAAACGGAGTGCCGGACGGTTTGGTCGGTTCCGGAAGGTGGTGTCGAGCGCCTTCCATTGACTATCGAGGTGGATGCGGGTGAAGGCTCCCCAGGTCGGCGTGGTGACCATGCCGACGGGATGTCATCCGTCATGCTTCGATCGTCACAGGCCTGTCTGGAAGTAGGCTTCGAGACGGTAGCCGTCCGGGTCGATGACGAAGGCGGCATAGTAGAACTGGCTGTAGTCCGGGCGGATACCCGGCTTGCCATTGTCTTCGCCGCCTTGCGCGAGACCGGCGGCGTGGAAGGAGTCGACTGCTTCCCGGCTTGGTGCGACAAAGCAGAAATGCAGGCCGGAGCCGCGATCCGCCGGAACCGGGTGTTCCACCTGGCTGACCCAGAATTGAGGCCGTTCCGCGCCATATCCGACCGTACCGTCGAAATTCGACAGCCGTTCATAGCCGAGAGGCGCTAGCGCTGCATCGTAGAACTGCCGGGATATTTCCAGGCTTTTGACGCCAATCGAGACATGATCGAACATGGATGCAGACTCCTTTTGCCCGCTATCGCGGTTTCATGCGTCCCAGGGCCTAGGGCAAGCGATCCCTTCAAAGCCAGGGGTTTCAGTGTGCGCCCACCATCTTGCAATGCCGGTTTGGAGTCAATCAATCGCGCCGGGCCTCCGCCTGCATTCGGGAACGGTCGGTCGCTCATACCCGCGCCGGTTCGACGCGGGTATGAAAAGCAGCTATTCGGCGGCCTGGTAGGCATCCGGGCGCGATGTCGCGGTTCTTGGCCCGAGGGCAGCCAGCGCGATGATTGCGGTTGCGAGGATCGCGACGAAGGCGGTGCCGGCGACATAGGGGTTCCAGCCGAATTGCGGCGCTGCCCCGAAGACGGCCGAAGCCGCTGCCAGCACGATGCCGCCGCCGATCTGGAAGGAAGCGAAGAGCATGCCGGAGGCCAGGCCCGACTTGTCGTCTTCGACATCGGAAAGGGCTGCTACCTGCACCGAGGGATAGGTCATGGCATAGCCGATGCCGAGCAGGATTTGTGAGAGGGCGACGAGCAGGATCGGATCGATATGCCCGACCGAGATCACCCAGAAGATATAGCTAATGGCCTGCAGGCCGACGCCGAGCGTCATGAGGCCGGTCGTGCCCCGGCTTTGTCCAATCGCCGCAAATCGCGGCGCCAGGAACATCACGCAGACGCCGCCGAGGGCGAAGGAAAAGCCGGTGGCGAAGGCCGACCAGCCAACGACGGTCTGGTAATAGAGCGTCGCGATGAACTGGAAGCCGACATAAGAGCCCTGGAAGAGGGCGGCGATGGCGTTGGCATGGCTGAGCTTGGCACGCCGGAACATGGCAAGCGGCACCATCGGATCGCTATGCCGCGCTTCGACCAGCAGGAAGAGCAGGATCAGGACCAGCGCCGCCGTCAGCGCGCCCCAGGTGGGAAATGCCTGCCAACCGTCTGCCGCGGCATTGGTGACGCCGAAGACGAACAGCAGCAGGCCCGGCGTGATTGTCAGCGCACCGGCCCAGTCGAAACGGGCTCCCGGCCCGGTCCGCGGGTGGTCGGGGGGCAGCACGAAAGGAGCGATCGCCAGCGTGAGGAGGGCGATCGGCGCTCCCATGACCAGCGTTGCCCGCCAGCTGAAAAGGGTCGCAGCACCGCCCAGCACCATGCCGAGCACGAAACCGGCAGCGCCCGTGGAAGAGAACACGCCGAGCGCCTTGGCTCGGCCGGTTCCTTCTCCGAACACGGACAGCAGCAGGGCGAGGGCGGCCGGCGCGGTGAAGGCTGCGGCTATGCCCTTGATCAGTCGCGCGGCGATCAGGGTCGGTGCGCTGTCGACGAAGCCGCCGGCGATGCTGGCGGCGGCGAAGACGGCAAGCGACCAGAGGAAGACACGGCGGTGGCCGAAAAGATCGGCGACGCGGCCGCCGAGAAGCAGGAAGCCGCCATAGCCGAGCACGTAGGCGCTGACCGCCCATTGCAGCGATGTCGCCTGCATGCCGAGTTCGGTCTGGATGGCGGGCAGGGCCACGCCGATGGTGGAGACATCCATGGCATCCAGGAAGTTGGCGGCGCATAGCAGCAATAATGCCAGCCCGGCCCCACTTCGTGATTTGGTATTGGAATAAGTCATCGGGATCGTTCCTTCCAATGCTGCCGCCTCTTGGGAGGTTGGTTGGCGGCAGGGAACGAGAAAATGTACAGCTTCAAACCCCATTGCAAATTGATAGTAACCATGTCAGGTATTACTGATAATGATGAATGATGCCACGCTCCGAAAGATCGACCTCAATCTGCTGCTCGCCTTTTCCGTGCTGATGCAGGAACGGAATGTGAGCCGTGCCGCCGAACGCTTGCTGCTTGGCCAGCCGGGCCTGTCAGCCGCGCTGCGCCGGTTGCGCGAGACGCTCGACGACGAATTATTCGTGCGCGTCGGGCGCGGTTTGCAACCGACGGCGCGCGCGCTATCCATTGCGCCTGCCATCGAGGACGCGCTTTCCGGCATCGAGCGTGCCATCCGCCCGCCGGCAGCCTTCGATCCTGCAAGCTGGCAGGGCGAGTTCCGCATCGGCATGTGCGACAATCTCGAATCGGCTTTTTTCGGCCCGCTGGCGGCGCGGTTGCGCATTCTTGCGCCAAACGCGCGTTTGACCGGCGTGGCTTTCGACAAGCGTGACGCCGCGCGCCTGCTGGACGAGGGCGCCTATGATCTCAGTATCTCCGTGCATGACGAGCCTGCTTCCTGGCATATCCGCGCGCCGCTGTTCGAACAGGCCTCGCTATGCATCTACGACGCCCGGCATCTGAAGTGCACAGCGCCGCTCAGCCTGAGGGATTTCGCGGACGCGCCGCATATCGCCGTATCCCTTGAGGGCAGCTCGTCCAGCAATGTCGATGTCGCTCTTGCCCGCCTCGGACATCGTCGCCAGGTGGTGGCGACCGTCCCGCGTTTTTCCGCCCTGCCGACGACACTGCGAGCCATGCCGGCCGTCGCGACGATCCCGGAATCGATCGCCCGCTGCATGGCGCAACTGCATGACCTGACTGTTTCGGAACCGCCTCTCGAGCTTGAGGCCGATCCGGTGACGATGCTCTATCGCCGCGTCGATCAGGCGGACAGCAGAGCCGTATGGTTCCGCCGGCTGTTCGTGGAGATCGTGGCGGAGGCGCTTCAGGAATCCGGATGCCGCATGGGGGTTTCCAGGGCTGCCTGCTGCTACGAACAGGCGCCCTTGGCCGAAGCGGTATGACGCTTGCGGATTGCGGCTTTGCCGCAATTCCGATGCCAGCAGCGCCGGAAAGACGCGCAGATCCGGCAGTCCGGGGATGGAGGCTTTTCATCTTTGGTCGCTACGGCCATGCTCGCTTCTGAGGGAGGGTTGTCAGGATGACCAATGACTGAGCGGGTTTGGCGCACGAAACGTCTGCTTTTGCGGGTGCCGGTGGAGACCGACCTCGATTTTGTCGCCGCGCTCTTTTCCCGGCAGGAACTTGTTGCGCATCGGCCCGACCCGACGCCGGATACGCGAGAAGAGAGTGCCCGGCGCCTTGCGCGCGATATGGATCATTGGCGTAGCCACGGCTTTGGACGCTGGGCCGTCGAAGCGGATAGCGGGCTGATCGGGTTCGGCGGCGTGACTGTGTCGAAGGAATTCGAGGGTCTAAACCTGTCCTATCATCTGCATCCGGATAGCTGGGGCAAGGGTTATGCGACCGAGCTGGTGCGGCAGGTCTTGGACTTTGCGTTCAATGATTTACATGCCGATCGGGTGATCGGTCTTGTTCGTCCCATCAATGTCGCCTCGCGCAATGTGCTGGAGAAATGCGGCCTCGCCTTGGAGCGCGAGGTTATGCTGCACGGCGCGCCGACCAACCTCTTCGCACTCGCTGCGTACGGCTCGGGATAACCGGACTGGAGACCTCTGGTCTCTTACTGCAGGTCCTCCATTTCCGCCATCAGCCATTGGCGGAAAGCCTTCATGGAAGCGGTTTCCGAGCGTGATCTCAGCCGTGTCAGCCTCCACCGGCGTCAGTGACCAATCGAACATCTCCAGCCGCGAAGATTGGGCGACGCGCCCGCTACCTTCCTGAACCAGAGGGGCATTCATCGATCCGGCACGACCGCAGCAGGTCCATGCTGGCCACATCCGCTGGCGTGCGAAGTCCTCCGCTCGATGCCGTCGTGCCTACCGGGGAAAGGGGCGCATCCATCGGATGGATCGCTTCCGTCTCGCGCATCAAGGCCGGATATCGGATATTGACGGTGCTCCCGCCTTCCGGCGATCTGTGTGCGGGCCGGCCAAGCCCCTTGTCGGACGAGACAGAAGCGGCCGGCTCAGCGAAATATTTCGCGAGCCGGCCGCTGCTCAGTGGCGTGTTGATTGCTATCGATTGCGGGATGGCGCAACGGGAGCGTTCGCCTGGGAGGCGTCGACGCTATTGAAGAGCTCTTGAATGAGCTGCGTTATACGCTCCGGGGATGTGCCCTTGGCGCGTTCTTCCTCGATCCGCCGTCTGACCAACATTTCCAAGTCCGACATGTCTATCACCTCGTTTATCCGGCGCGATGGAAATGTCGCTCTCAATGAGCTGAGAGACAAGTTACAGTTTTTTCATGATTTTTGGCTGCCCGACGCCATGCCGCGATTGCTGGCGGAAATTTCTATGCAGATTTTCCGACTCACCGTTTTGTCCATCCTGCGAACTGCTACCCGATTTCAGGCCGCACTGCGGCTTCGGGGTTCGCGGTGACAAGGCCAATGCTGAGCTGCGTCAAAGATCGTGTCGTGTTGTAGAGTAATTGCCTTTTATATGGGTAAAAATCGCTATAAATTCGTTTTTCTTGTATGTTGAAGTGGATTATTTCTCGGTAACTTATGAATCAATCTCATTCTATATTTGATGTTTCTGCGAAATTAATTGGAGTATATAAATATAATGGAACAGATATACGCTAAGTAAATGTAAATCGTCCTTGACGATGGTTTGAATTTCGCTTTGAATTGTAGGTGCAACGGATGAGAGGGGGAATATTATGGCTTCCGAAATCGTCGCTTCAGCTGGCGCTCTTCAGCAGCCTGCTTCCGGTGAGCCCATTGATCCTCACCAGCCTTCCGATTGTCGCGAATTGTCGGACGAGGAGATTTCGGCGCTGGTTCAAGAGATCAATCGGGACGGATATGCCGTTCTTCCTGAGTATGTCTCGCCTGCCGACATGGATGCCTTGCGCCAATTCGTGCGGGACACGGTAACGGTGGCGGGCAATCGCTACACCATGCTGCGCGGCCCAGAACCCGTCGCCGAAACCGCACTCGGCAAGATGGCGTCGTCGCCGGCGCTCAGGCGCGTTTGCATGCGCGCATATGAGATTGCGACGTCGAGACCCGCGCCGGACCAACCCTATTATCAAATTCTGCGATGCTTGACCGGGAGCACGGGTCGCAAGCATTCGATGGTTTTTCACTTCGATTCCTACGTTCTGACCGTGCTTCTCCCTATCGAGGTGCCCACTGGAAAAGACAGCGGCGAACTCATCGTCTTGCCGAATTTTCGGCGTGTCAGGCGCTGGTATGCAAGCAATCTCGTCGACAAGATTCTGCTCGACAATCCGCTCACCCAGCAGATTCTCCGCAGCATGGCGAAATCGATCCCGGATCGATTTCTTCGCATATCCATGGTTCCGGGAAATCTCTATTTTTTCTGGGGCTACCGCTCGATCCACACAAACGCACCCTGCGACCCCGAGAAGATCAGAGCCACGGCACTCTTCCATTATGCGGATCCACACAGGGGCAGCAAATTAAGGAAATTGTTGCGGCGGTAATTGATTGGCGGCTGCCGGGCGATCGGGCAGTTGGAAAATGGCATGCCCGACAGGAGGCGTCCTGTTGCCTTTGGAATCACATGCGAAGCGGCTGGTTGCCGAAGGACATGATCTCAGCGCAATGGCCGCGGGCGAGATGCGCTATGGGACGAAACATTTAGCCTCGTCAATACGCCTTCGTTTCATCACGTCAGCCTGCCTTGAGACGGCGTAGCGCTCGGTTGAGTTCGTCCACAAGCGGGGCATCCGCCTCGCTTGGCATGGGACGGCTGTAAAAGTATCCTTGGACCTCGCTGCATCCTTCCTCGCGGATGCGATCGAGATGGGCCTGTGTCTCGACGCCTTCGGCAACCGTCGTGACGCCGAGACGCTTGCCGAGATCGGCAATGGCCCGCACGACGGCGGCGCAATCCGGCCGGTCCACGGCATCGCGCACAAAACTGCCGTCGATCTTGATCTTGTCGAAGGGGAAAGCGCGCAGATGGGCCAGCGAGGAAAACCCCGTCCCGAAGTCATCGAGAGCAACCCGCACGCCCATGTCACGCAGCCGGCGCAGGTCTGCAATACTGTCCGTTTCCTCGTTCAGCAGCGCCGTTTCGGTTATCTCGATCTCCAGCCGGTCCGGCGACAAGCCGGAGTTGACCAGCGCCGAGAGCACGGCGGGAGCGAGTGTGCCCTTGCCGAGCTGGCCGGCCGAGACGTTGACGGCAACGCGTGCGTTGTCTTCCCATCGGGCTGCGTCGTGACAGGCTTTGTTCAGGACGAACAGCCCAAGTTGGTCGATCAGTCCGCTTTGTTCCGCCACGGGAATGAACTCGCCCGGCGATATCCAGTCGCGCTCTTCATGACACCAGCGCATCAGCGCTTCCCGCGCCGTCACCTTTCCGGTCTCGATGTTGACGATGGACTGGTAGAAGACGAACAGGCCGACGTGATCCTGGAGAGCGGCGCGTAACTGCGCCTCGAGCTGCATGCGACCCTGCATCTTTTCCTCCATTTCGGACAGGAAGGTCCTGAACGTTCCCTTGCCTGCGGTCTTGGCGGCATAGAGGGCGATATCGGCCCGCGACAGCAGGGTTTCGCCATCCCGCGCGTGCAATGGCGCAAGCGCGATGCCGATGGACGCGCCGATCTGGACACTGGTGTCGCTGCTAAGATGAAAGGGCGTCGACAGAACCTGCACAAGATCAGCTGCGAGTGCCTCGGCTTGCTTCGGATCGTCATTCGGGATCAGCACCGCGAATTCGTCACCGCCAAGCCGCCCGATTGTCATGCCCGGCGCGTTGCACGTTTCGCCAATCCGGTCGGCCACCTGTTGCAACAGGATGTCGCCGACGCGATGCCCGCGCATATCGTTGATAAGCTTGAAGCCGTCGAGGTCGATGAACAGCAACCCGATCCGGCTTCCCGGCCGTGCAAGGCTCGCCTCCAGTTGCTCACGAAACGAATAGCGGTTGGCGAGCCCGGTCAGCGGGTCGCGCCGGGCGGCGATGCTGGCCTGCTTCTCGCGGCTCCGCAACTCGCTTCCGGCCCGCCATGCGATGCGGATGAGCCATAGAGTCGTGCCGACGAGGCCGGCGATGACGATCATCGTCGGCAGTTCGACCGCCTTGCGTGCTATGTCGCCGGGTCGCAGGTCATGCCAGACGGCGTAGGCCACGGCGTTGCCGGCGTTGTTGCTGACGGGAGCATGGGACCATTCCTTTTCGGAGGGAATAATCTCCGACAGATGAAGGTCCGAGACGACAATTCTCTCCGCTATGTTGGCAACCGTTGCGGGATCGATGATCTTCCCGAAAACGAGGACGCGCGCGCGCCCACCGGAGATCGCCACCGAGCCGTCGCCGGGAACGATCGGACCAGCGCCAAGGACCATGATACCCTTCGGTGTCCTGAAAAAATCGGCGGTGGATTCAAAAGCCTTGCCATCACGAGGCAAGGGGTTCAGGAGCGCCGCCTTTCCCTCGCCGACAAGATCCTCAAGCGTGAGATCGCTTTCCTTACCGCCGTCATAGCTCACGATGGTCCGGTCGTGCTCATCGAGCAGGAGGAAGATGGAATAGATATCCTGTCCCGTCGAAACGCCCCAGGTCTCGCCGAGCCAGTCCTTGTTTTCGTCTCCGTAACTTTGCCTGACCGCATCGTTCCATACGGCATTGTCGGAGACCAGGCTGGCCATCTTCGTTTGCTCGGTCTCTATCGCCACCTCTACCGCACGGTAGGACCGCGTATTGTCCTGCTGGTTGGCGCCGTCCGATATGGCATTCATCAGGTAGAAGACGACGGCAACGACGGAGGCAAGCGAGATGATCGACCCTGCGAGAACCAGTCTCAGCGAATTTCGGAATTCCATGCGCATGTCTCCGGACGGGCTAGCGATCGGCTGTGCTTGCCGCAGGTCGACGATGTTTTCCGAAGCCTCTCGGCGGTCAAGCATCCACATTCCTCAAACCGATCAATCCTCATCTTCCCGGAAGAGATACGCCCTGTTTCTCCCTGCCTTCTTTGCGGCATACAAAGCCCTGTCGGCGCGCTGCACGATGGTATCGAGGATTTCCTGGCCCGAATTGCAGACGATGACGCCAAGGCTTGCCGTGATCGGGATCGTCTGGCCGTCCGTAAGGGTGAAAGGCGTCGCGGCGATCTTCCAGCGCAAGCGTTCAGCAATGGCCAGCGCCGCATCCTCGGTCGTACTCGGCAGCAGGGCAATGAATTCCTCTCCGCCCCATCGTGCGATAAGATCGGTTTGCCGCAGCACGTCTTTCAGGATGGGGGGCAGGTCGCGAATGACACAATCCCCGCCTTCATGGCCGAAACGGTCGTTCACCGATTTGAAATGGTCCAGGTCGATCATCAGGACGGCAAGCGGGAGACCGCTGCTCGCACTCTGTTCAATCGCCAGTTCCGCCGCGCTGGTGAAGGCTCGCCGGTTCGGCAAACCGGAAAGGGGATCGGTGTTGGCGAGACGTTCCAGCTCCTCGCTTTCCCTGACCCACTCCGACCGGTCACGGATCAGGGCGAAGAACATCAAACCGGCCGATGTCTGGCTTTTCATAATCGAAATGCCAAGGGCGATTTCGGTTCCATCCTTGCGAATGCCGTAGGTGTGGGCGGCGCGATTCCCCATCGTGCGCGAATTCACTGGTCCCTGCTCGAACGCCGCGACATTGGCACCGTGTTGTGGACGGTAACGCTGTGGGATGAGTACGCTGATCTTCTGGCCTACAAGGCTGCCGGGCAACCAGCCGAACATGCGTTCCATGGCCGGGTTGCACATCTTTATGGTCATGGAAAAATCCATCGCCACGATGCCATCCGGCATCATGGCGATAATGGACCTGTTCATCTCCGTAAGGTCGATGTTCGTCTCTTGCTGATCAAGGAGGATATTGGTCGATCCGGCACTTGTTATCATAAGGAGCGTTCCCGTTATCCGCGATCAGAATTCCTGCCAATCGTCCTGGGCCAACGCGGCGTTGCCCGAAAACGCCCGCGACAACCTGTTGGTCAGCACGCGCGCCGGTGATGAGGACGCGACAGGGGCCGGAGCGTTCCGAAATGCGGGAGCCGGGGTTTGTCCGAGTTGGAACTGACCCAGCAATTGGTTCAGTTCGTGGACCTCCGTAGCCAGGTTATGGCTTGCGGCCGTGGTTTGCTCGACCATGGCGGCATTCTGCTGTGTGCCCTGATCGATCGTGGCGACGGCGTTGTTGATCTCCTGAAGCCCGGTCGATTGTTCGCGTGCAGCTTCGACGATTGCCGTGACGTTGCGGTTGATCTCCTCCACGTCGCCGATGATCGTTTCGAGCGCCTTGCCGGTATCTCCGACCAGCGCCACGCCGGAACTGACCTGTTCTCCGGATTTGGTGATGAGCGCCTTGATTTCCTTGGCGGCGGTCGCGGAACGCTGCGCCAACTGGCGGACTTCCTGCGCGACGACCGCGAAGCCACGTCCGGCATCGCCGGCGCGGGCGGCTTCGACGCCGGCATTGAGCGCCAGAAGGTTGGTCTGGAAGGCGATTTCATCGATCACGCCGATGATGTTGCCGATCTCGCGCGATGACCGCTCGATTTCCCCCATGGCGGTGATCGCCTGTTGAACGACGGCTCCGGATTTTTCCGCGCCGGTCTTCGTGCGGGCGACAAGCGCGCCGGCTTCTTCCGCCCGCTGCGCGGAGGTGCGCACCGTGTTGGTGATTTCTTCAAGTGCTGCCGCCGTCTCTTCGACGGATGCGGCTTGCTGCTCCGTCCGCTTCGACAGGTCATCGGCGGCGTGACCGATCTCCCTCGCCGCCGCGTTGATCGATGCGGTTGTTTCACCGACTGCCTGCAGGGCGCTGCTCAGGGTATCGACCGAATTGTTGAAGTCGTCGCGCAGCGCGTGATACGCTTCCGGCAACTCCCCGGACATATGGAACCGCAGATCCTTGTTGGCGAGACTCGACATCGCCGTGCCGAAGTTGCCGGAAACCAGCTCGCGTTCGGCCGAGATTGCGGCCGTCTGTGCAGCTTGCTTGGCCTTCTCCGCTTCTTCGAGATAAACGGAAATCGCAAGGTCCATGTCGAGAAGAACCGCCTTGGCGAGACTGCCGAGCGCCTTGCCGAAGTCACCCGCAGTCATTGTTTTCTTCGAGAACAGGCCACCCTTGGGAAAGGCCTCCTCGACGGCGGCATTGATCAGGTGATCGAGAACGATGGCATAGGCGCCGATATACCACTTCGGTTCCAAGCCGATCCGGGCATGAACAGTGCCGATCGTCCGCACCTTGCCGACATAATCCTGATTGAAATTGCCGTTGGAGATATTCTCCCAATGTCCGGTCTGCGCGCCCTTGGCGCGGGCAATCTGGTCCTCGGAGGAAAAGAACTTCAACGTCTCGGGGGTCTTGCGCATCTGGGTATAGAATTTGTCGAGAGCAATCGGCAATTCCCGGTCCACAAGTCCCTTCAATGAACGTATGGCGCTACAGCTCTCCGGCGTCATCTGCATGAACTTCAGACGATCATCGACAGCCTCATCGACACCGGTGTTCGATATCGGATTGCTGACTGGCTGTTTGAAATGCGAATTCATGAGTTATCCCTGTCTATTCTATATATGGCCGCTTTCTTGCGGCAGTTTGGGCCTGCCAGAACAATCGTTTGGTTATGGACCAATACCTGGCCGGCCAGATGTTTGGGCGTATGGTTATTTATTCGGATTGGAAGGATGGTTGCGCCTTCGCGGGAATAGAACCGGCGTGAGCCGACCATTTCCGCTTACCGGCGTGCCGTATGGCCATGCTGTGCATGACCGGCATCACGTTTGAAACTATTCTTGCGGGGTCGCGCGACGCGCCTGGCGAGACGTTCTCCACGGACGGAGTATCCGGTCGGATTCGACAAGGCGAAAGGCCCGTAGCCTCTTGTTCATCTCGAAACACCCCTGGATTGCGTGGTGGGGGAGGGGGTATCTATCATTGCGTTCGTCTGCAACCCTTTGTGTTGTTAGGCGCTGAGATCACGCAACCGTCCCGATTTAGCAACGGGGGAATTAACAATTGATAAATCGCGGTTAGTGAAATGGTACAATTCTCAGGTTGCATGCGAGCTTGAGAGTGTCATCATTCCCCGGTTCTCCTCGATGCGACGATTTGCGGCTTCATCCAGTCTTCAAGCTGTGAGGGTGAAACAGGCCGGGAGAACAGATAGCCTTGCACCACATGGCAGTCGCGATCCGTCAGCAAACGCCTTTGCGCTTCGGTCTCGACGCCTTCGGCCACGACCGTCAGGCCGAGGCTCTGACCGATGCGGACGACGGCGGTTGCAAGCGCCTGCGCGTGCTGGTCCGTTTCGAAATCTTGCATGAAACTGCGGTCGATCTTCAGTTCGGTAATGGGCAGATGGGCAAGGCTAGACAGGCTCGAAAAACCTGTACCGAAGTCGTCCATCGACAGGCCGACGCCAAGCGAGCGGATGGCGCGCACGATCTCCAGCGGTTCGGGCCGCTGGTCCATCATGACGCTTTCGGTGATCTCCACCGTCAGGCAATCCGGTGGCAGCTGGTACTTGCCCAACAATCCGGCGATGAAGCCGGGAAGGTCGCGGTTGCGGAAGTGAAGCGGCGACAGGTTGACCGAGACCCTGGGGATTCCGAGACCGGCCTTGCGCCACTCCGCCATCTGCCGGCAGGCTTCTTCGAGCGACCAATGACCGATCGCCTCGATCTCGCCGATCTCTTCGGCCAGTGCAATGAACTTTCTCGGAGAGATGTCGCCAAGATCGGGATCGCTCCAGCGGGCTAGCGCCTCCACGCCGTAGAGCGTACCGTCTTGCGGCCGCACTTGCGGCTGGTAATGCAGCCGCAACAGGTCATTGGCGATCGCGCTGCGCAACGCCGCTCCAAGCACAAGGCGGTCCTGGGCGATCAGGTTCATCTCCGGGCTGAAGAACAGGTAGGAGCCGCGCCCGGCGGCCTTGGCCCGGTGCATGGCGGTATCGGCATTGCCGAGCAGGGTTTCCCGGTCCCGTCCGTTATCCGCATAGAGGCTGATGCCGATGCTGGCGGTGACGTTCAGTGATACGCCGGATATGTCGAAGGACGCTTTGAGGCGCTGAAGGATTTTTTCGGCAAGCGCGGAGGCGCGCTGGACGTTGCAGTCCGGAGCGACGATCACGAATGTATCTTCCCCGGTGCGGCTGACAATGCCATTGGCCTGAAACAATTTTTCGAGCCGGTTGGCGACACCGATCAACACCGTGTCACCGGCCGGATGGCCCAACGCATTGTTGACGTCCTTGAAGTGATCGAGATCAAGGGCAAAGAAGGCGACGCCGCCGTCATCCGCGGTCGGGAGAAGCGCATCGATATATTCATGCAGGCGGGTGCGGTTCGGCAGGCCCGTCAGGCTGTCGAAATGCGCAAGGCGTGCAATCTGTTCGCGGCTCTCGTGGTGCTCGATGGCGAGCATGCACAGGTGCACACAGGCTTTGACGACTTGTTCGTGGATCGGGCTTCGGGACCGCTTTTCCCGGAAATAGAACGCGAAGGTTCCGGCGACGCTTCCGTCCCGCCGCTTGATCGGCGATGACCAGCAGGCGCGAAGGCCGATCGGCAGGGCCAGCATCTTGTATGGCGCCCACAGCGGATCGGTTTCGATGTCCGTAACTTCAACTGGTTCTCCACGATACGCCGCCGTTCCGCAAGAACCGACACCCTCGCCGATTTCAACGCCATCCAGCGCGGCGGTATAGTGGTCGGGCAGGTTCGGACCGGCCAGCGGCCTGATCTTTTTCTCGCCGTCTATCAGAAGGATCGAGGAGATGACGTCAGGAGCAATCGCCTCCACACGCCGGCATAGGAGATCGGAGACGTCTTGCAATGAAAGATCGCTCGCCAGCGCTTCCAGCACGTCGCGTTGTAAATTTTGGATTTCCTTGCTTTCGGTGATGTCGGACAGAACGACAACGACATTCTTCACTATCCCGGGCTCCTCCGTATCGACGATCGGATTGATGCTGGCGGATACCCAGATATCTTTGCCTTCCTTATCGCAGGCAATAATTTCCTCGTGGAAATCTTTGGTGTCCCATCCATTGCTGCGCAAACGCGAAAGAGCGACCGGATCGTTCCGCTCACTGGTCAGAAATTCGGTCGGAACACGCCCGATTGCTTCCGACAAGCTATAGCCGAACCTCTCGGTGAAAGCTCGATTGACATGAACGATACGGCGCTCATGGTCGAGAACGAACACGATCCGGTCGGTGTGGTTGATGGCGAGCAGCAGCAGGCGGTTTTCTTCACGCTGCGCCACCTCGGCCGACACATCGCGGGCAAAGGCCATGTAATGAATCCGTCCGCCGACGTCGATCTTCGAAAGCGAGAATGTTCCCCAGGTTTCCGATCCGTCCTTGCGCTCGATTCTGATCTCCCGGTTCGTTCCGACGATCTTGTTGGCACCTGTATTGCGGTTGCTGGCGATATAGTCGTCATGGGCCGGCTGGATCGCGCGCGGCACCAGAAGCTTGACGTTTCGGCCGAGAACGTCCGCACGCTCATAACCCCAAAGGCGTTCCGCCGCCCGGTTGAAGAACGTGACGGCGTTATGCTCATCGATGAGAACAACGGCATCGATGGCCTGTTCCAACGCGGGCAAGAGGATGTGTTGTGCGCCGGCGAGAGTGTCGGGTTTCATATCGGGTCAACCTGATTTAGCACGTTTAAATTGCATGCTTCCGGTTACCGAAGAGAAAAAGAAGTTTGTTGAATTCGACCATTGCCTGAACTCTTCCAAATGTTGGGTGTGCTCCGCCCGCATTGTCGCGGTGTTCCCACAAAAAAGAATTGCTGGATTCATTTCATTTGCTTGAATGCTGGCATCATGCGCGCATCGTTCGGTCACGGGAAATGGTGCAATGGCACGGTCTCGTGTCGCAACGCCATGACAAGAAGGTCAGATCGCGGTGCGCCCCCGCAATGCCTTCCTGCCCCCGATCGAGGAGTTGGAAATCCGAATCTACCCGGCCCATGGACCTTTAATCCGAGGGAACCTGGACATACGTCCATAGCTCCCCGACCGAATGGTCAAGGAATCCGGCGCCTAACGGCGAGCACCAAACCGGTAGACTCGGGGTTTCTACCCCTCAAGGCCGTGCGCACGGTCTCATCCACAATCATAGGCTTGAGGAATTAACGAATTCACTAGAGAGCATGTTCCTGGTTGTGAACGCAGACCGGCCAAAGCGCGAACCGCGTCATCGCATCATTTTCAGCACGGAATATTAAAGGTTGTGCCGGCCAACGATCGATCCATTCAGGGTTTCAGTATCGAGTTGAGCGGATGCAGACCTACTTTTCCCATATATCGTCAGGGGATCGGGTTCTGAATTTCAGTGTTAGCGACCTCGTCGCGGATTTTAGGGTGTTCCGGCTGACGATGAGTTGAGCGCTACGACTTCTTTTTCAGTTCCATTCCGACGCCCTTGCAGGAAAAGTGCGGATCGAAGGGGTGCGCCTCACCCGCCCCGATCTGATCTTGCAGCCGGATCAGCCGCTCAGATCGGGGCTGGTCGTTGTGCCATGTGGCCGCCAAAAGTGACACTTCTACTTTGCAAACGAGCGGACATTCCAACTTCAACGCCACAGAAGGCGGGCGAAGCAATTGATGCCGCCGCAATGGCGAGAAGGGCTGCGCCACGATAACCTTAAAGCGTCGATCAAAAGTTCCTGAAGTGGCAATTGGAGGAAATAAACGTCAAAGATGTATTTGGCATTCGTTTCGATGTAGCGTGCGAACTCCATCGGTGCCCTTTGTTTCCCCCCGTCAGTCAAATCGGAGCATCTTCTCTCCGTCGAGATGGTGACTGTCGCCGCGCCCGGACATCGGCTAGCAAAATGGCAAGCCCGGTCTCCCTCGATATAGCCGAAGCCGAGACGCAGCTCGTTGAGGAGAGGGGGGCGATGATAGCTTACGTCGCGAGGGAAACGCGACGTGCTGCAGGAGATCAGTTTTCGATCTTCACCGGACGTGGGTTTCCATCGCTATCCACGGCGACCATGACGAACACGGCTTCGGTCACCTTGTCGCGCGATTCTTCATAGTGCCGGCGTGTCCACGCTTCGATCTTCAACGTGATCGACGTGCGGCCGATCTTTTCGATCCGAGTGTAAACGCACAGTGTATCGCCGATCTTCACCGGCTTCTTGAAGACGATCTCGTGTACCGCAACCGTGACGGTCCGCCCGGCCGCTGCTTCGTTGGCACGCACAAAGGCCGCAAGGTCCATTTGCGACATGACCCAGCCGCCGAAAATATCGCCGGCAGGGTTGGCGTCGGCGGGCATTGCGAGAGTGCGCAGTGTCAATTCCATGTCGTCGGGGGGAAGCTGCAATTCCATTCCATCCAGTCCTTATTGTCGCGACCTCCCGGTACGAGAACTAGAGAAGTAAAGAGACAGCGCCAATTGCCGATTTGTATGGGCAGCCCTTCCGAGAACGCGGGGATATAGGAGGCCATGCTATCTCCCGCTCGCCGCTCCATGCGCCCATGCTAGCCCGTCCCAAGATAGGAGGCGTCAATTGCAAGGCAGGCAGCAAGACCTGTCCGATCCGTGCATACTCATAGGTTGGGAATTTGGGAAACGCACCCGACAGGATTCGAACCTGTGACCTTTGGAATCGGAACTGGAAGACTGTAGTTGTAAGCTTTTGATTCAAAAGGGACAAAAAAGCCATTGCGCTACGAATGCGCTAAATGACCTCCGGCGTAGTTCCAGGCCAGAATGCTGCTGAGTAACATCGGTTGTTCGTTTCTCATGAGGGATGCCTGTGGTTTCAATAAGGCGCGAATCGTGGCTTAGTTCTCTGACTTGCAGACTGAGGCATTTGATCAATGACTTTATCGAAGCTCAAGATACTTTACGGCCCTCCGGGCACAGGTAAAACATGGCGAGCCGCGCGGGAGGCAGTAAGGCTTATCGAGCCGACGGTCTCTGATGGCGACATTATGGATCGACACAGCGCGTTGGTACTATCTGGAGCGATTATTTGGGTAACGTTCCATCCCAGCTATACATATGAAGATTTCGTCGAAGGTTTTCGTCCGGAAGCCACTGAAAACGGGATACTTTATAAACCGCGATCCGGGCCTTTCCGGATCGCGTGTGAGAATGTTACTCGTTCGGCCCCATTGCAGCAGCAGTTCTACGTCGGTCAAGAAATCAAGTCCAGCACTGGTCAGGATTATGAGGTTGTAGCGGCTTCTGCGGACAATGTTCTGCTTCGGAACAAAAAGGGTAAGGGCGCTGGTCTCCAAACTCCGGTATCGTTAGGTCTCATCAGCAAGCTTTCGGAACTCGGATACTTGCCCGGCGACCTTTCTATCCCCGGCTCTGAGCACGAACGGAAAAAGGAGATTGCCGAGAAGGTCGGATATGACATGCAGACTTTGTTTGGCATGACCGGCCCACTTAGGGCGGTCTGGGAGGTGGTCTCTCAGGCTGTGCCACCTAAGGTCGAACCCCGCAAAGTCGTTTTGGTCATCGATGAAATCAACCGAGCGGACTTGTCTAGGGTATTCGGCGAGCTTATTACGTTGTTGGAACAAGACAAGCGACTAGGAGCGGCCGAAGAACGGCGAATCCTCCTACCATATTCTCAGACTTTGTTCGGCGTTCCGCAGCAGTTAAATGTTATCGGCACGATGAACACCTCGGACAGATCGCTATCGACTATGGATGCGGCGCTGCGTCGGCGTTTTGAGTTTGAAGAGGTCCGTCCGGATATTTCTCGGTGTGCGTATCCGTACGCGAGTATCGACCTAAGGGCGATACTAGGCGGGATGAATAGGACCATAGCTGTTACGGCAACTCGCGAGAGACAAGTTGGCCACGCTTTCTTTGAGACAACACGACTTGAGGCAATTCGAGAGGACCGTTTGTACGCTAAGACGCCTGATGGTGAGCTACGGGCCGTAGCGGCGATGATTCGATCGTTCATTGCCCCCTTGCTAATGGATCGTAAGCGCACAATTCACCGCACCTATTCACAGAACAGCGAATGAAGGAGTCTGTGTCCACAAGGGAGACTGTGGACACAATGACATTGGATATCTTGAATGGTTCAGGGGGTCTTCGGGCTGTGAAGGTTCTTCCCAA
>DASWOH010000284.1:0-24932 GCA_036398815.1 Rhizobium sp. | reverse complement strand
GAGGCGATGGAAATCGAAAGAAGGCATGGCGCTGAAGGAATGATGCTTCGATCCCTCGTAGTTGGGGCCATATTCCACCGTGGCGCCGAGCGTCACCACCCACGTGTCCGAGGTGGAGGTGTCCTGTGCCATGGCGGGGGCTGGAAACATGGCAATGGAAAAGGCCATGGGCGCGGCTGTGCATGACAGCCAGATAATGGTTGCGCGCAAGCGGCGTCTCGAAGGCCGGGCTCGGTTTGCACGGAACGCTTTGCAGCACATGTTAGCCTTCATTCGTCAACCCTCTGAAACACGATCTTGACCCGGAGGCCGGGCTCGCTGTTTTCCATGGAAATACTAGCGCCATGAAGGTCAGCGACGGCTTTCACCAGGCTGAGCCCAAGGCCACTGCCAGGCGACGTGCGGCTTTTTTCCAACCTGTAAAGGCGTCGGAGAACGTTGCCGTGCTCCCGCTGTGGAATGCCGGGTCCATTGTCCTCGACATAGGTTGCGATCATTTCGGCACTCGCCTCGCTCCGTATCACGATATCGCATCCAGATGGGCAATGACGGATAGCGTTCTCGACGAGATTGGCATACATCTGGGTCAGCAGATCGCGATCACCCAAAACGACACTGCCGCCGAGCTGATGAAGCTTGGTTGTCAGCCGTTGGCCGTTGTCCTCGGCAACGCTCGCATAGATATCGGCCAGAGATCGCAGAATATCGCCGACATCGACAGCGCTGAACCTGGATTTGCGGGCACCCGCCTCGATCTGGGCAATCCGCAACAGTGCTTCGAAGGTTTCGTTGATACGGTCGGCCTCGGCGCTTGCGGCCTCGAGTTCCGGGATGACCGCCTGGCCGGTCTCCTGCTTGGCGAGCGCCTCGTCGATGGTCATCTTGAGACGGTTGAGCGGAGATTTCAGGTCGTGGGCTATATCGGCGCTGACCAGCCGCATGCCCTCGACGGTGGCCGCGAGGCGCGCAAGAGCGTCATTGATGTCATGGGACAGCAGATCGACGTCATCGCCGCGTCCGACAATCGGAATCCGGGCATTGAGGTTTCCCCGCGCCACATCCTCCATCGTGCTTCGCACGGCGCCAAAACGGCGTTGCACGCGCAGCGCAATCAATCCGCCGCCGGAAATCGCCAGCAGCAAGACGATGATGGAGGCCCAGCCGAAGCTTTGCAGCATGATCGCCTCGATGTTTTCGATTTCACGCCGGCTGATACCGACGGTCAGGCGATTTCCGTCGACGGCGCCCGAGAAAATCCGATATTGCCGGTCGTCGGGCAATTGTATCTCTTCACCATCGATATTGCGCCAGCCTTCCGGAAACTTGAGGTCGGGGATATTGCCGGCAAGAACCTTTCCCGAGGGATCGACGAGCGAGAATACGCGCTGGCGATCGGCGGACGCCTTGATATAGGTCTGCACCGTATCGAGCAGGTCCGTGATATCCTGATCGCCATAGGCCGCGGCGATCACCGCAAAGGTCTCCTGAATGGTCTGGTCCTGGCGCTGCTGGAGTTCCCATCGGACAAGCTGATAGACGATCATACCCGTAACGATGAAGGCGCTGATGAACATCAGCGAAAAGATCAGCGCAAGGCGAAACGACGTGCTGCGCAAAATGTTATCGCGGCGCATGCAACGAGTAACCGGTGTTTCTGATCGTATGCAGGAGCGGCACGTCGAAGGGCTTGTCGATCTTTCCGCGCAACCGGCTGATATGCGTTTCGACCACGCTGGTCTTCGGATCGAAATGGAAATCCCAGACGCGTTCGAGAAGCATCGTGCGGGTGAGAACCCTGCCCTCGTTGCGGGCGAGCACCTCCAGAAGCGTGAATTCGCGCGGCTGCAATTCGATCTCGACTCCTGCCCTGGTGACACAGCGTTTCATCATGTCCATCGTCAGGTCGGCAACCTGCAGCACGGTCTTCTCGGCGACCGCGGGCGGGCGGCGGGCAAGCGCGTTGACGCGCGCCAGAAGTTCGGAGAACGCAAACGGCTTGACGAGGTAGTCGTCGGCCCCCGCCTCGAGGCCCTCCACCCGGTCGTCGATGCCCGCAATCGCGCTCAGAAAGAGCGTCGGGGTTTTGACGCCGGCGGCGCGCATCGAGCGCACGATCGACAGGCCGTCGAGACCAGGTAGCATCCGGTCGACGACATAGACATCATAGGTTTCGCGGATTGCATGGAAGAGCCCGTCCTGCCCGTCCGGTAATACGTCGCATATATGGCCCGCTTCGCGCAGGCCACGCGATACGAATTCTCCCGTTTTGCTGTCGTCCTCTATGAGCAGTATACGCATGAAACAATCCGTTCCTGTGCTGGCTTTCGAAAGACTCTGATTCGAGACCGGCCCATTTTTCGGCGGGCAACCTCACGGTTGCGCTCCTTGCCGAGAGAATATTCCAACATCATTTCATCAACCTGAAGCGGAGCAAAATGTAGAGACGAAACGAGAAACGTGTCACCTCGAGCCAGGCACGATAGGGATAGACAGTGGAACGAAACCACCAGGGCAGCCGGCGTTGATGCCGTCGCTGTTGAATCTGGGTCGGGAAATCGGTGAATTGGTCGACCGGAACCGGTGTGACAAAGACCGCCCGCAATCCGGCAAAATGTTCAAGGTCGTAGGCGATATCGTAGGGCAGTCTCATTGGAAGCAGCTTTTCGACCATCCATTTGGCGGCGCGCCTGTTGATGACATAGGCGCCGGAGCCCTTCTCTCGCGTCAAGGCAATGGCGAGCGAGCGCCCGGGCATAATCTCCAGGAAGGAATATTTTCTGCCGGTATTGACGGTCGAGAGACGAAGAATATCCCATGCTCCGCCGGCATCCAGCGAGGCACGCAGAAGAGCGCGGAAATCCGCCGGAAGCGCCACGTCATCTTCGAGAATGAGGGCGTGGGATTCATCCGAGCCGAGAAGACGGTTCGCGCATTCGATATGGCTAAGGTAGCATCCCACCTCAGACGGATTCGGTCGTCTTCCGTGGCATCTGCGATATGCCGCAGCATCGAACTCAGGAATAGGGAAAACAAGATTCCGGCCATCGACCGCCGGGATTCGTTCGAAAGGCAATCCCACGCGGGACAATTCTTCTTTCATGAACGCTAGGCGATCCTCGGCACGATCGAGATTGATGAGGTATGTCTTCAGCCTAAGCTGGACGGGAGCCAGCTGGTCCACATCGGAAAGGCTTATAGGTTGGGCGGCTCCTTTCAGACGAAAGCTGTCAGCATTCATGATACACTTTTCGCACCCCGATAATTTCATTTCGCGCAGGCTCTGCCGCCTCCCTCGCCTCTGACGAAGACTAAGAGAACGGCAGCTGGCCGAGGTGCTTGTAGTGGGCGAATATCGCTGGTCTTTTTCCGAAACCATACGGTTTCGTAAGCTGCGCTTTTCCCGTTGCCGCGCCGTCTTTGGAGGGCAGCGCAGTATGATCAGCGGCCGCTCAGAGTTCCCGGGGAGCGTCAAATTCCTCCTCATCAGGGTTTTGAGCAGCGGTCATGTAGATCACCAGGCAGATGATCGCAGACAGGAAGAGCATGCTGGTAACGATTGTGCCGAAACCCAGGCCGCCATATTCCCGCGGCTGCGACAGCAGATCGCCAAACGAGGCGCCCAGCGGCCGCGTCAGGATATAGGCGAGCCAGAAGGCCAGGATAGCGTTCGATTTGAAGACATAGTAAGCCGCTGCAATCGCGGCGATGATGCCTCCGAAGAGAATGCCCGTGGTGAGATAGCCGAGAGCGAAGACTTCCGCGACCAGATCGCCCACGGCGGTTCCGAGAGCGAAGGTGAAGAGGATGGCCAGCCAGTAGAAGGCTTCCCGGCGCGTCGTGAAAATCGAATGGATCGACAAGGTTTTCTCGGACGCGTACCAGACCGCGAAAGTCACGATGAGCGCGATAGCGAATCCGATGGCCGTTGTCTGGAGCGCGACGCCGAAATTATCGACGAGATTGTCGGTCACCAACGTGCCGACGATGCTGATCAGAACGACCGCAGCCCAATAATAGGGTGGGACATACCGCCTTTGCGCGAACTGGAGCACCAGGGCAACGATCAGCACCGCGGTCATCAGGAGGGACGTCGCGGTCAATCCGAGACCGAGATTGACCGCAAGATAGTCGGCAGCCGTCTCCCCCATGGTCACTGCCATCAGCTTGATAAGCCAGAATTCGACGGTGACTTCGGGAACCCGGTTCTGTTGAACCGGGGCCGTTTGAGTATGAGTCATAGGATTTCTCCCGTTCGCTGCGGTTCATTTGCCCATGATCTTCATCGCGTCGGCCAGGAATTTGTCCGCGCGGGTATCGTCGTCGGCATTGCAGCGCTCGATGGCCTTGGCTTCGAGGTCGTTGACCTTGGCCATGTCGGCATCGTTGAGCTTGGCGGTTGTCTTGGCGGAACGCATGGTTTTCAGCGTATCTTCACAAGGGGCTGCCGCGGCGGCGTGGGCTTGATGGGTGATAGATCCGAAGCTGGCGGCTATGGTAAGAGCAGCAGCGGCAATCATTCTTTTCATGGTGATCTCCTCGGGTTTTGCGAGCCCCCTTGCCGGTGGGCCGCGATCAAATCTCCGGCGATATCGTTCTTCGCCGGGACATGATCTCTAGCGCGGCTCTCCTACAACGGCCTTGCCGTGAGGATACGGTTTCGTAAGGTCGGAGATGCCGAAGGCAGGGCCGATGCCAGAGAGACCCGCCATTGTCCCTTCGCAGCGCGATTTCTGATCCTACCGATGCAGGACTACGGTGAAAAAGCAGACCATCGCTTGTAGCCAACGGCTGTATGACGGCGTGTTTGGTGTCGCGGGGTCGCGCATCCGTATGATCCTGGCAATCTCCCGACAAATTTGCTCATTCAGCTTGGGTCTGGCGCCTCTGCGTGCCCTTCAGGATCAAGGGCACCGAGGTGCCGGCAAGGTCCTTGGTGAAACAATCAACTCAAACTGGATCAGGACCTTTGGCCGATCAGGGGGCGGTCGCAGCCAGGCCGCCATCGACCGCCAGGTTGACGCCCACCACCCAGCGGGCGGCATCGGAGCAGAGGAAGAGAGTTGGCCCGGCGACCTCGTCGGCGAAGGCAGGGCGCTTCATCAGGTCCGCGTCTCGCTGCACCCGTTCTTCGCCCAGCATGGCGACAAAATCGCCGAGGATCGGCGTGAAGACCGGTCCCGGTGCCACCGAATTCATGCGGATGTCATGCCGCATGAACAGATCGAAGCTACGCTCACGCGTCCAGACGATCAGAGCCTCCTTGAAATATTGATAGCAGGTTTCCTGTGCAACCGGATTGTCGTTTAGCCAAGCCAGGCCCTCGGCGAAATCCTTTGTCGCGGCGAGCGCACGGTGAGCCTCAATACGTTTCGGCCACTCGGCGCCAAGAATGGAGGCGAAGTTGACGATCGACGCCCCCTTCGGCATCCGCGCCACCAGCGCTTCGGTGAGGTGGCGCAGCCCGAGATAATTGACTTTTGCAACGAGAGCCCCATCGGCGGTTCCCGGCACGCCCGCCGCATTGACCAACGCATCGACCTGCCCGGGAAGCGCCCGGACAGCGGCATCGATTGCGGAGGGATCGCTCAGATCGGCCTTGATGCAGCCGTCAAGCGTCAGCATCGGATCGTTCCGGTCAAGGCCGATAACGTTTGCGCCATGAAAGCGTGCCAGGCGGGCGACTTCGCCCCCAATGCCGGAGGACGCGCCGGTGATGACGATTGTTTTTCCGTGAAGGTTCATGGGGATCATCCTTGTTCTAGAAAGCGTCGAGCCACGCGCAGCTAAGCGGTCCGGGGCCGGATCGGGAAAATGAGCAAAAAACGCAGACAAATCAGAACGGATAGGGCGTTGCGGCGTTTTTGACCGAAACCCACTGCCACTGGGTGAATTCCTCGATATCCGCCGGGCCACCCACACGCGTGCCGTTGCCCGACTTGCCGCGTCCGCCGAAGGGGGCATATGGCCCGCCATTGACCGTCTGGTCGTTGATGTGCAGTTGGCCGACCTCAAGCTCTTGTCCGACAGCCATCGCCCGGCCGATGTCGGCGGAAATGACCCCCGCCGCGAGGCCATAGTCGGATCGATTGGCAAGCGCTATCGCCTCTTCGTCGTTGCGGAAAGAAACGATGCAGGCGACAGGACCGAAGATCTCCTCCTCGAAGGCAAGCATGCCAGGTTTCACGCCGGAGAGCACGGTTGCGGGATAGAAACGCCCTTTGCCGCTGCCGCCGGTGAGCAGCCGCGCACCCTTAGCGACGGCATCGTCGACGATCGCCTGGATCGCCGCCACTTGCGCATCCGAAATGATCGGCCCCAATGCCACTTGGTTGCTCGAAGGGTCGCCAACTGGCAGGTGCGCAGCCTTTGCGACCAGCCGGTCGGTCACCGCCTGTTCGATCTTCTCGTCGATGAGAACCAGGCCGGTTGCCATGCAAATCTGACCCTGGTGAAGGAACGCGCCCCAGGCGGCATTGGAGGCCGCGACGTCAGGATCGGCATCGTCGAGAATGATCAATGCGTTCTTGCCGCCGAGTTCGAGCTGGACGCGTTTCAGGTGCCTGCCGGCAATCTCGCCAACCTTGGCGCCACCGCGTGCAGAACCCGTAAAGGAGATCATCGCCACGTTTGGATCGCTGCAGAGGGCTTCGCCGGCATCGGCGCCGCCAGGCACGATCTGCAGAATACCCGGCGGCAGACCGGCCTCCTCGAAAATGCGGGCGATGATGATGCCGCCCGAGATTGGCGTGCGTGGATCGGGCTTGTGCACCACCGCATTGCCGACCGCCAGCGCCGCGGCAATGGAGCGAACGGAAAGGACCAGCGGAAAATTGAACGGCGAGATAACGCCGACGACGCCATGCGGCACTCGCCGGGCATAGTTGATGCGATCATCCATGCCGGGAAGAAACACGCCGGACGGAGCCGTGGCGAGTGTTGCCGCATGGCGAATGAAGAGCGCTCCATGCTCGATCTCGATCATCGCCTTCTGATGGATCGAACCTGACTCCTTCATGATCCATTGGGCGAGTTCCGTACCGTTGGCCTCCAGCAAGTCCGCGGCCTTGTTGAGTATGCGCGCACGCTCCGCACCGAGCATTTTTTCCCAGGCTTTCTGGGCTGCACGGGCCCCGGCCGCGGCGCGGGCGATGTCTGCCGGTCCGCCAAGCCCGACGGAGGCGAGAACAGTTCCATTGGCTGGATCGGTCACATTCATCGTGCCCGCCTCGGTCCGGTCCCAGCCACCAAAGAAGGCACGACCGGTCCAGCGCCCGGCATCGATGAAAGTGTGGGTTTGGATGTTCATAATGTTTGGGCCTCCTCAGATCCCGTTGTCATGGGAGAAAGGTATGGCTTCGCCACTACACGGGCGGCACGGTGTGGCCAGCGTCGGATGTGGTCGATGCTACGATCCTCCTGACCGCTGCTCCTCGAGCGGTCGCTCCCTCCGTCGCAAGGCGCGTGCCAGTTTTCATTTCCGCAGAACCGGATGACGGCGGAAGCCGATAAATGCTTTCACCAACTTGATTTTCGAGAAATCGGGAAATCAAAACCGGTTCGGAAACGGGCTTGCCGAACTTCATGAAATGATAAAGAATTTCATTATTTTCAGAATTTCATGAAAGATGATCATGCCGAAGCGTACATTCCCGCCGCACCTGATCTCCCTGGCCGATGCATCCAGGCAGACCGGCAAGATGCTGTCGCGCGGCGCATACAGCGAGCTCGACACCGGCGCGTCCCCGACATTGACCGAATTGACCGAGGCCCTTCACTTCGCACTCGGAGATGGCCGCATCTGGTTGAACGACCAGCGCATGGTGTTGATGCAGTCGCAGGTTCTGGGCCGGCTCCGGCAGGAGATCATCGAAGCCTTCGGCGTCGAAACCGCCACGGCCATATTCATGCGGGTCGGTTACATGCAGGGCGTGCGCGATGCGGAACTGATCCAGAAGCGGTTTCCGAACGAGGATCTGACCCATGCCCTCGCCGCCGGCCCGCGGGTCCACACCCTCGAGGGTTTCGTCAAGGTCACCACCCGGCATTTCGAATTCGACAGCGCTCGGGGCACCTATTTCGGCGAGTTCGACTGGCACGATTCCTCCGAAGCTGCCGAACACATCGCCCATCATGGCCTTGCCAGCGCACCGGTCTGCTGGATGCAGACCGGCTATCCCAGCGGCTATACCAGCACGCTCTTCGGGCGGCCCGTCATCTTTCGCGAAGTCGAGTGCGTCGGCATGGGAGCACCCCATTGCAGGGTAGTGGGCCAGAATGCGGAGGAGTGGGGCGAAGACGCGCCGGAACGCGCTTACCTCGGGCTTGAATGGCCAAGATCCCGCCGCTCCCTTCGCCGGGGCGCCGAACCGGCATTGCAGCCAACCGAGCCGCCGGCGAAGGCCGGTGCGCCCGAAACCGCTGGTTCCAGCCAGGTCATCGGCGTATCGGCAAGCTTCCTGCGCGCCCGGCTGATGGTGGAAAAAGTTGCCGATACCGAGGCCACCGTGCTGCTGATCGGCGAATCCGGCGTCGGCAAGGAGCTGTTCTCGCAGCAGCTTCACCGGCTGAGCGGCCGGGCCGGTGGCCCGTTCGTGCCGATCAACTGCGCTGCGATCCCCGAAAACCTGGTGGAATCGGAGCTGTTCGGCGTCGAGAAGGGAGCCTATACCGGCGCAATCGCATCCCGGCCGGGATATTTCGAGCGGGCCGCGGGCGGCACCATATTCCTCGACGAGATTGCCTCGCTCGCCTATGCCGCCCAGGGAAAGCTGCTCCGTGCCATCCAGGAACGGCAGATCGAGCGCGTCGGCGGCATGCGCACCATTCCCGCCGATGTGCGGGTGGTGGCGGCATCCAATGTCAACCTTGAAGGCGAAGTGCGCGCCGGGAGGTTCCGGCAGGACCTCTATTTCCGCCTCTGTGTCTTCCCGATCGTCATTCCCCCGCTGCGCGACAGGCGCGATGACATTCCGATGCTGATCGACCATTTCCTGCGCATCTTCCGCGAACGCCACCGCCGCAACGTCGTCGGCTTGTCGCGACGAGCGATCGATGCGCTGCTGGCCTATGACTTCCCGGGCAATATCCGTGAACTGCAGAACCTGATCGAACGCGGCGTGATTTTTGCCGAGCCCAGGGGCCTGATCGATATCCAGCATCTCTTCACCGGCGGCGAAGCCTCGCCGGCGTTTCCGCAGGCCCTGAGCCAGGATGGGCGGATAAAGCCGAAAGACATGCCCCTCGCCGTCTCGCATCCTGGCCTTATCGCCTCGCCTGGCGACCTTGCCGCCGCGGAGGATGCGCTCTACCGGGAAGCTCTCCGGGCCGCCGCCGGCAATGTCTCGGCCGCCGCCCGCAGCCTTGGCATTACCCGCGCCAAGCTGGAATACAGGTTGAAAAAGCTTGGCTTGGTAGGTTGAGACTATTGTATACAAGCTTTCGGCAAATGCCGCCATAAATGCCGATTTTTCGGATTTAATCCCTCCATCTTGACATAATGTATACATTATGCCTTTCTTAAGTCATCTGAGGAGGACAGATGACATGAAGCGACCAACCTTTCCCATGAATGCCTGGTATGCCGCCGCCTATGATGTGGAGCTGAAGCGTGCGCTGCTGCCGCGCACCGTCTGCAACAAGCCAATCGTACTGTATCGCAAGGAAAATGGTGCGCCCGTAGCCTTGGCGGATGCCTGTTGGCACCGGCTGGTGCCGCTCTCGTTCGGTCGGCTCGATGGCGACAACGTGGTGTGCGGCTATCACGGTCTCGAATATGACGAGACCGGCCGTTGTGTATACATGCCGTCACAGGACACGATCAATCCATCGGCCTGCATCAAATCCTATCCAGTGGCCGAGAGGCACCGTTTCGTCTGGATCTGGCCGGGCGAGCCGGCCCTCGCCGACCCGGCGCTGATCCCCGACATGCACTGGAACGACGATCCCGATTGGGCGGCCGATGGCAAGCTGATCGAGGTGAAATGCGACTATCGCCTGGTCGTCGACAATCTGATGGATCTCACCCATGAAACCTTCGTGCACGGCTCCTCGATCGGCGACCGTGCCGTGGCGGAATCGCCCTTCGAAGCCAGCCATTCCGACCGCTTCGCCTATGTGACCAGGTGGATGCATGAGATCGACCCACCGCCCTTCTGGCGCAAGCAATATGGCAGGCCCGGCAAGGTGGATCGCTGGCAGATCATTCGCTTCGAGGCTCCCTGCACGGTCACCATCGATGTCGGCGTCGCAGCAGCCGGGACCGGCGCGCAGCAGGGCGACCGCTCGCAAGGCGTGAACGGCTTCGTCCTCAACACGATCACGCCATCGACGGACAATACCTGTCTGTATTTCTGGGCCTTCGCCCGGAACTACGACCTGCACAACCAAGCGCGTACGCATGAATTGCGGGAGGGAGTCGCCGGTGTTTTCCGCGAGGATGAGGCGGTGCTTCAATCACAGCAGATCGCGATCGAAGCCAATCCCGATCATCAGTTCTACAACCTCAATATCGATGCCGGCACGATGTGGGCTCGTAAGCTTATCGACCGGATGATCGACCGGGAAATCAACCCGGAAGGAAACGCCACGGCAGTGGCGGCGGAGTAGAGCATGGCGACAGAACCGGACGGCGCCCCGAAACAGCAGACGGCAAAGGCCCTGACCGGCCTTCGTGATCTCGTGCTCAAGGGCGAGGTGCAGCCAGGGGAACGGCTCTCGGAGGTGGCGCTCGCCGCCCGGCTCAAGGTGTCGCGTACCCCGTTGCGTGCCGCCCTGCAGAAGCTGGAACAGGAGGGGCTCGTCGTCGTGATCCCCTCGGGCGGCTATGCCGTCCGAAGCTTCAGCCGGCAAGACGTGATCGACGCCATAGAACTTCGCGGCGTTCTCGAAGGCACCGCCGCTCGGCTGGCGGCTGAACGCGGCGTGCCGCCCGTAAAACTGAAGGCGATTTCGGACGTGGTCGCAAATCTCGACCTGGTGGTCGAGCCGGGACCGGGCGCCATGGATTTCGGACGCTATGAAATGCTGAACGAACGTTTCCACAGACAACTCGCAGCCCTATGCGGCAGCGAAGTCCTGTGCCGGGAAATCGAGCGGATCACCAGCCTGCCGTTTGCCAGCCCCAATGCCTTCGTCAACACGGAAGCAGACGTGCCCGCCTTTCAGCGCACGCTGCTGACTGCCCAGACACAGCACAGGGCAATCGTTTCCGCGATCGAACTGCGCGAAGGCACGCGCGCCGAAGCGCTGGCGCGAGAACATGCACGGCTGGCGCGGCAAAACCTGGATTTCGTCACGGAGGAACAGCCGGATCTGCGCAGCAAGGTGCTGGCGCTCGCGCTGATGTCCAGCTGACCGCGCAAACCATCGAGATTCATCAAAGGGAGGAGAATATGCGGTCCAGACTGGAGTGGCGCAAGGCGCGGGTCGTTGAGGTGCGGACGATCGCCGAGAATGTGCGGGCGGTGACCTTCGCCGTCGAAGGTCTGCGTGCCGGCTTCGATCCCGGCTCGCACACCAATATCAGGGTGCAGATCAACGGGGAGCCGGCGATCCGCACCTATACCGTTGTGCCTGGACCGCCCGGCACGCTCTCCATAGCAGTGAAGCTTCACCCGAACAGCCGCGGCGGCTCGGCGTTCATCTGGCAGCTGCAGCCGGGTGACGATATTGAAGTGACTGAACCCGAGAACCGTTTCGAGCTTTCCTGGCGCGCCTCCCGCTATCTCCTGATCGCCGGCGGCATCGGGATTACGCCGATCTACGGCATGGCGAAAACACTCGCCTCGCGGGGGCAGAAGCTCCGGCTGGTCTACGCCGCGAAGAACCGCCGCCAGATGGCCTTCTTCGACGAGCTTGGCGCACTGCTTGGCGACCGGTTGCAGGCTTTTGCTCAGGATGACGGCGAGGCACTGGATCTCGACGCCGAATTTGCAGCCCTGCCGCCGGACGGTGAGGCCTATGTCTGCGGCCCGCTCGGCCTCCTGGAGGCGGCGCGGCAGGCTTGGCAGAAAAGCGGACGATCGATGAGCCGGTTGCGCTACGAGGTCTTCGGCGACAACGGCCGCTTCGCCGAACAGGCCTTCGATGTCGAAGTCCCTCAGCTCGGAGCCAGTATCCGGGTCCGGGCCGATCAGTCCATGCTCGACGTGTTGGTGGAGGCCGGCGTCGGCATGGTTTTCGATTGTCGCCGTGGAGAATGCGGGCTCTGTGCCGTCAGCATCGTCGAAGCGGACGGCGTGATCGACCACCGCGATGTTTTCTTTTCCGAAGCCGAGCGACAGGAGAATTCACGCATGTGCACCTGCGTTTCGCGAGCCTGTGGCGGACGGATCGTCATCGATACCGGCTATCGCCCCGACATCGCCGCAGCTGAATAATCTGCGCATGTCCGGGAAGAAGAGCGGCTCAGATAGCGCTCCAGTCGATCAAGCGCCAGTCGAGAGCTCCACGTCATCCTGGCGCGAGGCCCCTTCGCCCTCTTGCCGGATGCTTCGCAAGACTTCCAACGCTGCCTCCCGCAGCTCTGGTGCGAAAAGACGCCGAAACCGCGCCTCGTGCGCCTCGATGATGGCGCGCACCGCCACCAGCCTCTCCATGCCGGTCTTAGTCAGGCGAAGGGCCTGCGATCGGCCGCCGACCGGAGCCCGGTCGACAAGTCCGGCCTTGGTCAGCCCGAGCATCAGGGGAACCATGTTGGCACGCTGGATGCCGAGGCTACGTCCGAGATCGCTCTGGGTGCAGCCGGGATTGGCGTCAATCAACGTCAGAATGGAAGCCTCGACCGGCCTGAGTTCGATGGCCTGAAGCCTCAAGCCCAGGTCGGCCATCATCACATTGGACGCCCTCCTCAGCTGATAGCCAAGCAGGGTCTCAAGCGGGTCGCTCAATTTCGATGTGCGGGCGTCGATATCCATCATCCGGCTATAATGCTATTGCGCATAACAATCAAATGATGCTATGAGACATAACATCACCGGCGCGGAGGCCATATGCCGGTATTGGAGGAATCCCGTTTGAATAATACCGGCAGGCGCACCGCGATCATTTGATTTGCGAAGCAACAGCTCTCCCCGCTCATGGATAACCGCGCATTCGCGCCGGCTGACGTGGGACATCTCATTTCGATTGCACTGCGGCCCACCCGGCCCGGTGACGATCGCTGTATTCAATGCAGGTCGCGTCCTTGCGGCCCGCTCCCCTTTTGATGAGTAGACCCGAATGGCAGGAAGGACACCATGACAACAGAACATCCCGAAAAAGACACCGTCGCCTTTGTCGTTGAAGCTGGCATAGCCTGGGTCAGCTTCAACCGCCCGGAGAAACGCAACGCCATGAGCCCCAGGCTCAACCGGCGCATGATGGAAGTCCTGGACGAGCTGGAGTTTCGGGCCGACGTCGGTATACTGGTGCTGTCCGGCGAGGGGACTGCCTGGTCCGCGGGCATGGATCTCAAGGAGTATTTCCGCGAGACCGAGGCCCACGGCCTGCAGGGCACGCGAAAGGCGCAGCGCGAAAGCTATGGTTGGTGGCGCCGGCTGCGCTGGTATCAGAAGCCGACCATCGCCATGGTGAACGGCTGGTGCTTCGGCGGCGGTTACGGACCGCTTTTCGCCTGCGACCTCGCCTTTGCCGCCGATGAAGCCAAATTCGGGCTGAGCGAGATCAACTGGGGCATTCTGCCTGGCGGCGGTGCCGCCAAGGTGGCCACCGAACTGACATGCTTCCGCAACGCCATGTATCATGCACTGACAGGCGAGAACATCGACGGCAGGAAGGCCGCCGAATGGGGTTTCGTCAACGAGTCCCTACCGCTTGCGCAGTTGAAGACGCGTGTGACCGACGTCGCCAACATTCTGCTGCAAAAGAACCCGGTGGCCCTCAAGGCCACCAAGGATGCCATCCGACGCGTGCGCGAGATGACCTACGACAATGCGGAGGATTACCTGGTGCGCGCCCAGGAAGCGGCCAACAGCTATGACAGCGAGGGGCGCAAGGAGGGCATCAAACAATTCATCGACGACAAGACCTACAAGCCCGGTCTTGGTGCCTACGACAAGTCCAAGCATCAGGCCTGAGGAGCGCCCTACCATGACGGTCGAGATCATTAGCCGGCTTCCATCAACTCTCCCCGGTGGTTCGATGGAACGGCTGTTGCGCCCGCGATCGGTGGCGATCGTCGGCGCCTCCGACAAGCCCGGTGCGCTTGGCGCCTCGGTGCTGTCCAATCTCGACCGCAGCGGCTATGCCGGCGCCATTCATCTTATAAACCCCAAACGGACCGAGATAGGCGACCGGCCCTGCCTTGCCTCGATCGACGACCTGCCGGACGGGGTGGATGCGGCGGTTCTTGCTGTTCCGCGCGCGGCCGTGCTTCCCTCCATCGAGGCACTTGCCCGCCGCCGCGTTGGCGCAGCCGTGATCTTTTCGGCGGGCTTTGCCGAGGGCGGGGAAGAAGGGTTGGCCGATCAACGCGAGATCGCCCGCATCGCGACCGAGATCGGAATGGTGATCGAGGGGCCGAACTGCCTGGGGATGGTCAACCATGTTGACCGCATTCCCCTGACCTTCATCGAAACCGCTTCGGAGGAACTCGGCGACCGGCCGGGCATAGCGATCGTGTCGCAGAGCGGCGCCATGGCTGCCGTCCTCGGCGTGACCTTCGCCGACCGCGGTCTCGGCCTCTCCTATTCCATTTCGACCGGCAACGAAGCCGCAAGCGGCGTCGAGGACTATGTGGAATTTCTGGTGGAGGACACATCCACGCGAGTCATTGCGATGATCGTCGAACAGTTCCGCAAGCCTGCCCGTTTCCTCGATGCGGCGCGCAAGGCATATGCGAAGGGACAGCGGATTGTCCTGCTTCATCCCGGCCGGAGCAGTGCAGCGCGTGAATCTGCCGCGACCCACACAGGCGCCATGGCCGGCGATTATCAGGTCATGCGCGCCAAGGTCGCGCGTGCCGGTGTCATTTTGGCCGAAACGCTCGAGGAACTCGGCGATATCGCCGAGATCGCCCTTCGCTGCCCGGTGCTTCCAGCCGGAGGCCCGGCCGTGCTCGGTGAATCCGGCGCGTTCAAGGCGCTGACGCTCGATCTGTGCGAGGAACTCGGACTCGATCTTCCCCCGATAGACGATGAGACCGCGCCGGCGCTACGCGCCGTCCTGCCGCCATTCGTCGGCGTCAGCAATCCGCTGGATCTGACGGCACAGGGCCTTGTCGAGCCGGACCTCTACAACAGGACGCTTACCGCACTCTTCGACGACGCCCGTTTCGCAAGTGTCGTCGCCTGCATCATCCAGACGGACCCCGTGACGTCAGCCATCAAGCTGCCGCCGATCCTGAAAGCCGTGCGCGAGCACAAGCCGGCAAAACCGCTGATCTTTGCCGGGCTCGATGAGGGTGCCCCTATCCCGGCGGAGTATATCGCGCAGTTGCGCGCGCTCGGGATCGTCTATTTCCCGTCGACCGAGCGCGCTTTTCGGGCGCTGAAGCGCATCGACGAATTCGCGGGGCGCGACGTAACTGCGTCCACCACGCCGCCGGTCGCGATCGCCGGTCTCACCTCGCAGGGAGGTGTCGTTCCTGAATATCGGGCGAAGCAAATCCTGGCGCCGCTCGGAATTCCCTTTCCTGAAGGACGCCTGGTGACGACCCTCGGGCAAGCCCTCGCCGCCGCTGCCGCGATCGGCTATCCGGTGGTACTGAAGGCGCAATCGCCCGATCTCAGCCACAAGAGCGATGCGGGTGGCGTCGTTCTCGGATTGACGGACCCAGCCAGCCTCGAAGAGGGCTGGGGCAAGCTGCACGCCGATATCGCGCGCCATCGCCCGCAGCTGGCCCTGGACGGCGTGCTGATCGAAGCCATGGGCAAACGCGGCATCGAGCTGATCATCGGTGCGCGCAACGACCCGGACTGGGGGCCTGTGATCCTGGCAGGCTTTGGCGGCGTTACGGCGGAGATCCTGAAGGATGTCCGCATTCTGACGCCCGATCTGCCCGATGACGCCATCATCCGCGAGCTATACCGGCTGAAGAATGCGCCTTTGCTGCGCGGTTTCCGTGGTTCGCCGCCACTCGACGTGGGTGCCGCCGCCCGGATCATCGCCACGCTCGGCCGACAGCTGCTTGCCGAGCCGACGATCCGGGAAATAGATCTCAATCCCGTCGTGATCTATCCCGACGGCGAAGGCGCGGTGGCGCTGGATGCCCTGATGCTAACCGCACCCCTGCGCGCCGGCATTTGACCTGTCGAACGATCTTCAAGGCCAGTCCGAATAGCCCGACGAGAGCATGTCGCTCCGGGCGACTTCCGCCTTCCTGGCGAAATCGCGATAGGTCGCGGGTGAAAATCCGGTCCTTTTCTTGAAGAAATGACTGAAATAGGTGGGATCGCGAAATCCGAGGCTGTCGGATATCTCCTGGACCGTGCGGGCCGAACGCTCCAGCCGCAGCTTTGCTTCCTGGACGACGCGCTCATGCAGAAGCTGGACGGGCGGCCGACCAAGCGCGCTGCAGCAGATCGAATGCAGGCGATCGGTGGTAACGCCGAGCTCCCGCGCATAATCGCTGATCGGCCGGTGCTGCCGGAACCAGATCTCCACCAGCTGCCGGTATCGTTGGAGGATCGAGGCGCCGCCGCCCCGGCCGCGCTGCTCGGACGCCTCGCTGCCGCCCGTGCGCCATAGAGTCATGAGGATCAGCCGCAAATAGGCGGAGATGACCATCCATGAGGCGCGCGAGGGATCGCCAAGTTCGCGCACAAAGCCCGCCACCAGCGGCTGCGTCTCTTCGACGGCATACGGCCTCGGCTCGTCCGTCAGCCAGGGCCGCTCGCTGAAAGTCCGTAGCGCATAGGATTCCGCCTGGTCGCCGATCGCGTCCACCATGATCTGCGGCGACGCGCCGATCAGGAAGCCTGCGGCACCTGCCGCCATGCGCAGCTCGCACCGCGCCTGCGGCGGCAGATAGGCGAGCGCCGGCCCTTGCAGCGATCGTTGCTCCTCCGGCTCGAACAACAATGCAGCCGTTCCTGCCTGCAGCAGAAACAGATGATGGAAATCGGCATAGATGCCTTTCTGGAAGCGAATCGTCCGGTGCGACAGCGATGGCTCCCGCCACTCGCCATGCGCATGATGATGGATGCCGCCATCGGAAACCATGCCCCTCCTCCTGCCGGTATCGCGATTCCGTAGCCGGGAATGCCAGATAAACACAATATTAAACCAGAAAAGCACATTCCTTCCGAATTGCAATGGCGTAGTCTCATCTCATGGGCCTCTGGGAGGAGGACTCCACACAACAGATACCGATTACGAGGCCGCATCCCGGCCGCGCCCGACTGTGTGCGCTTTCTCCCATTGACGCAGGTGCAGGGACGACCTGCGGGAAACTGGACGATCGCGATGTTTGTGGCAAAGCTTCTGATCAATGACGAGACGGTGGATGCGTCGGACGCATCCACTTTCGAATGCCTTGATCCGGCGACAGGCGATGTCGCGACGATCGCGCCGGCGGCCTCGACATCGGATGCGGCGCGGGCCGCCAATGCGGCCGCCGCGGCCTTTCCCGCCTGGTCGGAACTGGGGCCTGGCGAACGCCGCGCGATGCTCAATCGGGCGGCAGACATTCTCCTTGCGCGATCAGCGGAGTTCGTGGCGGCGATGGTCGGAGAGACCGGGGCGACCGCCCTTTGGGCCAGGATCAATTGCGATCTCGCCACCGATATGCTGCGCGAAGCCGCCGCGCTGACCACCCAGGTGACGGGCGAGATCATTCCTTCGGGCATTCCCGGCAATATTGCCATGGCAATACGCCAGCCGGCAGGCGTCTGCGTCGGCATTGCGCCGTGGAATGCGCCGATCATCCTCGGCGTGCGGGCGATCGCCATGCCGCTTGCCTGCGGCAACACGGTGGTGCTCAAGGCCTCCGAACTCTGCCCGAAGACCCATTGCCTGATCGGAGAGGTCATGCGCGAGGCGGGCATTCCCCCAGGCGTCGTCAATGTCGTCACCAACGCTCCAAAGGATGCCGCTACCGTCGTGGAGGCGCTGATCGCCCACCCCGCGGTACGGCGGATCAACTTTACCGGATCGACGCGCGTCGGACGGATCATTGCCGAGACATCGGCGAAGCATCTGAAACGCTGCCTGCTCGAACTCGGCGGAAAAGCGCCCTTCATCGTGCTCGCGGACGCCGATATCGACGAGGCCGTGCGTGCGGCGGCCTTCGGCGCCTTCATGAACCAGGGCCAGATCTGCATGTCCACGGAGCGCATCATCCTGCTCGACGCGATCGCCGATGAATTCGTCGAGAAGTTTAAGATGAAGGCCGCAACGCTCGTGGCCGGAAATCCACTCGACGGAAACACGCCGCTCGGAACCATGATCAGTGCCGAGGCGGTGCGGCGCATCAAGGCGCTCGTCGACGATGCCTTGCAGAAGGGAGCGGTCGTCGTCTGCGGCGGGCATGCGAACGGCACGCTGGTGGATGCGACCGTGGTCGATCATGTGACGCCCGCCATGCGCCTCTATCGGGAGGAAAGCTTTGGACCGCTGGCGGCGATCATTCGTGTCGACAGCATCGACGAGGCCGTCACCGTTGCCAACGACAATGAGTACGGATTGTCCTCGGCGGTGTTCAGCCGCGACATCAACCAGGCGTTGGCCGTCGCCAAGCGCATCGAGACCGGCATCTGCCACATCAACGAGGCGACCGTTTCCGACGAGCCGCAAATGCCCTTCGGCGGGGTCAAATCGAGCGGTTACGGCCGTTTCGGCGGCAAGGCCGCGATCGACGAATTCACCGAATTGCGCTGGATCACGCTCGCATCCGGCACGCGCCACTATCCGATCTGAGCCGTATTGCGGCGGTCGACCGGCAAGACTGAAGAAGCATCGGGGCGAGAGGGCTCCAAAAAAGGGAGGAACGACTGCATGACCAACAATCTCATCGGAACGAGGATCAACGCCGCATCGCTGACCCGCCGTTCGTTCATGACGGCGACGGCGGCCGGTAGCGCGGCACTGGCGCTTGGCGGGCGGGCGGCATTTGCCGCCGACGACGACACGCTCAAGGTCGGCTTCATCAGCCCGCGCACCGGCCCGCTCGGCGGCTTCGGCGAGACGGATGGATATGTGCTGGAACTGGCGCGCAAGGCGTTGGCGGCCGGGCTGCAGGCGGGTGGCAAGAGCTGGAAGGTGGAGATCCTCGATCGGGACACGCAGTCCGATCCGTCGCGTGCCGGGCAACTGGCAAAGGACCTGATCAACAACCAGGGCATCGACCTGATGCTGGTCGTTTCCACGCCGGAGACCATCAACCCCGTGGCCGACGCCTGCGAGGCAGCCGGCGTTCCCTGCCTGTCGACGGTCATGCCCTGGGAAGCCTGGTATTTCGGCCGTGGCGCCAAGCCGGGTGCACCGTCGCCGTTAAAGTGGACCTATCATTTCGGCTTCGGCGTCGGCGAATTCCTGAAAACCTATATTTCGCAGTGGAACCTGATCGAGACCAACAAGAAGGTCGGCGTCATGTATCCGAACGACGCCGACGGCAACGCCATCCGCGCCAATCTGGCCCCGGCCCTTTCCAAGGCCGGCTTCACCATCGTCGATCCGGGCGCCTATGAGACCGGCACGACCGATTTCTCGGCGCAGATCGCCCTCTTCAAGCAGGAAGGCGTCGAGATCTTCAACTCTTTTCCCATCCCGCCGGATTTCGCCGCCTTCTGGCGTCAGGCTGCCCAACAGGGCCTGACCCAGCAGATCAAGATCTGCCAGGTCGCCAAGACGGGGCTCTTCCCCTCGGACATCGAAGCGCTCGGCGACCTCGGCGTCAACATCAGCAGCGCCGCCTACTGGCATAAGGCCTTCCCTTACAAGTCGACGCTGACGGGCGTGTCCGGGACGGAACTTGCGGACGGCTATGAAACATCGAGCGGCAAGCAATGGACCCAGCAGCTCGGCGCCAGCCTCTCGCTTCTCGACGCCGGCTTCGACGCCCTGAAGGCCAGCACCGACGTGAAGAGCAAGGAGGCCGTGGCCAAGGCGATCAGTACGCTGAAGACCACCACGATTGCCGGCAAGGTCGACTTCACCAGCGGTCCGGTCCCCAACGTCTCTCCCGGACCGATCATCGGAACGCAATGGGTGAAGGCGCCGGAAGGCTCCAAATTCGCGCTCGACTACGTCGTCACCGAAAACGTCACCGACCCCAATGTTCCGGTCGGCACCAAGCTTACCCCGTACAATGGATAACGGCACAGTGCAGCGACGAGATCAAAAGGAGCGGCCGGGAGAAGCCTTTCTCTCGGCGAAAGGGATCCACAAGCGCTTCGGTGCGCTTGTGGTTCTTGAAAACCTCGATTTCTCCATGGGTAATGGAGACGCGGTCGGCATCGTCGGGCCCAACGGCGCGGGCAAGACGACGCTGCTCAGCGTGCTTGCGGGTGCCTTTCCGCCAAGCGCCGGGACCGTCACCTTCGACGGTGCTGATGTCACGGCGCTATCGGCGGCAGATCGCTGCCGGTCAGGGCTGGTGCGGACGCATCAGATTCCAAAACCCTTCAGCGGCATGACCACCTTCGAGAATGTCTTTGTCGCCGCCTCGCACAGCGATGCCGCCAGCCGCGACGAGGCCTATGAGCGCGTCGTCGATTCTCTGACGCTGTGCGGCATGCTCGGCGTTGCCAATCGCCGCGCCGACACGCTCGGCCTGCTCGACCGGAAACGCCTGGAGTTGGCGCGAGCGCTTGCCACCAAGCCGAAACTGATGCTGCTCGACGAGATCGGCGGCGGCCTGACCGATGGCGAGGCCAGCGAACTGGTGGATACCATCCTCGAATTGCGCCGGCGCGGCATCGGCATCGTCTGGATCGAGCATATCGTCCATATCCTGCTGCAGGTGGTCGAACGGCTGATCTGCATGGACGCCGGCAAGATCATCGCCGACGGCGAGCCCAAGGCGGTGATGAACAATGCCGAGGTCGTCAAAGCCTATCTCGGAGGGACGCCGGCATGAGCCTTCTCTCCATCCGTGACCTCGATATCCGCCACGGCCTGCTGCAGGCAGTGCGCGGCGTCAGTTTCGATATTACCGAGGGCGAAGTGCTGGCCCTGGTCGGCGCCAATGGTGCGGGCAAGACGACGCTGCTGCGATCGATCGCCGGCGCCCATCTTCCCACCGCGGGCCAGGTATTTCTCGGCGGCCGGGATATAACGGCAGTGCCCTCCCACAAGCGGATTGCCATGGGCGTTGCTTTGGTGCCGGAAGGCCGACGCCTTTTCTCGCAGATGACCGTCGAGGAAAACCTGTTGCTCGGCAAGACTGCCGGCCGCAAGGGCGACTGGACCATCGAGCGGGTCTTCGATGCCTTTCCGAACCTGAAACCCCGTCGCCGTGCCAAGACCGGCCATCTCTCCGGCGGCGAGCAGCAGGCGACCGCCATCGGACGGGCGCTAATGAGCAACCCCGATATTCTCCTTTTGGACGAAGTCTCGCTCGGCCTGTCGCCGCTCGTGGTCGATCGCGTCTATGCGCAGCTGCAGGCGCTATTGTCCTCGGGAACCACCATCGTTCTCGTCGAACAGGATCTTGGACGGGCGATGAGCGTTGCCAGCCGCGTCGTCTGCATGCTGGAGGGCCGTGTCGTCCTCGACAGGCCGGCGGCGGGCGTCACACGCGACGAGATCACCAAAGCTTATTTCGGGCTGCATCATCGGGCCGACAGCGACAGGAGCGCATCGTGATCAATACCTTGCTCCAGGGCATCCTGCTCGGCGGCTATTATGCCGTCATCGCCTGCGGTCTGTCCTTCATGTTCTCGGTCATGCGCATCATCAACCTCGCGCATGGCAGCCTGGCGGTTGCGGCGGCCTACGGCCTGTGGCTGCTGGCCTCCAAGTTCGGCATTTCGCCCTTCGCCGGGCTGCTGATCGTATTGCCGATCATGGCTGCCTTCGGCTGGCTGTTGCAGCGTTTCGTTCTCGAACGCAGCGCTCGCGGTGGCACGCTGTTGCCGATCCTCACCACCTTCGGCCTGTCGATCGTCATCGACAACCTGCTGTTCGAACAATTCGGCGCGGATACACGGTCGCTGGCGCCCTTCATCGGCAACCTGTCCTACGCATCCTGGCAGTTGCCCGGTCATATCTTCGTCGGCAAGCTCGCGGTGATGATGATGGCAACGGCAATCGTCATTCTCGGCGGCTTGCAGTTCTTCCTCAGCCGCTTCGCCCTCGGCCGCGCGATCCGCGCCACGGCTGAAGACCCCGACACGGCAGGTCTGGTCGGCATCGACGCCCGCAGGGTGAATGCAACGGCGACGGCCATCACCATGGTCACCATCGGGATCGCAGGGGCGTTCCTCGCCATGCGGGCCACCTTCAGCGCCTATGCGGGCGCACCGCAGCTGCTCTTTGCCTTCGAGACGGCGGTCATCGGCGGCGCGGGCTCTCTGTGGGGCACGCTGGTCGGCGGTATCGTCCTCGGGCTCGCCCAATCGCTTGGCGCGCAATTGCATCCGCAGGGCTTTCTGATCGGCGGGCATGTCGTATTCCTGCTGGTCGTTTTCCTGCGGCTCTTCCGGTCCGGCATACCGGCCTTCGGCAAAATTCGCGCATTTCTTCGGAGCCCGGCATGACCTTCCTCTCCAACGGCATATCCATCGAGCGCTGGACAAGATCGTCGCGGCTGGCGCTGGCCACTATGGCAGTAGTTCTGGCGATCCTGGCGCTTGCCCCAGCCTTTCTCGGCGCCGGCATGATCGACCGGATGACGGCCCTGTTCATCTACGTGATCCTTGCCGCCATGTGGAATGCGCTGGCCGGGTTTGGCGGGCTCGTCTCGGTCGGCCAGCAGGTGTTCTTCGGCCTTGGCGCCTATTTCACCATCCGGCTTGCGGATGCGGGGCTCAATCCCTTCGTTGCGCTGTTTGCCGCCGCGATCGTCACCGGCGTGTTGTCGATCCCGCTATCGCTGTTCATGCTGCGGCTCAAGGGCGGAGAATTCGCCATCGGCATGTGGGTCGTGGCCGAACTCGTCCACCTGCTCGTCAATCTCGATCGCCTCATCCAGGGCGAGACCGGCACATCGCTGATCTCGCTGAACGTCTATGACAATGCCACCCGCCGCGCGACGATCTACTGGCTGGCACTGGTTGCCATGGCGGCCCTCCTCGGCGCTGTTTTTGCGCTGATGCGCAGCCGCGCCGGGGCGGCTATGCAAGCCATCCGCGACAATGAGGATGCGGCAACCTCCGTCGGCGTGCGCGTCATCGCCACGAAAAGATTGCTCTTCGTGCTCGCGGCATTCGGCATCGCGGTTGCCGGCGGCCTTTGGCTGGCGACGGCCACCACCTTCCAGCCGAAGACCTACTTCAGCGTCCAGTGGACCGCCTACATGATCTTCATGGTTCTGGTCGGCGGCATCGGAAAGTTCGAAGGCGCGATCCTCGGGGCAGTCCTGTTTTTCGTCATCGAGACCTTCTTCGGCGGAACCGGCGTCTGGTACCTGATCGGCCTCGGCGCAACGGCCGTCCTCTTTTCCCTCTATCTGCCGCACGGTCTCTGGGGCGAGATCGAACGTCGCTTCGACTTGCAACTGCTGCCGGTCGGCTACCGGCTGACGCTGCCGAACCTCTTGAAAGACAAACGATAGCGACGGGCGGATTTTCCGATCCCGTTGAGAAAGGTGAAAACCATGCTTTTCGGCAAGACCATCCTGATCACCGGCGTCGCCTCCGGCATTGGCGCACGCACCGCGGAACTGGCGGGTTACCTGGGCGCTGATGTCATCGGCGTCGACATCCGCGAGCCTACTCAGGGGCTCGCCTCCTTTGTAAAAGGCGACATCTCCACTGCCGCCGGCGTCGCGGAAATCGTCCAGCAGTTGCCCAAGCGCATCGACGCGCTCGCCAATGTCGCCGGCCTCTCGGGCAATACCGGTATTGTGGCGACGCTGGCGGTGAATTTCTACGGGTTGCGCGCCCTGACAGAGGCGGTAGCGCCGCGGCTTCGCGAAGGGGGAGCCGTGGTCAACGTCGCCTCCATCGCCGGCTATGGCTGGCGCGCAAATCTCGAGCGGGCCAAGACACTGACCGCCATCGAGGGTTTTCCGGGTATCGAAAGCCTCGCCGCCAAGCACGGCCTGAAGAACGAGGAAGGCTACCCTCTCTCCAAGGAGCTGTTGCTCCTCTGGACGATGCGCGCCGCCCACCAGCCGCTGTTCAAGGAGCGCGGTATTCGCGTCAATGCCGTCAGCCCCGGGCCGGTGGAAACACCGATCCTCAGCCAATTCCGCGCGGTCCTTGGCGACGAACGCGTCGACAGCGATATCACCCGCGTCGGTCGCGCCGGAACCTCGGCCGATATTGCTCCCGCCATTCTTTTCCTTTGTTCGGATGGCGCACGCTGGATCAATGGCACCAACCTCGCCACCGACGGCGGCCTCGAGGCCTCCATCAACGCCTCGGTTCTCGACTTCTAGTTTTCGTATTCATCAGGAGACAGACATGACTATTTCCCTTCTCATCAACGGTGTTGACCGTCCCGCTGCCAGCGGCCGGACCTATGAGCGCATCGACCCTTTCACCGAAAAGCTTGCGACCCGCGCGCCGGCGGCCGGTTTCGATGATGTCACGGCGGCGATCGAAGCTGCATCGGCGGCCTTTCCCGCTTGGTCGAAGACCGGACCCGGTCAGCGACGCGCGATCCTGATGAAGGCCGCCGACATCATGGATTCCAAGGTCGGCGAATTCACCCGGCTGATGATAGAGGAGACGGGAGCCACCGCCCCTTGGGCAGGCTTCAATGTGATGCTCGCCGCCAACATCCTGCGCGAGGCCGGCGCGATGACGACGCAGATCGCCGGCGAGATCATTCCCTCGGACAAGCCCGGCACGCTCGCCATGGGCGTTCGCCAGGCGGCAGGCGTATGC
>DASWOH010000283.1:0-2774 GCA_036398815.1 Rhizobium sp. | reverse complement strand
GGTAGGGACCTTCCTCGTATTCCCGGACAACCGCTTCGTCTGCGGGGTGCCCGGCGTGCGCGAAGTGATTGGTGCCGGAGGTGAACGCGCCGGGCACGATCAGCGTCGTTTCGATCCCCCAGCGGCTGAGTTCACGCGCATACTGCACTGCGATGGCGTCCATCGCGGCCTTCGCGCCGAAATAAGGTGCAAGGTAAGGGGGAGTGCCGCCTGCCGAGCTCGACGACGATACCCACACAAGCAGTCCTTGCTTCTGGCGGCGGAGATGGGGAAGCACCGCGCGGTTGACGCGTTGTGTGCTCAGGACATTGACATCATACAGCTCGGCGTACTGTTCGGGAGTGAAAGCCTCCGCAGGACCGAAAACCATGTGCCCTGCGTTGTGCAACAGGACATCGATATGTCCCGCATCCTTGATGACCTGAGCGACGCCCCTGTCGACGGACGCTTGATCCTGAACGTCGATTTCAACCGTGCGCAGATCAATACCGCTGTCCTTAGCCAATTTTGCCATCTGATTGGCGTTGTCAGCGTTGCGTGTGCCGACGTCGCGCATTGAGGCGTAGACGGTGTGGCCCGCCTTCGCCAATGCTTCGGCGCTCAGCCGTCCGAAGCCGCTCGACGCTCCTGTGACGAGGATGATCTTTTTGCTCTTACTCATGGCAGGCTTTCTTTCGTTGTGTTGTTTTGCTGCGGGCGAACTCAGATCATGCCGCCATTGGCTCGAAGCACCTGCCCATTGACCCAACCGCCATCTGGACCGGCGAGAAATGCAACAGCCGCGGCAATATCTTCTGGTGTCCCTAGGCGCTCGAGAGGGTTCATTTTCGCCAGGTGGTCGATCGTCTCCTGTGACTTGCCATCTAGAAACAGAGCGGTCGCCGTCGGTCCCGGCGCCACAGCATTGACCGTGATGTTCTTCCCGCGCAATTCTTTGGAAAGAACGCGCGTAAGAGATTCAACGCCAGCTTTCGTTGCCGTGTAGACCGCGTAGGACGGCATGTTGAGGCCCACGACGCTGGACGAAAGATTGACGATGCGGCCACCATTGCTGAGCCGAGAGGCTGCAAGGCGCAACGTGTTCAATGTGCCCTTGAGGTTGATGGCGAGATGGCTATCGATTAACGCGTCGTCACCGTCGGCAATCGTGGCCAGGCGCATGATGCCGGCGTTGTTGACCAGCACATCGATGCCCCCGAAAGCCGCATCGACATCATCCCACATGTGCGTAACAGCCTTGAAGTTGCTGACGTCGGCCTGCACCGTCATCGCCTTGCCCCCGGCGTTCTGGATTTTCTTGGCCACGGCATCGGCTTCGGCGGATTTGCCCGCGAAATTGATGGCGACGGCGTAGCCATCCTTGGCGAGGCGCGTGGCGATCGCGGCTCCGATTCCCCGGGACGCGCCGGTCACCAGCGCGACCTTCAGTTTTGCGGAATTCATGTGCGAAGCTTTCTCTATTGGGTTTACCAGGCCCGGGGATTCACTGGCTCAGAGATGGGGCCGCGGAGCAGATGATGATCAATTTGTGCGTATAGGTGCCGGTGGATCGGTACACATGAACTATGGCCCAGGCGCGCTATCCCTGCATTCGCGATATTGCTCTCACGTCATCGCGAAATTGCTCTTTGGGCCGATCAGTATTGTCTTCGGAAATCCTGTGGCGACGTGCCAACAACTCGGCGAAATGCCGTCGTGAAATGCGCGGGGTTGTTATAACCGCAGGCCAAAGCGATGTCGGTGATGGATTGCTTGCCTTGGAGTAACCGCCGCTTCGCCTCTTCCATGCGCAATCGGGTAAACCATCTGATAGGCGTCTCGCCATAAACCTTCTTGAATAGCCTCAAGAAGTGAAAACGACTGACTCCTGCTTCCTCTGCCATCGCATTGAGAGAGAGCTCTTCGTTGAGGTTCTCGCGCATCAACTCCTCGACGCGTCTGAGCCGTTGCGGCTCGTCCTTTGGCCCTGTGCGCGGTTCAATCTTTGCAACACGTACGACGAGGTGCGTGGCAAGAAACTGGGCGGCCGTTTCAGCATAAAGATCCGGCGCGCCATTCGCCATGGCATCCGCCAGCGCCATCATCACATTGGTGATGAGGGGATCCTGGATGGATAAGTCACTTGGCATCGCGTAGGAGCTAGCGTCCCGGCCCGAAATGTCTTCGAGCACCGATCTCAGCGTGGCCGACGGAAGATGTAATTGCAGGGTCTGGTGGCGGGTTTGGCCACGCCAGCGCAATGAAGCTTCCTGACCGGGCGCTGTCATGCCGAGGGAACCCGCGCGATGGCTAGCCTTGTTCCAGCCGCCTTTGTACCGGGCCTCGACTTCACAAGAACCTCCCGTCACCAACACCAACAGATGGTCGGCCGTCGCCGGCGTCGTGAACTCCTCGACAGTTGACGGATCATCGTACGCGCGAAGCAAAAGTGACCGCCAACCGGAACGCCAGCTGCATGCCGTCATGGTGGCCTTGAGGTGATTATGGGCATCCAGGCTGGGAATCAGGGTCATGTCTTGTATCCCGCGCTTTTCGAGACTTCAGCTTGCTCTCGCGAGGACGTCATGTCGATGACGTCTTGAATGGGCACGATCTCCACGTCGCTGACGACCCCTGCTTGGCGCAGAAGTCGATCATCTCCTGTGTCTCCACCATGCCGCCAATAGCGGAACCGGTGATGCTCTTGCGTCCAGCAATAACCCTGACTCCGTTCACCGGGGGGCACAACAGTTCCCGCGCGTGTTTGGTTAGGAGGAGGCGGTCTTATCGGCCCA
>DASWOH010000282.1:0-3122 GCA_036398815.1 Rhizobium sp. | reverse complement strand
GAGATCATCGTGATCTTCGTGCCGATCTTCCTGCCGATGCTGAAGCATTTCGGCATCGACCCGATCCTCTGGGGTACATTGGTGTTCGTGAACCTGCAGGCGGCGTTCCTCTCGCCGCCGGTGGCGATGTCGGCCTTCTATCTGAAGGGTGTCGCGCCCAAGCACGTCACGCTCAATCAGATCTTCGCCGGCATGATGCCTTACATGCTCATCGTCATCGTCTGCATGGTGCTGATGTATATTTGGCCGGGCATGACGCTGTGGCTGCCGAACTATCTGTACGGCAATTGATGTTCGTTAGTTCCCGAAACTGATAAAGCCCGGCAGCAATGCCGGGCTTTATATTGAGTGAAATTCCTGAACGGCGGAAAGGCATCAACCGTTATTTGGCTTTATCTTTAGCCAGGTGGTGTGAACATTTTCCTTGACCTGACCCCATTCGGTTGCTGCCACGTCCCAATTGACGATCTGACGTGACGTGCTGGCGGTTGCGCCATTGGCAACCGTCGAAGTCGCCATCGAATCATGCAGATACACGACGCCGACGGTCAGCAGACAGCCCAAAATCATTCCCAGAAATTCTCGCATCTGCCCAATTCCTTTTCGGTTCAACTGACGGAAATAACCGGTGAGTGGCGCGATAGTTCCGGCTGCGACGGCCGGAAGGCGAGGGGTCGGGGCGATGTCATTCAACCTTCAAATACAGCGGTCAAAAGGGAGCTCTTGGTTTCATAAGGGGCGTCCACCAATGACCGATATGGCAGTCAACCAGAACATGGACGGGGGTATCATTGAGCCCGCGTCGCGACCTAATCTCGACAAGGGCTTCAATCCCCTGACGATGTTGCTCTTTTTCGGCATTCTCGCCGCCGGGCTTCTCTTCGTCGCCTATAGCATCTACACCGACATCAGTGCTTCAGGCACGAAAGTGACCTCGTACGCTCCATTCTTGCTTCTTATCGTTGCGCTTTTCATCGCGCTCGGCTTCGAATTCGTCAACGGTTTCCACGATACCGCCAACGCGGTCGCCACCGTCATCTACACCCGCGCGCTGCCGGCAGAATTCGCCATGGTCTGGTCGGGCTTCTTCAATTTCCTCGGCGTGCTGTTGTCCACCGGCGCGGTGGCGTTTGGCATTGTCTCGCTGTTGCCTGTCGAATTGATCCTTCAGGTCGGAAGCAGCGCCGGTTTCGCCATGGTGTTCGCGCTGTTGATCGCGGCGATCATCTGGAACCTCAGCACTTGGTTACTCGGCCTGCCGGCGTCTTCCTCGCACACATTGATCGGTTCGATCATCGGTGTCGGCATCGCCAACGCGCTGATGCGTGGCCGCGACGGCACATCGGGCGTTGACTGGTCGCAAGCCGCCGGTATCGGCAAGGCACTCCTGTTGTCGCCGCTGTTCGGCTTCATCCTCGCCGCAGTGCTGCTCTTCGCGCTGAAGACGGCACTGCTGCGCGTCACGCCGGCCCTGTTCGCAGAACCCAAGGGCGACCAGCCCCCGCCGCTCTGGATTCGCGGCATCCTGATTCTCACCTGTACGCTCGTCAGCTTCTTTCACGGTTCGAACGATGGTCAGAAAGGCATGGGCCTCATCATGCTGATCCTGATCGGTACCGTGCCGACCGCCTATGCGCTGAACCGCGCGATGCCGGATTCGCAGATCGTGAAATTCCAGGAGCTGTCGAATGCCGCCTCGGCGATCGTCTCCGCAAAGGCGTCCGGTTATAGCATCACCGGAAATCCGCGTCCGGCTGTGACCCAATTCGTCGCCAACCGCGAGATCAACGAAGGCACTTATCCATCACTGGCCGCGCTGGTGAAGGATGTCGGCCAGCAGGTCGCACAGTTCGGCTCGATCGCGAAAATGCCTGCCGAGCAGGTCGGTAACACCCGCAATGACATGTACCTGATTTCGGAAGCTCTCCGCTTTCTGATGAAGGACAAGCTGAACGATCTCAGCACGGATGAGGTCGCCACGATCAATGCCTATAAAGGAGCTCTCGATAGCGCGACGAAATTTATCCCGACCTGGGTGAAGATCGCCGTGGCGCTGGCGCTCGGTCTCGGCACCATGATCGGCTGGAAACGTATCGTCGTGACGGTCGGCGAAAAGATCGGCAAGACCCACCTGACCTATGCGCAGGGTGCGGCTGCGGAAATCACCGCCGCGGCGACGATTGCGGCGGCGGACGGCTACGGACTGCCGGTTTCGACCACGCACGTCCTCTCGTCCGGTATTGCCGGCACCATGGCGGCGAACGGGTCCGGGCTGCAATGGTCGACAATCCGAAACATTGTGCTCGCCTGGGTGCTGACCCTTCCGGCCGCAATGATGCTGTCGGGCTTCCTGTACTTCATCTTCGCGCATCTGTTCTGAGACTTGATATCGACAGCCGCCGCGTCAAGCGGCGGCTTCATGGAATAGAAAAACCCGCGCCGGTGGCGCGGGTTTTTTGTTTTCATGAAGATGTCTTGGTCGAGGCTGCTCCAGTAAGAGGCCGCTCTCAGTAATTCCGCTCGCGATGCACGTCGTGCACCAGGATGCCTGTGCCTTGCTCCGGCATCTCCAGCCATTCGCGGCGCCTCAGCGTCCGGGTGGTGTCTTCATGGCCGCTTAGCCAATGCTCGCGCATCGAGGTTGCCGAGAATTCGTGATCCTTCGAATCGCCCTCATAGGCTTTCTGCTGGTAGATCATTTGCAAAATGGTGAGTTGCGGCAGGTGGGCCAGATTCTCGAGCATGACGCGCTCATGATTGCTGAGCTGGTCCTGCGGAATCTTGAGCAGGGCTTTGTGGTAGTCCGTTTTGAGGTTGGTCAGCTTCCTGTGGACGTCGGTGTTGTAGCGTGTGCGTGATGAATAGACGATGTCCTTGTGACGAGCCATCACCTCCTGAATGTCACGTGGAAGCGTGCCGCGCGCGCTGAACAGGTCGATCTGGAACACCAGGGAGTTTTTCTTGTCGTCCTGATCGAGCAGATGCTGCAGCGGTGTGTTCGAGACGATGCCGCCGTCCCAGAAATGATCGGTGCCGATCTTCACCATCGGCAAGGCCGGGGGCAGCGCGCCGCTCGCCATGACGTGTTCCGGCGTGATGACTTCCTTCTTGTTGTCGAAGTA
>DASWOH010000281.1:0-4352 GCA_036398815.1 Rhizobium sp. | reverse complement strand
GGCCCGCGACGAGATCAAGAGGCTGATCGCCGCACGCCTTGCGACCGGAACGGTCGACAAATGGCTGGCGATCCTGGAGCCGGCGGATATCTGGTGCGCCAAGGTCCTGAACTGGAACGAGCTTCTGGAAAGCGAAGGCTTCCAGGTGCTCGACATGCTCCAGACCGTGACACGGGAGGACGGCGTTTCCATCCTCACCACCCGTTCGCCGGTGCGCGTCGATGGCGAGCGGCCGAAGGTCGAGCGGGCCGCACCGCGCGTCGGAGAACATAACGACGCGATCCGCAAGGAATTTGGACTGGAATGACGCGTTCGATTTCAAGCCGGCATTCATACCCTAGGAGCCTTCCATGACACGCATCACCAATCTTCGCGTCTTCGACCTGCGCTTCCCGACGTCGCAGAGCCTCGACGGGTCCGACGCGATGAATCCGGACCCCGATTATTCCGCCGCCTATGTGATCCTCGATACCGACAAGCCCGGCCTTTCCGGCCATGGCCTGACCTTCACCATCGGCCGCGGCAACGACATCTGCTGCATGGCGATCAAGGCGATGTCGCATCTGGTCGTCGGCACCGAGCTTTCGGACGTTCTCGAAAATCCCGGCAAATACTGGCGGCACCTGACCAGCGACAGCCAGCTGCGCTGGATCGGCCCGGAAAAGGGCGCCATGCATCTGGCGACCGGCGCCGTCGTCAATGCCGTCTGGGACCTGCTCGCCAAGGAGACCGGCAAGCCGGTCTGGCGGCTGGTCGCCGACATGGATGCCGAGCACATCGCCGATATCGTCGACTACCGCTACCTGACCGACGTTCTGACGCGCGACGAGGCGGTCGCCATCCTGAAAAAGGCAGAGACCGGCAAGGCGGAGCGCATCGCCACGCTCGAGGCCGAAGGTTACGCCTGCTATACGACCTCGGCCGGCTGGCTCGGCTATGACGATGCGAAGCTGCGCCGCCTTTGCCAGGAAGCGATCGATGCCGGCTTCAACCATGTCAAGATGAAGGTCGGGCGTGATCTCGAAGACGATATCCGCCGGCTGACCATCGCACGCGAGGTGATCGGCCCCGACCGCTATCTGATGATCGACGCCAATCAGGTCTGGGAGGTCGGGCAGGCTATCGAGTGGGTGAAGAAGCTCGCCTTCGCCAAGCCCTTCTTCATCGAGGAGCCGACGAGCCCGGACGATGTCGCCGGCCACCGCAAGATCCGCCAGGCGGTCGGGCCGGTGAAGGTCGCGACCGGCGAGATGTGCCAGAACCGCATCATGTTCAAGCAGTTCATCGCCGAAGGCGCGATCGATATCGTCCAGATCGATTCCTGCCGCATGGGCGGGCTGAACGAGGTGCTGGCCGTGCTGCTCGTGGCTGCGAAATACGGGCTTCCGGTCTGGCCGCATGCCGGCGGCGTCGGCCTTTGCGAATATGTGCAGCATCTGTCGATGATCGACTATGTCGCCGTTTCGGGCACGAAGGACGGGCGCGTGATCGAATATGTCGATCACCTCCACGAGCATTTCACCGACCCCTGCGTGATCAGGAACGCCGCCTATATGCCGCCGAGCCTGCCGGGCTTCTCGATCGAGATGAAGCCGGAATCGATTGCGGATTATACGTTCAAGGGCTGAGTATTTGCTTGAGCCCCGCCGGATCAGTGGACGGCGGCGCTCTTCCAGCCGCCGTCATAGATCCAGAGCTTGTGGCTGACCGTATCGTACTGCATGGGCACCATGCCCTCGACGGCTTCGGGGGTGCCGGTCGGCGCCCCTTTGCCCGCCGGAATATAGGGAAAGCCATTGGTGGCGTTGGCCGGCAGGGATTGCCGGCCGATCTCGACGCTGCCGCCGGAGGGGTTGATCGCCAGCGGTTTCGGCGCGACACCCGCCTCGACGCTCTGCAGGACGAAGAGGTCGTCGATCGGGTCGTATCCCATGCCGAGCCGTTTATCGGGGGAGGCAAAGTCGGCGATATAGACATTGCCGCTGCCGGGGCAGGTGCTGTCGCCGTAGATGCAGTTCTTCCATGAGGCGTTCGGCCGGGATGGCTGGGCCCTGAGCGTGCCGGTGAAGTCCCAGGGGTAGCTGGCGGCGGGATTGCCGTATCCGGTGCCGTTCTCCGACTTGCTGATGATCTGCAGGCCCGAGATCGAGCTGTCGATGCCGTAGGCGGCGTTCGTGCCGGTCATCCTGCCCGCGACGATCAGGCCCGTCATGTTGTTGCGGCCGCTTGCCCGGACCGCAAAGCTCTGGCGCGTTCCGGAAAGGCTGTAATTGTTGATCATCAGTTCCCGCGCCCAGGCGCCGGCCGAGGTGTCGATGAGCAATGCCGGATAGGCCGCCGCTTTCTGCGCGCCCGGATCGGTGCATTGCAGATTGTTGATTATGGCAGGCCCCTTGAACTGGACGCAGTATTTCCCCGGATACTTGATCAGGACATTCGTCCAGACGGAATTGTCGGCGTAGAAGTCGTTCCATATTCCGAAGTTTTCGGCGTCGTAGATCTCGATGTTCGTATAGGAGGAATTCGGGGAAAAGGCGCCAAATCCGACCCCTGATGCGCCGATGCTGCTGTTCTTCGGATCGGCCTTGGCGTTGATGGAGGTGATGTTGCTCCAACTGCCGAAGGCGCCGCCGCCGAGGTCGTCGAGAAAGCCGAAATAGGACTGGACGTCGATCGCGTTGGAGATGATCGCGGCGCTGCCGGTCCCGTTGTCTATTCCCGCGCCGTTGTGACCGAGGGCCGTGCCCTTGGTCTCGTCGCCGGAGCCGCATTTTGCGGTGTGGATGTTGTCGAGCATGACGAAGGCCGGTCGGCCGGTGATGGCCTTGTTTCCGTTCATGGCACCGATGCCGACGCAATTGTTGTATCCCTCCGACACCCGCAGATTGGAACCGTGAAACCGGTCCGCCTCGATGACGAAGGCGACGCCGCCCCAGGGATTATCGCGGAAATAGGCGGGTGTCGTGTAAGCATATCCGGCGGGAAGGGCGTCGACGCTGAGATCGCGGATGGTGCTGCCGGCCGCCGATGCAAGCACGTCGATGACGGGCGCCCCGGCCGATCCGTTCGGCGCGTTCCACTGGATGACCGTGCCGGAACCCTGTCCCTGGATCTCCATGGTGGAGGCGATCTTCAGCGTGCTTGTGGCTGTATTCAGGCAAAACGTGCCCGAAGGCAGGAGAAGCTTTCGTCCCGCCGCAGCACGGATGGCGGCGTTCAACGGCGCAGTGGCATCGACCGAACAGCTGGGGTCGCTCACGAGGCCGAAATCCAGAGCATTCACGACGCCTGCCGGCTCGGGGGCTGCGGCCTGGTCGGAAAATGCCGGCTGGCAGAAGATAGACGCAAATAGAAGCGTCAGTATTGTGTATCTGTCGGCTTTTCCTCCCATTGCCGATGCATCTATCCGTAAGTTCTTTTGGTTTTGTTGTATCCGATGACGTTGTTGCGGATCTTGATATTGTTCCTATGCCTTTCAGCCTTGACGCTTTCCAGCATGGTGTCCCAGAGCACATCGCTTCCTTCCCAGCGTGAATAATCATTCGTGCGGTGAATTGCCTCGACATGCACCCGCTCATCGAGCGCCGGCTTGTCGTCGAGCAGCCGGGTGGTGGCCGCTTCATAGGCAAAGAGGACGGTGAAGTTCAGGGAGGGGAACAGCTGGGACAGAAGGGTACAGAGATTGTTGAGACGGCTTGGATCGAATGGAGCCGGCTCCGGCAGATAGGGCCAGGCGGCGGCCGGAAGGGCGTTGCCGCCATATCGAACGAACAGCACCGGTCCGGTGCATGCTCGAAGCGTTGCGAGCATTTTCTCGTGCTTGTGATGCAGTTTCTCCAAGGCCTGCTGTGAAGCCTTGAATGAAAAGACCACTTCGCCCTTGGCATTCTTGGGAAATTCGTGCGGAAGCAGAATGCCGTATTTCGTGCATTCCGCGGCTTTTGCCCAGCGATTGTCGGTTATCGATTGGCCGAGATCGGCTGTTCCGTGCGCCATGACCTCCATCAGGCCCTGCCATGGCGTTACCAGCCAATCGAAGCAGCTTGCGGTCGTATGGCGGAAATGTCGTCTGAGCTGATAGCTGACCTGGCACCAGGCTCCCAGGCTTACAGCATGTTCGAAGTCCATCCCGTTGTTTCCTCGTGCTTTTGGCAGCAGGATGCAACGGGAGGTTCTTGCCGCGCTATACGGAACGCGGCATCTCTGTACGGATAAAACTGCCGCGTCTCCGCAAGTCTTTCATGCCTCGGTCCGTTCCAGCCATCTGCGGATGATCGGAACGTCGTCATCGCTGAGGCCGTGGCCCTGCGGCACGGTTTGGAGCTCCACCCTGGCGCCGCCCTCGGTCAGGA
>DASWOH010000280.1:0-7737 GCA_036398815.1 Rhizobium sp. | reverse complement strand
CGAAAGGTTCTTCAATCGCATCAAACAGATGCGTGGCTTGGCCACACGATATGATCGACGCGCTGACAACTACCTTGCGGCGCTCAAGCTCGCTGCGACAAGGATATGGATCGCATCAGCTAATGAGTCCGCTTCCTAGGAAGCGGCTGTTGACTACGATCGCCTATCGGCTGAATGGCAAAACGACGTATGCGCTTGAAGGTTCGATTTTCAATGCCGGGGCTGCTGTTCATTGGCTGCGTGACGGTCTTGGCATCATCAATATGGCCGAAGAGACTGGAAAGCTGGCCGAGAATGCAGATCCATCGCAGGATGTATATCTGGTACCTGCTTTCACCGGTCTCGGCGCTCCCCATTGGGATCCGAAGGCACGCGGTGCTATGTTCGGTCTGACGCGCAACAGCGGTCCCGCGGAGTTTGCCCGCGCAGCCCTTGAAGCCGTGTGCTATCAGACCCACGATCTTCTCGATGCGATGCAGAAGGACTGGAAGAACGGCACCGATACGGTCTTGCGTGTCGACGGCGGGATGGTTGCTTCCGCTTGGACGATGCAGCGTCTTTCAGACCTACTCGACGCGCCGGTAGATCGGACGGCGATCCTGGAGACGACGGCACTGGGAGCCGCCTGGCTTGCGGGTAGCCGCGCCGGGGTCTGGCCCGATCGCAAGACTTTCTCGGCGAAGTGGAAGCGCAACCACCGCTTCGAGCCTGACATGGATGAAACCACTCGCAGCGCCAAGCTCAAGGGGTGGCGAAACGCGGTCAAGCGGACGCTGGAGAAGAAGTGAGCGCGTAATCATCTGCTAATGGTTTTCGTCGTCTATCGCATGAGCAATTAGCTCTAATAGCTCATCTTGGGTTTGAACCCGTCGTGCATCTTTTGCGGTGATCGAATAGCCCCAATTCCTGGTGATCGAGCGATAGAGCGGAGCGCGCATATCAATCAGCCGCGCGAAGGCCCATCGCGAAAATTCGTCTCCATTGAAGCTGTCGATGGGATCGCCGCTCTCCGCCGAAAATTTCGAGGCAAGCACGTAGAAGAACGGTTCGGAGTAGAAAATCGGTTTTGGAGAGCGCTGGAAGGCTTCGATCAACTGCGCCAGATCTTCTTCATCAGGGTCTATGTGAACGATCGTGCTTGTCTCGGCGAGATCGGTAAGGACGGGATCTTTCTCGTCAGCGGGGTTGACGATGCTGCAGAGGCTGCCGCTGGTGTCGCAGACGAATTGCTTGCAGCCATAAATGTCGGCTGCCTTGGCGATGAAGGCGCGATGATCTTTCGTTGCGGCGATTTCGGCTGCAACATGAAGCGTCTGTCGGCGCAGGAATTCTGGCTCCGGCAGCCAGCCATCGCAGGCCGAACCCGGTTTGCCGATATAGAAGGAGAGTGCACTGAGATCGTTCATCTGCACCTTGGCATCAAGCTGGATAGAGGCGGATGACAGAAGCCTGGCAATGGCCGGAAGCTGGGCCGCGAGGCGACGGATTTCGTCGTTGATCTCTTCGCCGAGATAGCGCGTGCCGAGGCGGTAATCCACGGAATAGTGGTACCAGCCCTGACGGCGGAGCATGTTCGACAGGTGGCTCTTGCCCACTCCGGACATGCCGATGAGGCAAAGGCGCTTCTCGCCAAGCGAAAGAAACTGGGATCCGTCTTTATGTTTCATCTGTGCCCCGCACGTGACGAATGGCTTGGGAGTATCCAGCGGCGCTTCCGGATTGGGCTACCCATCCTCGCGTTCAATTTTTATAACCGGAGAGATCGACGGTCTTTCATCATGCAAGAGAGAAAAAGCCGCTCTGGTGATAGACGAGCTCATTTACATTTACGCAGACAAGCATCGATGGCTGCTCGGCAGAAAGGGAGCTGAAGGGCATTGACGTCAGGCCTTTCGAGCGGTCACCTCTGCCTGAGGTGACAATGATCCCCGCGGCCGCGGCTTTGGGAAATTCGGATGCATCAACGGATATCACGCTTCTTTCCATAGTCGAGCTTTGCGTGGTCGCGCCCCGGCTAAATCGATGGAATGCTCTCAATACGGCCTGTATCGGATCATTTTGGCAACCGTTTAATACTAACCGTGGAATTAGCCGAGTTGATCGGGTGCACGAGGATAAGTGTAGCTTATGCGGAGGGCCGGTTTTGCAACCTGTAAGCCTTGGCTAAACAATGCTTTAAAAAATCGGGGTGGAACACATGCTCGCGCACATCGTCACTATACCAAACTATCGGCCGCGCTCGCCGTTTCCCGGAAGACGGGAGAATTGCAGGCAAAGACGGCTCCGACCGGCAAGCGCCTCCAGTGTTTCTGTGGCGGGGGTAAGTGACGGGCTAAGGCGCATCCCGGTTTTCATGGGTGCCTGAATGAGAAGATCGTCGATTGCGCTTCCGTTCTCAGCCAGTTCTGGAAGTGAACTGTGGCCGGCTTGTCGGCCGAGTGAGGGCTGGTCAACGTATAATAGCCCTCGTGGTCAAGATCGACGACCGTCTTGAAGGGGCGTACGAGCCGTCCGCTTTCCAGATCCTTTTCGGCAAGGACGAAATTCGTCAGGCAAAACCCCTGTCCTTGAGCGGCCGCTTCCAGCATCAGTGCGGCATCGCTGAAATAGAGGACATCAGTGAAAGGTGGCGCGATATGGCCAGCCGCCTGGAACCACCCAGCCCACGAACTGCCAACGACTTCATGAAGGATCGTCTTGTTTTCAAGATTTCGCGGCGAGGCCACAGGGTGGCGCTCGAGATAATCAGGCGAACAGACCGGGAAATGATAGTCGGAAGCCAGCGCCTCGGCACGTATTTCCGGAGGCCAGGAACCGTCGCCCCAGCGGATCGCCATATCCATATCCTGCCGCTTGAAATCGATAGGATCGTTCGAGGCGATGAGCGTGATCTTGATATGCGGGTAAAGTCCCATGAAGTCTCTAAGCCGCGGCAGCAGCCAGCGGGATGCGAGAGACGACGACGCGTTAAGGCAGATGACGGTCGGCATATCGGGATCGACGAGGCGATTGCAGCCTTGAAGCAGCATTGCCAGGCATTCCTTCACCACCTCCGCCAGTGCTATGCCTTCGCGCGTCAGCTCGACCTGCTGGGGTAACCGTCTGAACAGACGGAATCCGAGAAAATCTTCCAACTGGCGGATCTGCTGGCTGACCGCCGAGGGTGTGACGCAGAGTTCGGAGGCGGCAAGACGAAAACTCCGATGCCTTGATGCCGCGTCAAAGACACGGAAGAGGTTGAGCGACGGAAGTTTGGTGAAATTCTTTCCTTGAAAGGCCTTTTTCACCACCATTACGGCATCGTTCTTGGTGTCGTTCTGACCACGGCCGGTGCGTCTATTGTCAGACAGGACAGGGGAGTTCGGAAGTCTGGCATCCATCAGATCAAAGCTCCGCGTCAGATTCATGCCAGCCGGTCTAAGCCTTGGGAGCTCCAGATCGACAGCGTGCTTGGTGAAGCAGCATCGCTGATGGTTGCACAGCACCTGCGGCGCATAAAGCAAGTTTTTCATGCTTTAGCATTTACAATTATGTACTGCTGCACCTTGCATTAGCTGGAATTAATCACTCGCCAACCCGTAAGCATGCTTCACAGTACCTTTAGAATTGATCGTTTGCGGCTCCCGCCCGGCACATAGTCATATGTCCTCAATAACAATGAAAACGAGGAACTTGAAATGCAGGGAAAGAGCGTTATCGTCACTGGCGCGGCTGGCGGTTTGGGTAAAGCGACTGCGGTAACTTTAGCCAAGGCCGGTGCAACTATCGGTGTGCTCGACATTAATCTTGAGGGTGCCGAAAAGGTCGTAAAGGATATTGAGGCAGTCGGCGGAAAAGCTTATGCCGTCATCGGTGATATTACCAAGCGCGCAGATGCACTTGAACTGTTCGATCGTGCCGTTCAAAAGCTCGGAAGCGTCGATGGCCTGATCAACAATGCCGGCGTCTATCCCCGCCGTCCTATCATGGAAATCACCGATGACGAATGGAATGCCAGCCTCGGCGTGAACGTTCGCGGTCTCTATAATATGACCGTTGCCGCAATTGCCCATATGGGTCCGAATGGCGGCGGCCGCATTGTCAACATCGCGTCGATCGACGCCTTCAAGCCGCACCCGAAGAACAGCCACTATGCCGCTACCAAGGCAGCCGTCGTCAGCCTGACGAAAACCTTCGGCCTCGAAGTCGCGCCGCAACAGATCCTCGTCAATGCTGTGGCACCGGGCCCGATCGCTACAGAGACGGCTAAGAAGATGGGTTTCCTCCCGGCAATCGAAGCTGAGACGCCGATCGGCCACGCTGCCGAGCCGGAGGATATTGCCGAGCTCATCATGTTCCTCGTTTCTGATCGCAACCGCTACATGGTCGGCGAAACCGTGGTGATTGCCGGCGGCTACTACATCCCCTGAGCTTCGACCTTTCTGCGGCAGCACCGCTGCCGCAACGCTTCACTTCAATTGAATAGTTGAGAAGGTCGTGGCCATGCAGGGTTCAAATGTCGTCATAACAGGTGCAGCCAAGGGACTGGGGCGGGCGACCGCCAGAATAATGGCCGCGAAGGGGGCGGGTGTTGCGATCGCCGATATCGACGGTGCCGCCGCAGAGATTGCTGCAAAAGAAATCAGGGATGCCGGTGGCAACGCGATCGCCGTTGCCGGCAGTATCACAACCCGGGATTCGGCTCAGGCAATCTTCGACGAGGCGGTTGCTCGCCTCGGCAAGATCAATGTCCTCATCAATAATGCCGGGATTTATCCGCGCCTGCCGATCCTGAAGATCACCGATGCTGATTGGGATGCGAGCTTTGCCGTCAATGTTCGTGGTCTTTATAACATGATGGTCGCCGCAATCGAGCATATGCGTGATTACAGGAGCGGCCGCATTGTCAACATCGCATCAATCGACGCTTTCAAGCCGCATCCTAAGAACTGCCACTATGCAGCCATGAAAGCGGCCGTCGTCAGCCTGACAAAGTCGTTCGGCTTGGAAGTTGCTCCGCTTGGTATTCTCGTAAACGCTGTCGCGCCGGGTGGTCCAATTTCCACCGATACCGCCCTCAATGCCGGATGGCTGCCGTCGATTGTGGAAGAGACACCCATCGGCTTCACGGCAAAGCCCGAGGACATATCCGAAGTCGTCAGCTTTGTGGCATCGCCAGCCAACCGTTTCATGGTCGGCGAAACCGTCGTCGTCTCCGGTGGCTATTACATCCCATAGCGCAAGCATCTCCAAGATACAGGATAAGTGCAATGAAATTTGGTCTTTTCAATCTCATGTCCTATCAGGATAATCCCGGCGGTGTCGCTGGCATCATATCCAATACCCGTGACATGATCTCTATGGCGGAGCAGATTGGCTTCGATATTGCCTGGTTCGCCGAGCATCACTTCACGAACTACTCCATCAGCGTTTCGCCGTTGATGATGTGTGCCCATTTCGCGGGGCTGACCAAGAAAATCCGACTTGGCGCAGGTGTTGTCGTGTTGCCGCTCTATCATCCCATGCGTGTGGCCCAGGAAATAGGCCTGGTCGATCAACTGAGCGACGGGCGTCTGGTTCTCGGGGTCGGCACAGGCTACCAGCACTATGAATTCGACCACTTCAACGCACTGATCGACGAGAAGACCGAAGTTTTCCTTGAGTATTGGTCAATCCTTGAACAGGCGATGGAACATGGCGAGGCCAATCTCGACGGCAAGTATATAAAGTCCGATAAGACCGTCTTCACCGTCCGGCCAGTCGGCAACAGGTTGCCCGAGTTGTTCATCACCACGGTCGCGCCACGCATTATGGAGCCGCTCTGCAAGCGTGGAGCAACGCCGTTCTTTACCGCTGGCTGGCGGGGGAGCAAGACCTTGTTTGAAATGGTCGATAATGGCCGCAAGGTTTGGGATTCCGTGGGTCTTGCCAGTCGTGCCATGCCGGTTGCCCTCCAGCAGTACATTCATGTCACCGACAGCGCAAAGGAGGCGCTCGAAGCCGCCGAGCGGGCCCGCTTCGTTGGCCGCATGGTTGCCGCTCTTCGTCAGCCGAATGTCCAGACATCGGGAACCTTTCTGAAGGTCGGGCCACTACAGGACGAACCGCCGCTCGAGACTTTCCGAGACAACCTGATCATCGGCGATCCGCACCATGTAGCGATGCGCATGGCAGAGGAAATCCGCCGCCTGAACCCGGTTCACTACAATTGCTTCTTCCAATTCGGCGATATGCCGATCGCCCGTTCGCTGAGATCGCTGGAGCGGTTTGGTTCTGAAGTTCTACCGCTGCTCGAAAGGGAAGTCGGCCCTCTCGACCGGATCGGTATCCATCCATCGAGCGCCGCAGCCTGATCAACACGAAGGGGAACTGATCAATGAGCAGACGTCTGGAAAACAAGGTCGCCATCATCACTGGTGCTGGCGCCGGTATCGGCAAGGGCATTGCCACGTGCTTCGCAAAACATGGTGCCAAGCTCGTTCTCACCGACATCAAACAGGAATCGCTGGACGCGGTTGTTTCCGAAATGCACGAACTTGGTGCCGAGGCCGTTGGTCTGATCGCCGATGCAAGTTCGAACGAGGGTATTGCCGCGACCTTCGCCAAGGCCAGGGACAGCTTCGGTCGCATGGATATCCTGGTCAATAATGCAGGCGTTCCAGACTATTGTAAGACGCTTGTCGAACTGAGTGACGAGGACTGGCAGCGCAATATAGGCATTAACATGACCGGCCCGTTCCGCGCTTGCCGTGCGGCCGTGCCGATCATGATCGAGCAGGGCGGCGGCATCATCGTCAATATTGCTTCGATCTCGGCCTTGCGCGGCGGTCGTTCCGGCCTTGCCTATACCGTTGCCAAGCATGGAGTCATTGGCCTGACACAGGCGGTCGCCGTCGAATATGGCGATCAGGGCATCCGCTGCAACTGCATCTCGCCGGGTTCGGTCATCACCAGTCTTTCCAGCATGGACGGCATGTCGGAAGAGGGCTTGAAAATCCGTGAAAAGGGTATCGTCACCCGCCCGCCGCGCGCTATGCCCGCCGATGTCGCACCCGCCGTTCTCTTCCTCGCCTCCGATGACGGTCACTACGTCAACGGGACGAACCTTGTCGTCGATGCAGGGTGGACCGCCTGGTAAAGCCCGCCTCTTCGACAATCTTACCCGCAGATCGCATGCCTGAAACACCGAAATGAAGCAATCGACTCAATAAGTAAAAAAGGGGATCGCAATGACCATTTCAGCATACAGGAAGATCGCAAAGACCATAGGGGCAGCCCTGATCGCAAGCTTTATGGGACATGCCGCTTCGGCCATCACGCTCGAAGAAGCAAAGAAGCAGGGCTATGTGCGCGCTGCCATCCACAACGAGCCGCCCTATGCTTATATGAATAGTGAGGGCAAAGCCGTCGGCATCGGGCCGGAAACGGTCGCAGCGGTTCTCAAACGCATGGACATTCCAGATGTCATCTGGGTGGTGACACCGTTCAGCACACTTATCCCGGGCATGAATGCGGGCCGCTGGGACATCGTCGCGGCACAGCAGACGATTTTCCCGGCCCGCTGCGAGCAGGTGGCCTTCGCAGAGCCCACCAATGCAAGCCTTGAAACGTTGCTCGTGAAGGCCGGAAATCCCAAGAACATTCACAGCTACGAAGATGTCAAATCCAACAATGACATCAAGGTTGCGACCGTGACGGGTACAACGGAACTGAACTACCTTAACGCCTACAAGGTGCCTGACGACCGCATCATCATCA
>DASWOH010000279.1:0-15506 GCA_036398815.1 Rhizobium sp. | reverse complement strand
GACATACAGGACATAGCAAGAGGCCAACAAACCTCCGAAAAGGATCCTGACTAACGAAACTGAAAGCGGCTTCACAAGCCGCTTTCAACACCCAGATTCTCGGCACCTTTTATCCGCGCTTTTAGACCGCCGCTAACACTCGGCAGCTTCGTCTCGAATTTTCGCAGTGTGACGCCGGATGCGGTCGTGCAGAAGCAGTATATCGACCGAACCTATGGGCTGCTCAGGACATCCGATCCGGCGACCGAGAAGGTCAATGCCTGGTTTCGCTCGAACTCACCGTTTGAGAAAGCGAAGAACTCAACTGTTGCCATCGAGGTGAACAACATCGTCGCGCTGTCGAACCAGAGCTACCAGCTGGATTGGACCGAATTCGAGCGCGACCGGCGCGGCAAGGAAACCGCCGTCCGCCGATTTCGCGGCATTGCAACCGTGACCCTGACGCCGCCGCAGGATGAGGGCGTCATCCGCTTAAACCCCATCGGTCTTTACCTCCGCGACTTCGACTGGACAGCACAGCTTTGAAAGGCATGGCCCCGAACATGATTATCCCGCGCACAAGAACACGGGCCACGCTGACGGGCACTCTCGCCTTGGCACTGTTGGCGTATTCACTGGTCGTACCTTTCCATGCTTTTGCTGCTGATGGCGTCACAGCCAACGAAGCAAAAGGCATGGGCATCTCCACACAGTGGCGCGGCTCCCGCGGGCTGGTGACCAAGGGCGCCGACGGCAAGGTGATCTTCCTCTACGGCGAGGTCCAGCCCTCCGTCGTCTGCTCACCGCTGCAGGTTTGTGACATAGAATTGCAGGGCGGCGAGGTGGTCCGCGACGTGCTGGTCGGCGACACGGTGCGCTGGAAGGTGGAGCCCGCGACTTCGGGTGCCGCTGGCGGGCAGGCAATCCACCTGATCGTCAAGCCATCGGAGCCTGGTCTTGTGACATCGATGGTGGTGACGACGTCCAGACGTACCTATCACATCCAGCTCAAATCCCATTCGACCCAGTATATGGCGCGTGTCGGGTTCGAATATCCTGAAGATGTTTCGGCGAAGCTGGCCGACATCAACGCCCGGATCGAAGCGACCACCATCCCAGGCGCAGGCGTCCCCGCCGAGCAACTGAACTTTTCCTATTCCGTCTCGGGCAACGCCGGCTGGCGGCCGACACGGGTCTATTCCGATGGGCTCAAGACCTACATCCAGTTTCCACGCTCGATCTCCGGCCAGGATGCGCCGGTTTTGTTCGTCACCTCAGGCGGGCAGAACCGGATCGTCAACTACCGGATGAAGGGGGACATGATGGTCGTCGATTACCATGTCGATCGCGCGGTGCTCGTGTCGGGGGTCGGCTGGAAACAGGAAAAGATCACCATCAAGCGGGGAGGGCGGTAATGAACATGCCTCTCTCCCATTCGCGCCCCTTGCAACCCCTCCGCAACTTTGCTGCAGCCTGCGCCCTAGCCGCCCTTCTTTCCGGATGCCAGTCGACCGGAACAGAAGGGCTCGTTTCCAGCACCGCGCCGCCGGAAATCTCCGGTCCCGCCGCCAGCGCAATCGCCGGCGATATGGTGAGCCGCCTTGCCGAACAGATCGGGCCGGGAAAAGCGACCGTTGCGCTCAAAACTGATACCTCGCCGTTCGGACAGGCGATGGAAGCTGCGCTGAAGGGATGGGGCTATGCCGTCGTCACCGACCAGAAGACAGATAGCGGCGCGACGGTCATCCCGCTCGCCTATGTGATCTTAGACGTCGATGGTCAGGTGTTGGCTCGGCTTTCGACAAATAGCATCGAGCTCGGCCGTGCTTATTCCGTCACGGCAAGTGGCGCGACGCCCGCGAGCGCCTTGTCGCTGATGCGGCGCGGGTGAGGGAGGGTCATATAGTGCAATCTCTCAACCTCGGCGGGGCGCAAAACAGCCAGGCCCAATCCACTATCCGGCGGATCAACCGCCTGCCGATCATCGTCATTGTCGTCCTGGCGGTCACGTTTCTTGGCGTCATCTTTTATGGACTCGCCTTGCGCGGGTTGTATTTCGGCAAGGACAGCGGCCCGGAGACAAGTTCGGGAAACCCCGCCTCGACGTTCGCCGACCAGATCAAACGCGGCGTCACCGATGGTATTATCGGCGAGCCACAGCAGGAGACCACCTTCCAGCCGACGCCGATCGAGACGAAACACGTCGATGAAAAGGCCAGCAATCCCTTCACGCCGCAGCCGGGGCAACACGAGGTGCAGCAGCGCGGCCAGGACCTCGAAGCGGAAGGGGTCTGGCGTGCCCGTCTTCAGCGAGAACAAAAGGAGCAGCTTCTGCGTGAGCAGCAGCGCCAGCGGATGGCCCGCCTGCAGGCAAACAACGCTGCCTATGATGCGCCGCTTGCTATCGATCGCGGCAAATTAGATGGGCGTGCTGAAACGCATGATGCGACCGCGGACACGGCAGCAAGAGCCTCGACAGTTCCGACAAACACCCGAAGCTCCCCCGATCTCTATGCGGCAGCTCTCCGCGCCGGGCTTGGTGGTCAAAACATCGATCCCAATGCGCAAGGCGCCAAGGAGGACTTCTTCAACGCCGACCTGAAAGAGCTTGGCTACTTGCCGAACCGTGTCGTGCCCCAACAATCACCCTTCGAGCTAAAGCGCGGTTCGGTCATTCCGGCGACGCTGATCACGGGCATCAATTCCGATCTTCCCGGCCGGATCACCGCCCAGGTGAGCCAGAGCGTTTACGACAGCGCGACAGGGCATCGTTTGCTCATTCCGCAAGGAACGAAGCTGTTTGGCCGTTATGACAGCAAGGTTTCCTTCGGACAGAAACGCGTTCTCGTCGTGTGGACCGACATCATCTTCCCGAACGGCTCGACTTTACAGATCGGCGGCATGTCGGGGACGGATGCGCAAGGATATGGCGGTTTCAGCGACAAGGTGAACAATCATTATTTGAAGACTTTCGGCTCGGCGGTGCTTATCGCCCTGATCGGGACCGGTATTGACATCGCCGTTCCGGAGAGCTCGACGCTTGCGACACAGGACACGGCCTCGGACGCGACGCGGCGGAATTTTGCCGAGACGTTCGGGCGGGTTGCTGATCGTACCATCCAACGGAACATGGATGTTCAGCCGACCCTCGAAATTCGGCCTGGCTACAAGTTTAATGTTCTTGTCGATCAGGACATTGTTTTTCCGGGCCAATATCGCTGAAGAACGCAGAAATTTTTTGGGTCGAGGCGACGTGAACGGGCAAGGGCTGTTAAGTCTTCCTCACATCGTCGGCACTCCGAACAAGAACAGTTGCAGTCAGCAAACTGATCCAGTCGGATCTCTTTAATCCTCATTGCGTACGAGCATGGCCCAGACCGTTCGCGCCATTTTATTGCCATGGCTATGGGCGATGATATCCCCTACATCTTGAATGCGCCGAACGGCACCCTGGTCGAAATTCCATCACACTGCGGCATCGACGACTGGCCCCAGTTCGTCCAGTCGATGAATCTAAACTATATGATGCCAATTCGAGCACCGCTTCAGGGCTTCGAGGTATTCAGGCAGGAGTTCGAAACGGCGTATCGGTACGGTGGACTTTGGGTGCCCGTGGTGCACCCGTTTGTCTCCGGTCGCCTGTCGCGATGGACGGTATTCGCCTCATTCCTGGAAGAGGTGCTGTCCAGGGGAGATGTTTGGTTCGCCCCAGTGGAGGATATCGCTCGTCATGTCAGAGCAGTTAGCACGAACAATCCGGGTGCTGTTCGCTCAGTGAATGTTCCTCCATACACCTCGCCAGTCCGCGCACATCCGCTGGCAGTCTGAAAAGCCGGACAGCGCGCTGCATCTAACCTGCCCATCGATGTTCCAGAGCGTTTTCAGTTGCTTTCTGCAAGATTTCGTCGAGCTTGGGCCGCTGCATCGAGGCCCGACTGCAGCGCTGCCTCCATGTTCGGGAATTCGAGATAGTCCCCCGCCAACGCCACAGTGCCAAGTGGCTTAGTCAACGCTGCTTGGAGCCTGCCACGTCCCGGCCACGAGTAGGGCGCTCCGGCAGGCCATTTTTGAACAATGATCTCCTTGATTACGCCCATCGCCTCGGGGAAAACGGCGTTTAAGTCGTCGCGCATGGCGTCTTCGATCTTCTCGTCGGATGACTGCATCAGCGCCGCCGCGCCTTTCGCGCCCCGGAAGAGCATCAAACTACCGCCTTCACGGCGATCGTCACGGGGTAGGGTCGTGGCCTGATTGAACACAACGCTAAACGCGCGGCCGGGCGTCGAGATCGCATAGTGCTTGTCCCACGGCTGGGGAGCTGATCCCTTTAACAGGATGCCAGCGGTCAGGAATGCGCCATAGCGCACCGCGTCAAGCGCTGTCCGCGTTTCCACCGGGAGGCTTTCGATAATGCCGGAAGCGACGAACGCCGGGACAGCAGAGATGCAAAACCGAGCACGAAGACGCTCGACACGCGTCCCGTAACGTGCATCGATCGTGACACCCTCCGCTGATCTCACGACTTTCAGCACTTCCGTGCCATATCGAATACGTCCGACGAGTTGATCGGCTAACGCGGCTGGAAACAGCGCCGATCCCCCCACGAGATTATGACCGGGTGAATGGTTGCTCCAAACGTTTGCAAAGGACCTTAGCGCGTAACCAGCGGCCATCTCGTCGGGGTCACCGCCTGTTCTTTCCGTTATGGCAGTCAAGATGGCGGCAACCTTGGGGTCAAGCGAGCCGACGAACTGGCTGAGTGTCTGGGCATTGTTGTAAGATACAATCCGATCACGGGTTTGAACCGCTGTTTCGTCAGGCAGGGGCCTCAGATGCCTCACCACCTCGTTGCTTCCACGTCGGAGTTTCAGACCCATCCGGACGAAGTCAAGACGTGCCTTCAGTGGTAGCGATAGTCGTAGGGGATACGTCTCGATCCTGCCGCGGAGGAGACGCTTGTCCCGGTGAACCATGCCGAGAAGGGCACCGTTTATGGGTCGCGATGTAAGCCCGAGTTCTCGCACAAGCTCCCCGACAGGCGTTCCCGCGGTCCCGAACATGTGCGCCCCGAAGTTCAGCCAGTAAGGAGGTCGCTGGAGCGAGTGAATACGACCGCCCGGACGCTCAGCTCTCTCGAGGACGAGTATGTTCAGGTCACGGAGCGCGTAGCTTGCGGCCAGGCCGGATAACCCCGCGCCAATTACGATGACGTCGTAAACCAGTTCATTATTGGTCACAAAGTTATCTTTCCTAGAATAGGCAAGCTAGGTGCGATCGCGAAATCATATATCTATTGTATGCAATTCGCGAAGACATGATGAGTTGGCTGATCTGATCTGTCGGTTTCAGGTAGAAACGCTGTCCACCGCGTATCGCTGAAGGCTCCGCAGATGGGACTGCACCGCGCGCCTCACTCCCTTGGCGTCACCGCTTTCGAGGTTGTCCAGTATCTCGAGATGTTCGCGGGAGTCCGGCATCACGCGGTCTTTCAGGCTCCATACCTCGTACAGTCTGGTCGTTACGCGGAGCGTCCGAATGATGTCGGCCATCACTTGGTTCCCGGCACCGTCAATATAGAGCCCGTGCACGGTGTCATCGGATCTCCAATGTGCATCGGTGTGGTACGCAGTCGCGGCGACAAGCTGTTGGAGTTCGTTCTTTGCAGTATAAATCGCCTCAAGGGAAATTCGGCCGATCGCCTGAACGGCCGCTTCAGGCTCCAGGATCTCCCGCACTTTCAGGGCCTGCATATACTCGCTGAAGTCGACGTTGCGAACCATGAACGAACGATTGGCCACCTTGACGACCAGACCTTCGCCCTCCAAACGCTGCAGCGCTTCGCGCATCGGCGTGCGCGAAACGCCGAGCGATTCGGATAGTTTTCCCTCCACGATGACCTCACCACCACGCAATCTGCGGGAATGGATGGCCTCAGAAACAGAGCGATAGGCAAGCTGTGAAAGATTGTAATTGCTCTTAGGCTTGCCCGGTTCAGCAAGTTCGTCTTCCTGCGGTTCCGTATCGCGTTCCGGTTCTACCAAAGTGCTCACCTAATCTCTTCCTATTATATATGCGACGCCTGAGATGTGTATATCGAGCGCATTCTTTCCAGATACTGCCCGTTCCTCTTGTGATCCACAAGCTGCCCGTCCCTGATTATAGTTTTCCCCCGCAGCAGCGTCGTCACGGGCCAGCCTTTGACGCGGAGACCCTCATAGGGTGAATAGTCACAGTTGTGATGGAGGTCCTCCTGGCGGATGGTACGCTCCATAAGAGGGTCCCAAAGCACTAGGTCTGCGTCCGATCCCACGGCAACAGTGCCTTTTCGAGGATATAGGCCGTATGTCTTTGCATGGTTTGTCGCGGTGAGAGCCACGAACTGATTGACGTCAATCCGGCCTTGCGAAACCCCTTCGGAGAAGAGGATCGGTAGCCGGGTCTCAATTCCGGGAATGCCATTGGGCACCCAGCGGAAGCTCGTCGCACCTCTGGGAGTGAGTTTTCCGTCTTCGGCGAAACGGTATGGGCAATGATCGGACGAGAACACCTGAAAGGTTCCCTGCGTCAGCCCCTGCCAGCAAGCTTCCTGATGCTCGGTGCTCCTTGGCGGAGGGCTACATACGAATTTCGCTCCCTCCATCCCCTCCCGATCCATGTCCTCCTCGGTCAACACGAGATATTGGGGGCAGGTTTCACCGAGGATCTTCAGTCCCCGTGCCTGCGCTCGCGCTATCTCTTCCATTGCCTCTCTATTCGAGACGTGAACGATCATGATCGGAACGTCAGTGATTTCCGCAAGGCTGATCGCTCGGTGCGTCGCTTCTCGTTCGACCGCCACCGGGCGCGACGCACCGTGGTAGTAAGGGCTGGTCTTTCCCTGACTCTCGAGTTTGTCGGCGAGGAACCGGATGGTGTCGTAGCCTTCTGCGTGCACCATGACCAATGCTCCGGTGCTGCGCGCGGCGTCCATCACCTCCAGCATTTGGCGATCATTCAGCACAAGATTTTCATAGGTCATGAAAACCTTGAGAGAAGTATAGCCCGCCTCGACCAGCGCCGGGAGTTCCTGGCCGAGGACGGCAGGCGAGGGGTCGGAGATAATCAGGTGAAAACTGACATCGGTGTGGCATTGGCCCTCAGCCGCCCGGTGATAATCCTTGAGCGCCTCGCGCAAACTCTGGCCCTTCTGTTGCAGGCAGAACGGCATTACCGTCGTATTCCCACCGAAGGCAGCGGCAAGGGTACCGCTTGCGAAGCCATCCGCCATGACGATTTCGGATGGCCCGGGCTGCTCGAGGTGGACGTGACTGTCTATCCCGCCCGGAAGCACGAGCAGCCCGGAAGCATCAATGATCTCCTGCGCGCTTCTCAGATTAGCACCAAGCGCAGCGACAACGCCGTTCGAGATGCCGACGTCACACTTTACCGTGTCTGCTGCCGTAACAACTGTTCCATTTCGGATAACGGTGTCGAATTCCACGAATGATCCTCCTAATCGTATTTAAATTATATACGATTAGACTTTGCGGTTGGCAAGTTGGAAACTGAGAGCAAAGTGATTTAGTGCTTGGTGAAGGCGGTTTTGGATTGACCGTGCAAACCCCATCCTGTATCACAAATGTATACGATCTATGTACAAGGAGGAACTATGGATCACCTCGAGTGGAAGCACCCAAAGCCGCCATTTCCGAAGCCATTCTTCGACGACCTGCGCGCCACGAAGGGCGATTTCAAGCTGGCCGAGAAGTTCACGATCAGCCCCGAGGAAGCTGGGAAGGCTTTCGTCGTGAAGCGCGGGCAGACTGTCAGAGTTGTGTGCGTGGACGGCCCGCAGATCGCAGATATGTGCATCTGGAACGAGCACGATCACAGCGAACGGTTCTGGAACGAATACACATTGAACCGCGAGGGTATCTTCGTTCGGCCGGACATGCGCCTTTGGAGCAATATGCCGAAATTCCGACCGATGATGACGGTGTTGACTGACACGGTTGTCAACAAACCGATCCACCCGGGCGCAAAGCACCATTACGTTTTCGGTGCACATTGCAATCCGCATGTATGGTACTGGGTAACGAAAGATAAGGACCACCCGTTCGTAACCAAGTATAATTGCTACTGCAATCTGAGGCGATCGATCGAGCCTTTTGGCCTAAAGGCCAACGACCTGCATGACAACGTCAATTTGTTCATGAAGTGCTACATCGACCAGGAGACAAGCCTACATCCGTGGGAAGTTACCGACGTCAAAAAAGGCGACTACGTCGAGTTCTATGCGGAGATGGACGTCCTTTGCGCGGTCTCAATCTGCCCAAGCGCATCCGGCCGCTACAGCTACGAGGAAGAGCAGGAAGCAACGCGACCGATTGACATCGAAATCTACGACACAGGCAAATTTTTGCCCGACTATGAAGATCCACTCGATCTTTAATGCTTCCGACATCTGCTTTTCAGCGATCCTACGGAGTGGCCATGGTGAAAAGCATGGCCCTTTTTTTTAGCCTTGGATAGCCCCACGTCCTGGCCGGAAAAGGGGTCGATGACCGCGCGATTCCGGGTGCAGAGAATCTTCCTGGCCGCGCCGTTTCCGGAGGCACTACGTCAATTCGACGGTTGAGCGTGATGTCGATGGCGACGGCTTGCAGAAATAGATCGGGGACGGCGTCTGCACCCGATCCCCACTTCAATCCCGGCAGACACGTCAGGCGCACGACGCGGCCAGGGCGAGACATTCGCCCCGGTCATGCTGCTCTCTTGCCACCACGGCAACCAGCACCGCGCAATGACCTCATGGTCTCCAGATTGCGCTCCCCGAAAACGTTGCCCAAATGAAATCCATGCAGACGCGTCGGCGACGTGGGTGACGACATGATCGAGCTCCCGGTCCATCTCAACGAGAGCCCTCCGCACGTGCTGGATATCAGGTGCCACACACTCGACCAGTCGTCCTCGCTGCGCAAAGGACCTCCGGACCTGTAAGCTGCGGGTTCGGCCGAAAGCTTCCGCGCGGTGGTCGGTAAAACGTAGTTGGCGAAGCGACACCGCGATCGTTGAACCTTTCAGCTCACCGATCAAACGCAACATCGAATGCTTCTTTTGCACCACTTAACGACGGTGGCTCTCGAACTGGGGACGCGCCTTCGGACCACAGTCCTTCGCTCTGGCGGCCCGCGGATCGCTGTCCATATGCCAAAATCAAGCAAGCCTCAGCTTGCCCGGTCTACAAATCCGCGGCAGGCGACCTCAGCAAACGATAGAATTTCTCCATGTAACTACCTGCTTTTGAATAATAATTGTCCTTTACAAACAACGCCGCATTACGTCAATCTGTCTATCACCTGACTTTCAATCAACAGAATCTGAAGGATCGATCGCTTCTCTGTTGCTTACGCCAGTATTTAAATGCGCGCGGAGTAACCGCGCCAGCGCAACAGAGTTAGGACTGCAATCACGCCGATCCCGATGTCCATTCCGTACCAGATACCCACTCCTTTCATGTCAAATCCGATTGATAGCAATAGCGCGCTTGGCAGGCCGACGCCTGCGTAACCAAAAGCGGCGATCAGCATGGGGGTGCGTGTGTCACCCAACCCACGTAGCGCACCAATGGCTCCAACTTGGATACCGTCTAGCAATAAGGCGAAGGACGCGGCGAACAGGAAAGCCCGGGCCTGCTGCAGAGCAGCGGCGCTTTCATGCCTTTCCAGATCAATGAACAAGGACACGTAAAAGTCTGGGAAAAGAAGGGTTGTAATGCTAAAGGCTCCCATTATCCCCGCACTGAGAAAGACCCCCATCCATCCGGCGCGGCGCGTGGCGTGTTTATCACCAGCTCCCGCGGTCAGGCCAACCCGTACCGTCGCAGCCAGACCGATACCAACCGCCACCACGAAAATCGTAGAGTATATTTGCGACGTAATCGAATGGGCTGCCAAACTCGGTTCACCGAAGCGGCCCATTAGAATGTTGGCGAGATAAAAGATCGTTGCGTCCACCGCCTGCATGAGCCCGATCGAGATCCCGATTTCCCAAATTGACGCCAAATCATGCCGCCTCGGTATGATTGAATATTTGTCCGGCGACCGCTGTTTTCTCGTTTCTGCCCTGGCGAGTAGTAGAAAGACAGCGACGATGGAGAGCATGGTCACCATGTTGCCTACTCCAATCCCAGAAGCGCCTAACGGTGGGACGACGCCGTGTCCGTTGACGGCGATGTATGACGCGATGACCCCGAACGCGACCCCGCACAAAGGTACGATTGCTACTGTCGCAGTCGCTTGCAGTACGGAGAAGAGCGACCGTAGTATGATGTACAGAAAGTTGGGTAACAGGCTCCATTGCAGCATCCATGCAACGTCCCCGGCCAGCGTGGCGGTGCCGGGGTTGATACCCATGGAAACAAGAACCTTTGTCAAGTTGGATAAAAAAAGCCAGGACGGCAGGCATAGCAGGATACTTGTCGCGACGCCTGCAACTAAAATTTGAACGATTCTGACCCAGGGATCAGTGCACTCGCCGTACGCTTTGGCCATCAAAGGTATGGTTGCCGACAAAATTCCAGTGGTAATCAACAGTACCGACTGGAATGCCATCGTAGCAAGCGATGTGCCCGCCAGGACATCGGTCCCCAAGGCTCCCACAATCGCTAGATTTAAGCTCATGAGCGCAATTTGCGCAATGTTTGCAACGATAATCGGCCCACCGATGCGCAAGGTCGCGCAAGCCTCTGCGGCCGGTTTGTTTCCCCAATAGCTATCGTGCACCCGCATGAGATTACCCTTTATCGAGGAGTTCCGTCACTTGGCTAAATGAATCGAGTCCAAAAATGCGTTGACATGATATGGAACTCGTACATAGTTCGAATACGGATCATATACAATCCGGGCAATCACGGTTTAACGGTCGAGCAAAAAAAAGGGGATCTAGAAATGACAGCAGCAGTGAAACAGGGAAATTCAATTTCAAGACGCTCGATACTAAAGGCAGCGGCAGCCACAGTGGTTATCGGGAGCGTCGGCACACGGGCATTCGGCGAAGGCAACAAGGAACTGTCGCTTTGGACTACGCAAAGTGCGCCTGAACAAAAGGCAGCTTTCAACGCCGCCGCTCAATCCTTCGTCGAGCAGAATCCCGGGTACAAGGTGGTTATCCAGACGATGGCGGAGGAGGAAATTCTGCCGAAGCTGGCCACGAGCCTGGCGGCGAGGACCCCGCCGAGCGTCATCGCCAATATCCCGCCAGAGTTCGTCATGCAGCTCGACCAGCAGGGCCTCGTCGAACCGCTCGACGATGTACTCCAGTCGATCGGCGAGGATGACTATCTGCCCAATCTAGTCGACCTCATGCGAAACCCTGAGACCAAGAAGGTTGCAGGGTTGCCCTACATCGTCTCGACCACATCGGGCGCGCTCTGGTACCGAAAAGACCTGATCGAGGAGTCGGGAGTCGAGCTGCCAGGTGACTGGGACAGCTTTGTGCTGGCGGCGAAGCAACTCACGAAGGACGGCGTCTTCGGCACGGTGTATCCATGTGGCAAGAACAACATGGCGGAGAAGCTCTTCCTTCAGTCGATCTGGCAATCAGGTGGCTTCGTCGTTGATCCCGATCTCAACGTCTCGCTAGAGGACAGACCGGTGATCCAGGCCTTGGAATTCGCGAAGGAGATCCTTGCATTCTCCCCGCCAAACGCCAACAGCTACGGTTACTACGAGACCGTAAACGGTTTTGTTCAAGGCCGTCTCGCGACAGCGCCTTATGCGGGGCGTGTGCTTTCCAATATCGAAGCGCAAAACCCGGGATTGTCCGGCAAGGTTAGTGTTATGGGTTACCCGCATCCAAAAGGCGGGGTGGAAATCTATACCGGTGACTACGATTCAGTGGTGGTGCCGATCGGCATTGCTGACTTGGATGGCGCAAAGAAGCTGACCAAGCATCTCTTCGACAAGAAGGCCTATGTTGGCATTTTGCATGCAGTACCGGGCCATCTGCTGTCAGCGTTGAAGTCGGTGGCGGCCTCCCCAGAGCTTGCCGACAATCCCTTGCTGAACAAGTACGCGACCGAACTCGGCACACTCAACGACCTATCGAGCAAGATACGAAGCCTCCTGAAAGAGTCGCCGGATCACAAGCTCAACATCAAAGCTGGCCAAATCGTCGGATCTCATCTCCTCATCGAAACGCTCCAGCAAGTCGTGATTTCAGGTCAGGCACCCGCGACCGCAGCGGCAGCCGCAAGAGACAAACTCGCACTCGTGTTGAAGTCTTGATGCATCTCCGCGAATTCCGCTAGCGGCTTAGGCGCTGGCATCCACTTGAGGATTAGGTGAAGAGCTTGGCTATCAACGATTCTACTGTCCCGCAGCGAGGCGAGATCTCGCAGGGCGTATTCGCTTTAATACTTGTCGCGCCTGCAGTAATATTGCTTGCGGGTCTCATTGGCTACCCGTTGCTACAGGCACTTTATCTATCTCTAACGAATACCAATACTATAAGCCTTCGTGGGCAGTTCGTGGGCCTGGTCAATTTCGAGCTCATATTTGCATCTGCGGATTTTTGGACTTCCTTCGGAAATACGCTCGTCTGGACCATTAGTACCGTAATTTTCCAGATTATCTTCGGCGTGCTTTTTGCGGTGATGTTGAACGAACGCTTCGCATTCAGGTCACTTGCGACTGGCCTTATCCTGTTCCCCTACGTCCTTTCGACGGTTGTTGTCGTTTTGGTCTGGCAGTGGATCCTCAATGATCTCTACGGCGTGGCCAACTGGCTTATCGTGTCGAGCGGACTTTCTGACGTGCCGGTGAACTGGACCGGAACAATGCCTAACGCCATGATCACAACCGTGATGATCGGAACCTGGAAATCGTTTCCATTCACCGTGATCATCGTGTTGGCTCGCCTCCAGACAATCGCGCCGGAACTTTACTCCGCTGCGCGGCTAGATGGGGCGAGTGCGATAGGTCGCTTTTTCGATATCACGCTTCCGAACCTCAAGGGCGTGTTGTTGCTCGCAGTCCTGCTGCGATCGATCTGGGATATCAAGGAATTTGACCTCATCTTCATCCTAACAGGTGGCGGGCCGCAAATCGGAACACAGACGTTGCCACTCCTCGTCTACAAGGAAGCTTTTGGAATGATGAACCTCGGGCGAGCTGCGGCCGTCGCTGTGGTCATGTTCGGCTGTATTTCCCTTCTTATCCTCACCTATGTCTACGTTAGTCGCCAAGGGCGTCAGGAAGGAGCCGCTCGATGACGCACAGGCTGCAGCGTTCAGTGAAGGGACTCGTCATCTGGTGTGGGGTGCTTACGGTAGTATCGCCGCTCGTGTGGATGATCATAACGGCGATAAGGCCGAAATATGAGGCGCTCAGATCCCCGCTAACGCTCGTTCCAAGCACGATCACCTGGGAGAATTTCGGACGAATACTTAACGAAACGCCATTCGTCGCCAATTTCCAGACGAGCATGATAGTGTCGTTGTTGACGACCGTTTTCGTGATCGCGCTGTCGGTTCCGGCATCTTACGCATTGGCGCGCTTCCGCTTTCCGGGGAACAAGATCCTCTCCGCTGCGGTCCTAATGGTCTACATGCTCCCCGGAACGGTCGTGGTGGTGCCGCTCTATCTTATATTCGTTTCACTTGGGCTTTCGGGAACACTGCTTTCCCTCATCCTCACCTATTCCGCATTTGCGTTGCCGTTCGCGATCCTTCTATTGGTCGAGTTCTTCTCAGGAATGGCGTCGCAGGCCGAGGACGCGGCGCGTCTAGACGGTGCGTCTCAAATGGAGGTTTTGATCGAGATCGCTCTGCCACAGACCCTCCCGGCGATCGGAGCGGTAAGCATGTTCACCTTCATCGCCGCATACAACGAGTATCTCTTTGCACTCATCTTCATCAGCGATCCCGAGCGCACGACCCTGCCCGTCGGGATTGTCGCCAGCGCGAAGACCACATTCGACGTGGACTGGGCGGGATTAATGGCGGCCTCCGTGATGATGAGCGTGCCCGTCATTATCGTAGTTGCATTGTTGCAGCGCGTCATACTGCAGAGCTTTTCCGTGGGCGGGGTTAAAACGTGAGGGATAAAGATATGACACAGAACCGCACTCGGGTTTTCCGAAACCTCGAACTGTTTGATCCAGAGACAGGACGCTGCCAGCAGGGCTTTGATGTGCTCGTCGAAAATGGACGTTTCGCACGGATTGCTCCGGGTATCGAGGTCTCCGATGACATTCCGGCTCACGATCTCGGTGGTCGAGTACTGATGCCAGGCCTGATCGACTGCCACGTGCATGTCACAGCGCATGATCGTATGCAGAGCCCGATCATGGCGTCGATGCTCAACATGATTGTCACTAACAAAATACGGCGAATGCTATTTCGCGGATTTACCACCGCCCGTGACACAGCAGGCGCAGACGCCGGCCATCGCGATGCTGTTGCCAAAGGCCTCATCAAAGGGCCGCGCCTGTTCGTTTGTGGCCGCGGCCTGAGCCAGACGGGAGGTCATGGCGACATGCGCGCGCGCATAGACCAGGCTGCGCCCTGCCGCTGCGCTCATATGATTTATCAGAATGGCGGTGGCCTCGGGAGGATTTGCGACGGCGAGGCCGAGGTTCGTCGGGCAGCTCGAGACGAAATAAGACTCGGCGCGGATTTCATCAAAATCTTCGCATCCGGCGGTGTTGGCTCCCCTGCGGATCCAATCCATTTCCTGCAATATTCGGAAGCGGAAATCCGGGCGATCGTGGAGGAAACCGAGCATGCCGGGACCTATGCCGCCGCGCACGCATATACCGCGGCCGCCATATATCGCGCTGTTGACTACGGAGCGCGCACAATCGAGCACGGGAACTTCATCGATGAAAGGACAGCCGCACTCATGGCCGAACGCGGCGCATTTCTGGTGCCGACGCTCGTGGCCTACCACAAGGAAGTCGAGTTCGGCGACCAGCTTCCTCCGGAGATCCTGGAGAAAGCCAAGCGTGTTCTCGATGTCGGCAGCAAAGGGCTGGAGATCGCGCGCAAGGGCGGCGTGAAGATGGCTTTCGGCACGGATTTGATGGGAGACCTGGAAGAGTTCCAGAACGAAGAATTCGCGATCCGCTGCGAAGTGCTCAGCGCCGCTGACGTTATCCGTAGCGCAACCACTGTAGCCGCAGACCTCCTCGGCATGTCGGGCCAGATCGGCGTTATCCGTGAAGGTGCTCTTGCCGATGCGATTGTCGTAGATCGAAACCCCGCAGATGACATTTCAGTCCTGGGTGATCAGGGCCGACGCATGTCGCTCATTATGAAGGATGGAGCGATCATTCGTAGTCAGCTCGCGGAAGTAGTTACCAAGAGGGAGAGTTAAAACTGATGGCCGCCATCAATCTGCAGTCGGTTTCGAAGAGTTACGGCATCGCTCCCGCGGTGAACGATGTCAACATGATGGTCAAGCAGGGCGAATTTGTCAGCCTGCTAGGTCCGAGCGGGTGCGGGAAGAGCACACTGTTGCGTATCATCGCCGGGCTGGAAACACCCA
>DASWOH010000278.1:0-40214 GCA_036398815.1 Rhizobium sp. | reverse complement strand
GGCGTTGCTGTTTGCGCAACAGTCTTTCGCCAAATTGCCGGGGTCTCCGGCGGAAACCATTGGCTTTTGGAACGGATTTCCCTATGAGGAGGATTGAATTATCATTTCAAGAGGTATGGGCGTGACTGCTACATTCGACAAAGTTGCCGACATCATCGCTGAGACAAGCGAAATCGACCGTGAGACGATCACTCCGGAGAGCCACACGATCGACGATCTCGGTATCGACAGCCTCGACTTTCTGGACATCGTTTTTGCCATCGACAAGGAGTTCGGCATCAAGATTCCGTTGGAAAAGTGGACCCAGGAAGTCAACGAAGGCAAAGTTTCGACCGAGGAATATTTCGTTCTCAAGAATCTCTGTGCCAAGATCGACGAACTGCGCGCCGCCAAGGGCTGAGCAACGTCTTTGCTTTTTTGACGCCCAGCCGCTCCTGACTATAGCGGCCGGGCGGTTTCATTCTTAACTATCGTATCCTGCCCGGACCGCCAGAGGTCAGCGGGTAGGGTCGGAGGCGTTGATGCTGCTGGAATATTTCCAGATGATCGACCGGGTTGAGTCCGTCGATCTATCGAAAGGCCTTTTGAAGGCGCATTCGGTCGTTCCGGCCAAAAGCCCTGTTTTCGAAGGCCATTTTCCCGGCATGCCGCTGGTTCCTGGCGTTCTCCTGATCGAAACCATGGCCCAGGCTTCGGGCATGCTGGTGCTCGCGGTGACCAATTTCGCCTCCATGCCGTTCCTGATGTCGGTCGACGGCGCCAAGATGCGCACCTTCGTCGAGCCCGAAGCAGAGCTCGACATCGAGGCGGAACTGGAGCATGACGGCTCGGGCTTTGCGGTGACAAAGGCGCGTATCACCATTGCCGGCAAGAAGATCTGCGATGCGCAGTTGAAGCTGCGCACCATGCCGTTTAATGAGGTGCCGCTGGCCGATATCGTGCGCAAGCGGGCAGGCGAGGTCGGGCTTCTCGACGCCATCGCCGCCAATGGTTGATGCTTCCGGCTTGCATGGCCCCGCATTCTTAGAGGATTGATGAATGAGCAAGGCTCAGAATGATGTGGTGATCACGGGTATCGGCATCGTCACCTGTCAGGGTGTCGGCAAGGATGCGCATGTCGCCCTGCTGACCGCGGACAAGACGCCGACGACCATCGTCGAAACCGAGAAATTCAAGCCCTATCCCGTGCATCCGCTGCCGGAGATCGACTGGTCGCAGCAGATCCCGAAGCGCGGCGATCAGCGGCAGATGGAAAACTGGCAGCGCATCGGTGTCTTCACCGCCGGCCTGGCGCTGGACGATGCCGGCTTCAGGGACGATCTTGATGCTTGCGCCAGCATGGACATGATCGTCGCTGCCGGCGGCGGCGAGCGCGACCTCAATGTCGATACGCTGATTGTCGACGAAGGCCTGAAGCGCAACGACCGCGAGGTGCTGTTGAACGAGAAGCTGACGACCGAGCTTCGACCGACGCTGTTCCTGGCACAGCTTTCCAATCTGCTGGCCGGCAATATTTCCATCGTCCATAAGGTGACGGGCTCGTCGCGCACCTTCATGGGCGAGGAAGCCGCCGGCATCTCGGCCGTAGAGACCGCTTTCCATCGCATCAAGTCGGGCGAATCGAGCCATGCATTGGTCGGCGGTGCGTTTTCGGCCGAGCGGCAGGACATGATGTTGCTGATCGAGTCGGTGAACGCGCATGCAATCGGCGAATGGCATCCGCTCTGGTCCCGCAAGCCGGAAAATGGCGGCGGCATGATCATGGGTTCGCTCGGCGCCTTCCTCGTGCTTGAATCGCGCGCCCATGCCGAAGCTCGCGGCGCGCGCATCTATGCAACGATCGACGCCATCGAAGGTGATCGCGGCAGTCGCGATGCTGGCAAGTTCGAGGCGCGGCTGGAGCGTCTGCTCGCGCCGGCCAAGGACGCACAAGGCGGCGACACGGTCGTCTTCTGCGGCACGACGGCGATCGCCGATCTTGCAACGCGCGAAAAGGCCGTGCTGGAAGCGCAGCTGCCGGCATCGGCCATTCGCGGCTATGCCGGGGTTTCCGGCCACGGGCTCGAGAGCCAGTTTCCGCTCGGGATCGCTTTTGCGGCGCTCGCGGTCGCCAACAAGGCCAAGGTGCCGGTTTTCGACGCCACGCATGAAAAGCCGATGAAGGCCGGAGCGACGAAAGCGGTCGTGACGACCGTTGGCCACGCGCGCGGCGAAGGCATCGCCGTACTGTCCGCCGAAGCGTGAGGAGTTAGGATCATGACCGCATCCGCCTACAAGGATCATCTCGGCCGCCCCATCGTCGCCGTTACCGGCATGGGCATCATCACTTCGCTCGGCCAGGGATTGCAGGACAATTGGAACGCACTGTCCTCGGGCACGTCGGGCATTCACGGCATCACCCGCTTTCCGACCGACGGGCTGTCGACGCGTATTGCCGGCACGGTGGACTTCATCGATATTCCGGCGCCGAACGCTGTCGAGCGTTCCTACGCTTTTGCTCGTGAGACGACGATCGAGGCCCTTGCCCAGGCCGGACTTTCCGGTGATTTCAACGCGCCGCTCTTCCTGGCGGCACCGCCGATCGAGCCGGAATGGAGCGCACGCTTCGAACTCGCCGACCGTTCGCCGCCGGGCGATCATCCGGGCGATGTCTATGATCGTTTCCTCGCCGCGATGCGTCAGCGTCCCGATCCGGTGTTCCACGAGGCGGCCCTGTTCGGTGCCATTTCGGAGCGGCTCGCCGATCGTTTCGGCACGCGCGGCCTGCCGGTGACCCTGTCCACGGCCTGTGCGTCGGGCGTCACCGCGATCCAGCTCGGCATCGAGGCGATCCGCCAGGGCCGTACGACGCGGGCATTGACGGTTGCGACCGACGGTTCGCTCAGCGCCGAAGCATTGATCCGCTTCTCCCTGCTGTCGGCTCTTTCCACCCAGAACGATTCACCGACCAAGGCATCCAAGCCCTTCAGCAAGGACCGCGACGGCTTCGTCATCGCCGAAGGTGCCGCGACGCTGGTGCTGGAATCGCTGGAGGCGGCGGTTGCCCGTGGCGCCAAGATCTTCGGCATCATGAAGGGCGCCGGCGACAAGGCCGATTCCTTCCACCGCACCCGCTCGTCGCCCGATGGCGGCCCGGCGATCGCGACGATCCGCGCGGCACTTGCAGACGCCGGCATGGCTGAGACCGATATCGGCTATATCAATGCCCATGGCACGTCGACGCCGGAAAACGATAAAATGGAATATGGTGCTATGTCCGCCGTCTTCGGCGAGCGGTTGCCAACGATCCCGGTCTCGTCGAACAAGTCGATGATCGGCCATACGCTGACGGCCGCCGGCGCGGTCGAAGCGGTGTTCTCGCTGCAGACGATGCTGACCGGCACGCTGCCGCCGACCATCAACTACAACAATCCCGATCCGACGATCATCCTCGACGTCGTGCCGAACCAGAAGCGTGAAAAGCAGGTCAGCGCCATCCTTTCGAACTCCTTCGGGTTCGGCGGACAGAACGCCAGCCTTGTCATGGCGCTTGAACCGGCTTAATCGGACTTTTGAAGAACAAGACATAACTGCGCCCGAGAGGCGAGGGACTTTGCCATGCGTGCTTTGCAACTGATCGACGACCGCAAACTTGAGATCACCGATCTGCCGGAGCCGGAGGCTCCCGGCGCGGGCGAGGTGACCCTGCGTGTCAAGGCCGTCGCCCTCAACCACATCGATGTATGGGGCTGGCGCGGCATGGCGTTTGCCAAGCGCAAGATGCCGCTGGTCATCGGTGCTGAAGCATCCGGTGTCGTCGAGGCGATCGGACCGGGCGTTGCCAATGTGCTGCCCGGCCAGCTTGTGTCGATCTATGGCGCACGCACCTGCGGCCTCTGCCGTCATTGCCGCGAAGGTCGCGACAATCTCTGCGAACATGTCGGCGGTGTGCACGGTTTCCATCTCGACGGCTTCGCGCAGGAGAAGGTCAACCTGCCGGCCCGTCTGCTCGTTCCGGCGCCTCCCGGCGTCGATGCGATCGGCGCGGCGCTGGCGCCTGTCACCTTCGGCACCGTCGAGCACATGCTGTTCGACAATGCCAAGCTGGAGCCGGGTGAAACGATTCTCGTCCATGCCGGCGGCTCGGGCATCGGCACGGCGGCGATCCAGCTTGCAAAGAAGATCGGCTGCACGGTGATCACCACCGTCGGCTCCGACGACAAGATCGACAAGGCCAAGGCGCTCGGCGCCGATCACGTCATCAACTATCGCACCGACCGCTTCGAGGGCGTGGTGCGCAAGCTGACCAAGAAGAAAGGCGTCGACGTCGTCTTCGAACATGTCGGCAAGGATACCTGGGCGGGCTCGATGCTCTGCATGAAGCGCGGCGGTCGTCTCGTCACCTGTGGTTCGACCTCGGGCGTATCCACCGAAATGAACCTGATGATGCTGTTCCAGCAGCAACTGAAGCTCTTCGGTTCCTTCGGCTGCCGCATGGAGAACATGGCGAACGCCATGCAGAAGATGGCGCGCGGTCTGGTGCATCCGGTGATCGACACCGAAGTGAGCTTCAGCGATATCGACCGGGCGCTGGAACGGATGGAATCGCGCCAGATTTTCGGCAAGATCATCCTCAAGATGGATTGACCGGCGTGAAGCTCGTCATCACCCGGATCGTACTTGCGCTCAGGAACTTCCGGCAATGGCTGGTGGCGCAGGTGATCTTCGGATTCCTGAATTTCCTGAAGCTGTTTCCAGCCGATGGTGGCATCAATTTCGCCGACTGGCTGACGCGAAAGATCGGTCCGCGCATGCGTCGTCATCAATTGATGCTGACCAACCTGCGCAATGCGTTTCCCGACAAGAGCGAGGCGGAAATCGGCGAGATCGCGCTGGCGAGCTGGGGCAACATGGGGCGGCTGGCGGCGGAATATGTTTTTCTCGACCGGCTGTTCGATTTTGATCCGTCTCGTGAGGAGCCGGGCCGTATCGAAGTCTCGGGAATCCCGATATTTCTCGACCTAAGAGAGAATCCTCGCCCTTTTATCGTCTTTACCGGGCATACCGGCAACTTCGAGTTGCTGCCGGTGGCCGGCGCGGCCTTCGGACTGAAAGTTACAGTGCTTTTCCGTCCGCCGAACAATCCCTATGTGGCACAGAAGGTTTTCGATTTTCGCGCCAAGCGCATGGGCAGTCTCGTGCCTTCGCATGCGGGCTCGTCCTTCACCCTGGCTCGGCAATTGGAGAATGGCGGCGGGGTCGGCGTGCTGGTCGATCAGAAGTTCCGTAAGGGGCTGAAGACCCTGTTCTTCGGTCGCGACGTCAAGACCAATCCGCTGTTGCCGAAGCTGGTGCGGCAGTTCGATTGCGAGGTTTATCCAGCCAGATGCATCCGTTTGCCCGGCAATCGCTACCGTTTGGAGATCGAGCCGAAGCTGGAGATGCCCCGCGACGAACGTGGAAACCTGGACTTGCCCGCCACCGCGCAGATGCTGAACGACAAGGTCGAGAGCTGGGTGAGGGAGCATCCGGAGCAATGGCTTTGGTATCACGACCGCTGGAATATCAAGAAGTCTGTTTTCTGAGATGTTACCGAAACAGAGTGGCCTGTGCCAAAATGAACGGTTTTTGGTCCCAATAGATCGTGTCTTTGACCTTGGGTAGGCCTGTGCTTTCAAAAAGTTCGCCTTTTCCGAGAACTTACATTCACCAGCATTGAAAGTGAGGGTAAGTCATGTTATTTCAATTTACAGAAAGTTTGGTGAGATTGCGGACACCAAGCTGAAGTTCCTTGGTCATCGGAGTATCGGGAATGAGGCCCGAGGCTTACCTTTGGGCAAGGGCAGGAGGGCGATTTGCTGGCACTCTTTCATGCCTTCTCCATGAAATGCGCCCAGATTCAACGTGCGATCAAGCTGGGTGACGACGAACTGGTTAGTTCTCTGGATCGCGAATTGGAACCGCTCATAGCGGCGATTCTGGCCTACAAGGCCAACAGTCTTCTTGAAATGTACATGCAGCTTCAATTCACGAGCAATCTCATTCGCGAGGAATCGGATGACCGTTCGCGGGTGAGGCGGAATTCTGCGTCGTTGTCCTTGCTGATCGACCGCTATTTCGGCGGCGCCAGTGAGGCTGCGGCGGACGTGCTGATAGCATTCTCCACGGAGAAAGACGAGCACGAGAGCCAGGTTCCGGGATTCGACGAGGACAATGTTCTGAATGATGTCATTCTCGACAGCCTGCCGGATCGTGTCGCCGTCATTACGCGCGACTACCGTTATCTCTACAGCAATGCGGCCAATTCTGAATTTTTGAAGTCGAAGCCGATCGAGTTGGTCGGGCGGCATCTAGCCGAATTCATCGGTTCCGAATGCTTCGAGAGCAGCTTCAGGGGTAAGCTCGATGCCTGCTTGGCTGGTGAGATGGTTGATTGCCTCTATCCAGCCCAGCGTCCGATGGATGTCGGCAAGACCTTGCGTTGCCGCATGACGCCGCTGCGGGCCACCAGGCCGAGAGGCGAGGTGATCGGTGCGCTGATGGTCATGCATGAGGTCAGCGTCGTTCCAGCCAACATGCTGGTGGCTTGATCTCGTCGTTTCAGGCTCCGAACAGCAAACATTCCAGCGCGCCCGCAGATTTGCGGGCGGCTGAGTTGTTTTTCTTTTCGTCTTCACGATCGATAGCCTGCGAACCGGATTTCGAGGCTGTCTTCGCCGGGTTGTTCCCGCCATCTTCCCCTTCGCATTCGAAGCAGAAACAGCCGAGGTGGATGGCCTTCGGTTCGCTCATGCAGCCGGCCTGTTCCAACTCGCAAACGGGTCCGGCAGCTTCCTCCAGCGCTCGGGCGTGAATGTTTCCGCTTCGATCAGACAGGCATCCAGCTCTGTTGTGATCTTTTCCCGATCCATGGGATCGGCGCCGATGAAGACCAGTTCCTGGCGGCGGTCGCCCCAGGTCGGGTCGAGATAGCGTCCGATGGCGCGCTTGAAGGCGGGATCATTTGGCCATTGTTCCTGCGGTACGGCAGCCCACCAAAGGCCCATCTTGGCTGTGCGGACCAGCGCACCCGCCTGGCTCATCTCGCCGACATGATGCGGGCGGGTTGCGAGCCAGAAGAACCCCTTGGCGCGCACGACGCCCGGCCACGAACGATTGAGAAACGCTTGAAATTTCATGGGATCGAACGGCTTCTTCGCGCGATAGACGAAGGAGCGAATGCCGTATTCCTCCGTCTCCGGAACATGATCCTTGAAGCCGTGCAGTTCCTTGTACCAGAGAGGATGCGTCTCGGCGCGGTCGATGTCGAAGCGGCCGGTGCCAAGAACTTCCGCGGGCTCCACCTTGCCGAAATCAGCCTCGATCAGGCGCGCGTCGGGATTGAGGCCAACGATGATCTTGCGGGCGGCGTCGCGCTCCTCAGTGCTTGCCGCACCGACCTTGTTGAGGACGACGACATCGGCGAACTCGATCTGCTCGACGAGGAGGTCTACGATGGTCCTGTTGTCGCCGTCGCCGGCGGTCTCGCCACGATCGGCGAGGAAATCGGTCGAGCCGTAGTCGGCAAGCAGGTTGGCGGCGTCGACCACGGTGACCATGGTATCGAGCCTGGCGACATCGGAGAGGCTGTTGCCGCCTTCGTCGCGGAATTCGAAGGTCGTTGCGACGGGCAGGGGTTCAGCGATCCCGGTCGATTCGATCAGCAGATAGTCGAAGCGATCCTGAACGGCGAGTTGGCGCACCTCTTTCAGCAGGTCGTCGCGCAGCGTGCAACAGATGCAGCCGTTAGTCATTTCGACGAGCTGTTCTTCCGTGCGGGACAGATTGGCGCCGCCATCGCGCACCAGCGTGGCATCGATATTCACCTCGCTCATATCATTGACGATGACGGCGACCCGCAGGCCCTGGCGGTTGCTGAGGATATGATTGAGCAGCGTCGTCTTGCCGGCGCCGAGAAAACCGGAAAGGACGGTGACCGGGAGCTTCCTGTTCATGGTAACCTCTTTTGTAATGTAATATCATTACATTCATGGATCTGAAAAAGCGAGCAATGAGCTCGCTCTCTTCGGCGATATGATGCCTGTCTCAGGAGAGGCAGGTCTTCAGGGAATTGGCGATGCCGCGCATCAACTCGAAATAGAGATCCGGGCCTTGCGGCAGCGTTGCCGCTTCCGGATCGAGCACGCCGGATTTCGCCGATGTGCCCTCGAGGACGACGTTGACCAGCTTCGGCTCGAATTGCGGCTCGGCGAAGACGCAGGTGGCGCCGAGGTCGGCGACCTTGCCGTGAATTTCCGATATGCGCTGTGCGCCGGGAATACTCTCCGGGCTGACCGTGATCGAGCCCGCGACACGCACGCCATAACGGCGCTCGAAATATTGGTAGGCGTCATGGAAGACGATGAAGGGTTTGCTTTTCACCGGGGCGAGGGTCGAGGCGATTTCCGCGTCGAGTGCGTCCAGCCTGTCGTCCAACGCCTTCTGGTTGGCTTCATAGGTCAGTGCATTACCGGGGTCGGCTGCGACCAATGTGGTGGTGATTTCTGCCGTCATTGCCTTGGCATTGTGAGGATCGAGCCAGAGATGCGTGTCGAATTCCTCATGCTCGTGGTCGTGGTGATCATGTGCGTCGCCTTCGGCGTGCTCGTCGCCATCGTCATGCGCTTCGAAGGCGCCGCCCTCGCGGAATTTCAGCTTGGTAATGCCGGGCGCCTCGTCGAGCTGGACCACAAGAGCGTTCGAGCCGAGGGCCGAAAGCGGCTTTTCCAGGAAGGCTTCCATGCCGGGTCCGACCCAGAAGATCACCTTGGCAGCTTCCAGCGCTTTCGCGTTCGAGGGCTTCAGCGCATAGGTGTGCGGCGAGGCGGCGCCATCGACGATCAGCTCCGGCGTACCGACGCCGTCCATGATCGCGGCGACGAGGGAATGAATGGGCTTGATCGACACCACCACGTCCGGCACATCGGCGGCCATCGTGGCGCCGGCGAAAAATCCGGAGAGCAGCAGGGAAGCGGTGAGGGGAAGGATAGTCTTTATCATGGTCATGCGCGATCGCCCTTGAATGGGTATGTAATGTTATTACATCAATTGCGTTATGCTATAACGTGTGCGATAGCAAGGCGCAACAGCGCAAGTGGAAATTTCATGCTTTCTTCCGTGGACAAACAGAGACGACCGCTGGTGTCGCTTCATGATGTCGGCATCCGCCGTGGTGGCCGCTGGTTGGTGCGCGGCGTCGATTTTTCGGTGAGCCGCGGCGAAATCGTCACCCTGATCGGCCCGAACGGTTCCGGCAAATCCACCAGCGCCAAGGCGGCGATCGGCGTGCTGAAGCCGGATGAAGGCAGCGTCGAGCGTATTGCCGGGCTTAAGGTCGGCTACGTCCCGCAGAAGCTTGCCATCGACTGGACCCTGCCGCTCAGCGTCCACCGCCTGATGACATTGACGGGGCCTTTGCCCGAAGCCGAATTGAGGGCGGCGCTGGAGGCGGTGGGGATCGCCCATCTCGCCAGGGCCGAGGTGCAGCATCTGTCCGGCGGCGAGTTCCAGCGGGCGCTGCTGGCGCGCGCCATCGCCCGCAAGCCGGACCTTCTGGTGCTGGACGAGCCGGTGCAGGGCGTCGATTTCAGCGGCGAGATCGCGCTCTACGACCTCATCAAATCGATCCGGAATTCGGAAGGCTGCGGCATCCTGCTGATTTCGCATGATCTGCATGTGGTCATGGCCGAAACCGACACTGTCGTTTGCCTGAATGGCCACGTCTGCTGCCGAGGCACGCCGCAGGCGGTCAGCCAAAGCCCGGAATATGTCAGGCTGTTCGGCACACGCGCGGCGCAGTCGCTGGCGATCTACAGCCATCATCACGATCATACCCATCTGCCGGATGGTCGGGTGCAGCACGCCGACGGCACGATCACCGATCATTGCCATACCGATGACGGTCATCATGACCATGATCAGCATGATCATGAGCACCACGATCATGGGCATCATCACGCCGAGGGAGAGCGCCATGTTTGACGATTTCTTCCTGCGCGCCGTTGTCGCCGGTGTCGGGCTCGCTTTGACCACCGGACCGCTCGGCTGTTTCATCATCTGGCGGCGCATGGCCTATTTCGGCGATACGATCTCGCATTCTGCGCTGCTCGGCGTGGCGCTGTCGCTGCTCTTCCAGCTCAATCTGACGCTCTCCGTCTTTGCGGTCGCGGCGCTCGTGTCGATCCTGCTGCTCTTTCTGCAACGCCGGCAGGCGTTGTCGGCGGATGCGCTGCTCGGCATCCTGTCGCATGCGACGCTGGCGATCGGCCTCGTCATGGTTGCTTTCATGAGCTGGGTCAGGATCGATCTCATCGCCTTCCTGTTCGGCGACATCCTGGCCGTCAGCCGCTCTGATATCGCGATGATCTGGGGCGGCGGTGTCTTCGTGTTGGCGGCGATCGCCTGGCTCTGGCGACCGCTGCTCGCCTCCACCGTCAATCCGGAATTGGCCGAGGCCGAGGGGTTGCGGCCGGAGCGGGCGAAGCTGTTCTTCATGCTGCTGATGGCCGTCGTCATTGCCATCGCCATGAAGATTGTCGGCATCCTGTTGATTACCGCGCTGCTGATCATTCCCGCCGCCACCGCGCGCCGGTTCGCCGCGACGCCGGAGATGATGGCGGTGTTCGCCTCGCTCGTCGGTGCCGTCGCCGTCGTCGTCGGCTTGTTCGGCTCGCTGCGCTACGATACGCCGTCCGGCCCGTCGATCGTGGTCGCTGCGCTCATCCTATTTATCTTCAGTCTGCTGCCCCTTGTTCGCAGGGGTGGCGCGCCGGCGGCGCAACAGGGAGGACAGGAATCATGACCACTCCGATGCTCACCAAGAACCAGACGCTTGTCTTCGATGTCCTGACCAAGGCGGAAGGGCCGGTCAGCGCCTATACCATTCTCGACAAGCTGCGCGACAACGGTTTCCGCGCGCCGCTGCAGGTCTACAGGGCGCTGGACAAGCTGCTGGAATATGGCGTCGTGCATCGTCTCGAGAGCATCAACTCCTTTGTCGCCTGCGCCCATCCGAATGAGAATTGCCACAGCCACGGTCTGGTCGCCTTCGCTATTTGCGAGAGCTGCGGCCAGGTGATCGAGTTCCACGACCATGAGGTGGACCACCGGCTGATGGATTGGCTGAAATCGCAGAAATTCAAGGCCGAGAAATCGACCATCGAAATCCGCGGCCATTGCGCGAGTTGCGCGGCTTGAATTGCAGGGCGGCGTTTTATCCCAAGACCGCGCACACTTTTGGGAACGCCGCCTAATCCAGCCGCTTGAGGTCGCGGGCGAAGCGCTGCCAGTTGGCGACATAGTTGCGCGCCGAGCGGCGCAGGCCCTCGATCGCAGCTTCGTCCAGCACGCGGATCGCCTTGGCCGGCGTGCCGACGATCAGGGAGCCGTCCGGAAATTCCTTGCCTTCGGTCACCAGCGCATTGGCGCCGACCAGGCAGTTGTTGCCGATCTTCGCGCCGTTCAGCACCGTCGCGCCCATGCCGATCAGCGAATTGTCGCCGATGGTGCAGCCGTGGATGATGGCATGGTGGCCGATGGTGCAGCCTTCGCCGATGGTGACGGGAAAGCGGGGATCGGTGTGCACCATCACACCTTCCTGGATGTTCGTGCGACTGCCGACGACGATCGGCTCGTTGTCGCCGCGCAGCACGGCGCCGAACCAGATGCCGACATCCTCGCCGAGCTCGACCTGGCCGATCACATCGGCATCCGGCGCGATCCAGTAGAGGCCGTGTTCGGGCGTCTTCGGCACCAGGCCGGAAAGGGCATAGAGCGGCATGTGGTCCTCCTTGCGATCAAACCACGTTCAGCACCAACGTTGCCACGCCGTCGACGGCGCAGGTGATCCTGTCGCCGCGCGCGACGGGGCCGACCCCGGCGGGCGTGCCGGTCATGATGACGTCGCCGGGCGCCAGCGTGAAGAGCTTGGACAGTTCGGCGATGATCTCCGGCACTTTCCAGATCATCTGCGACAGGTCGCCTCTTTGCGCCGCTTCGCCGTTGCGTATCAGCCAGATGCCGCCCTTGTCGGGATGGCCGACTTGGGTTGCCGGCACTAGCGGCGAGATCGGCGCGGAATGTTCGAACGCCTTGCCGATTTCCCAGGGGCGGCCCAGCTTCTTGGCTTCGCCCTGCAGGTCGCGGCGGGTGAAATCGATGCCGACGCCGTAGCCGTAGATGCAATCCAGCGCGCGTTCGGCCGGAATGTCGGCGCCGCCGCTTCTGAGCGCGATCACCAGCTCGACTTCGTGATGAACATCGGAGGACAGCGGCGGATAGGGGAACTCGTCCGATATCAGCAGATTGTCCGGATTTTTCTGGAAGAAGAAGGGCGGCTCGCGGCTGGGGTCATGACCCATCTCGATTGCGTGGTCGGCATAATTGCGGCCGACGCAATAGACGCGGCGTACGGGGAAGAAGGCGGCCTCGCCCTCGATCGGCAGCAACACGGGCGCGGGCAGGGGAATGACGGTGGCGGGGGTTTCTGTCATGGCTACTCTTCAAATGTTCAATCTGTCTCTGGAAGACTTGCGGCTCTCCGACTCCGTTCGTCAACCTAGCATCATTGTTGCCGCCGGGAAAACTGGCCTTCAGCAAGGTTTTGGTGTAGAGCGCGGACAGAAAGGTTTCCCATGTACGCTGACGCCCTGAAGAACGGCCGCAAGATTTTTGCCGTCGCCCCGATGATCGACTGGACTGACCGCCATTGCAGATATCTGCACCGGCAGATCAGCCGCCATGCGCTGCTCTATACCGAGATGGTGGTGGCGGATGCGATCATCCATGGGCCGCGCGACCGGCTGCTGGGGCATGATGTCAGTGAGCATCCTGTTGCGTTGCAGCTCGGCGGTTCCGATCCGGCCAAGCTTTCCAAAGCCCTGCAGATCGCCGAGGCTTACAATTACAACGAAATCAATCTCAATGTCGGCTGTCCGTCGGATCGCGTGCAGTCGGGCACCTTCGGCGCCTGCCTGATGCTGACGCCGGAGACGGTGGCGGATTGTATTGCGGCGATGAAGGCGGTGTCCAAGGCACCGGTGACGGTGAAATGCCGGATCGGCGTTGACGAGCAGGAGCCGGAACAGGCGCTGCCGGAGCTGATCGCCCGCGTGCTCGATGCCGGTGCCGACGCCATCTGGATCCACGCCCGCAAGGCCTGGCTCAAGGGCCTGTCGCCGAAGGAGAATCGAGAGATCCCGCCGCTGGATTATGACATCGTCTACCGGATGAAGCAGCGCTGGCCCGACGTTTTCATCGGCATCAACGGCGGCATCCAGACGCTCGATCAGGCGGAAGCGCATCTTTCCCATGTCGACGGCGTCATGCTCGGCCGCGCCGCCTATCAGAACGCCGCCATCCTCGCCGATGTCGACCATCGCTTCTTTGGCGAAGCGGCCGTCGAGCCGGACTGGAACGGCCTGTGCGACCGGATGATGGCCTATACCGAACGGCACATCGCCAATGGCGGCCGCGTGCACCACGTCGCCCGCCACATGGTCGGCCTCTTCACCGGTCTGCCGGGCTCGCGGCGCTATCGCCAGATCCTCTCGACCGATGCCAACAAGCCGGGGGCGGGGCCGGAGGTGATCGCGGCTGCGTTTGCGGCGGTGGATTTTAGTGGGGATGCGGAGCGGGCGAGCGCTTGAGGGGCTGGTGATTCCCCACCCGCCCTCGTTCGTCGAGGGTTGTTTTCGCTCCCACCTCAGGATGAGGGCTGATCGGTTGGGACCCGTTGCAACAGCAGATTGACTTTGAACCGCGCCGCAAGGCTAACTCCACCCTCATCCTGAGGTGCGGAAGGCCCTGAGCTTGTCGAAGGGGGCTGGAGCCTCGAAGGGCGAGGGTGGCCCCATCCCCACAAACGCGAAACGGCGCGGTTTGCACCGCGCCGTTCGAAACTTTATCCGGATATCAACTCAGACTTAGGAAGCCTGGATGTTGACGGCCTTCGGGCCCTTGCCCATGCGATCCGGCTCGGTGTCGAAGGTGACCTGCTGGCCTTCGCGCAGCGACTGGATGCCAGAAGCCTGGAGAGCGGAGATATGGACGAATACATCCTTAGCGCCGCCGTCCGGGGTGATGAAACCAAAACCCTTGTCCTGGTTGAAGAATTTTACGATGCCCTTGGTGGCCATTGGGATAGTCCTTTTCCCTACAGTCTGAATATTGCCCGAGATCTCCCGGACGGCTTTGCCCCCGCGAAATGCGAAAGCCAGTCGAGAAGTTCACGTACGGGGAAAGAACGTCTACGCAGAGGTTGACCCCCTGAGGCTGCCTCGCGCAGTCGGCATTGCCAAATCAGTCCAGTCACCGGCATGCAAATGCCCGAGCGCTATATGGGTGACAGGATTTGCGATAAAAGGCAAGGGGGAATATTGGGGGCGGGCGGGAAAGAGGAGAGATTGGAGGGGGATTTCAAAGGGTTGGAAAGTGACCGACGTTGTCGATGATCGTTGGTTGCACCTCGTTACGATCTCATGGCGTGTCGATGGTGGAACAGGAGAACGGCAGCATGGCCTTTTTGAGCCGTTTATTTCCTGTCATTCTCATTTGAATAGCAAAGACGTTATCTTGAGACGCCGCCATCGGTATCGTGAAATTCGGCGACATCCATGCCCGGAAGCCGTAGTGTATCATTTGGATCGGATGCGGCCTGTAAAACAGGATGTTCTGTCCTGCAGGGAATCTTCAGGCTATGATCGATTTTCGGAATGTCGATGAGGCGCAGAAACTTGCGCAGGCGATTGTGAACACGATCCACGATCCTCTACTCGTTCTCGACAACAAGTTCCATGTGGTGACCGCGAGCCGCTCGTTCTATGAAACGTTTCAGGTCGATCCCGAACATACTCGCGGTCGACTCCTGTTCACGCTCGGTGATGGACAATGGGACATCCCCGCGCTCCGGCTCTTGTTGGAGACGATTATTCCTGCCCGCACCGCCATGGATGGTTTCGAAGTCGAAGATGATTTTCCTCGCCTCGGACGCCGGACCATGCTGTTGAATGCACGGCAGGTTGTCTATCAGGACAAGACGAATGCGACCATTCTTCTGGCGTTCACCGACGTAACGGCCGGTCGGGCAGTTCAACGCGAGAAGGACGAGCTTCTTCGACGTACCGAGGAATTGCTGCATCAGAAGGAGATTTTGCTGCAGGAAATGCAGCATCGTGTCGCTAACAGCCTGCAAATCATCGCGAGCATATTATTGTTGAAAGCTCGCGTCGTCACGTCCGAGGAGACGCGCCGCGATCTGCACGACGCCCATCAGCGACTCATGTCGGTCGCCGAGGTGCAGCGGCATCTCTCTGTTACGCATGGCATCGATGAAATCGAAGTCGGCCCCTATCTTTCGAAGCTTTGCACCAGCCTGAGCTTGTCAATGACGGGGAGTTCCCGGCCGATCAACATCCGAATGGTCGCCGATGATGCGCGAATTGGTTCGGATCGAGCCGTCAGTCTTGGCTTGATCGTTACCGAACTGGTTATCAATGCGATCAAATACGCCTTTCCGAAATTCAAGGCGGATGCTGGCGTACTCGTCAGCTATGAGGTCGATGGCGCCAATTGGAAGCTGATCGTTTCTGACAATGGCGTGGGGAAGGAAGACGGTTCCTTAACAAAATCGGGTGAGGGATTGGGTACAGCGATTGTCCAGGCTCTCGCAAAGCAGTTGGATGCTCAATTAGAGGTTGTTTCCACCAAGTCAGGAACACATGTCTCGATCACCCACACGATCTTCACCTCACGAGTCCCACGAGCAGCGTGAAGATCGCCGGCGATTGCCGGTTGATCAGGCGGTCGTCGGCGACAGCGGCGATCACGGATGGAGCGATGCCTCATGTGCCGTCGGGATATCCATGTTCTGGATTGTTGCATCGAGCAATTCCTGCGCATACTCGATTGCCGACTTCGCGTCGTCGGCCGATAGTTCTATTTCGTTGCATTTGTCGCGCATTGCCTTGCGGATCAGCGACAGCACATGCTGGACAGCATGTTTGTCGCCGTCTTTGAGAACAAGTTGCAAGGATGTCATCGCGACAACTTCGAGGACGGTTATCCGACCCTCTATTGCTCCCATCGAAGGGATCGCGTTGCACGCTCCGCCACCGCCGCTGTCACGCTTTGCGTTATACATTTCAAACTCCTGTGGTTGAAAGCAAGAACAACCAGCGGGGATATAAATTGTTCCATTCAACGTAAAATTGATTTTAGGCGCGGCGACGAGCTTGGAAAAGCTCCGGAACCATGCCACGGATTTTTTTAACAATAGGACCAAAAGCTGTCACCAGACGCTTCATGACGGCCGTTGCCCTCGAGGCGGCTGACCATGTTGACCGCCGGGTCGATGGCGGTGAAGTCCAGGGGTATCGCTCCAGAATATCTCCCCCAAATGCAGGGCTATGCCGAAGGCCGGCAGCAGCAGCCCCCGCGCTTCCGTTCCCATCCGGCGCAGAAGCTTTTTCGGATCTGTCAGCAGGGCGAACCCGGCGGCATCTAGGCTCAAACAAGGGTTTACCTTCCAGGCCGCCCGGTCTTCCCCTTGGTGCGGCCCTTGCGCTGCTTCTCGTCCACCGCATCCTCATAGGACCCGACACCCGGCTTCGCCCGGATGATCGGCTTGTCCGGCACCTTGCCCGTCACCGGCTTTTCCGTGCGGCCGACGGTCATTTCGTCGAGGGTGTTCTTGCGGAAGAGAGGCGTGCCGGCGTCGCTGCCAGGCCCCATTTCGTCGAGGCTTGGTTTGGCGAAATAAGAAGCCGATTGATCGGCGTTTCCGTCAGCCGCAGCCGGTCCTCGGGTCGAGCCCGAGGATGACGGGGTTACGCTGCGTTTGGCCGAGGATGACGGCCCTTTCCCCTCGATACTCTTTGCCTCTTCCCGCGCCATCGGATCGTCCATGACGGCGAGTTCGGCCGCCTTGAGACGCTTGATCTCGTCACGCAGTCTCGCTGCCTTTTCGAAGTCGAGATCGGCGGCGGCGTCGCGCATGGCTTTTTCCAGCGCGTTGAGATGGGCTTGCAGGTTGTTGCCGACGAGGTGGCCGCCATCGGCAAAACCCTTGCCGGATACGCCGCCGATGTCGGCTCGGACATGGTCCTTCTCGTAGACGCTGTCGAGAATGTCGGAAATCTTCGCCTTCACCGATTCCGGCGTGATGCCGTGTTCGAGGTTGTAGGCCATCTGCTTCTCGCGGCGGCGGCCGGTTTCCTCCATCGCCCGCTTCATCGAGCCGGTGATGGTGTCGGCATAGAGGATGACCTTGCCGTCGACGTTACGGGCGGCGCGACAGATCGTCTGGATCAGCGAGGTCTCGGAGCGCAGGAAGCCTTCCTTGTCGGCGTCGAGGATGGCGACGAAGGCGCACTCGGGGATGTCGAGACCTTCGCGCAGCAAGTTGATGCCGACGAGCACGTCGAAGGCACCCAGACACAGGTCGCGGATGATCTCGATGCGCTCCAGCGTGTCGATGTCGGAGTGCATGTAGCGGACGCGCACGCCCTGTTCATGCAGATATTCCGTCAGATCCTCGGCCATGCGCTTGGTGAGCACGGTGCAGAGCGTGCGATAGCCCTTGGCGGCGGTCTCGCGGATCTCACCGAGTACGTCGTCGACCTGGCTGCGGGCGGAGCGGACTTCGACGGGCGGGTCGATCAGGCCGGTCGGGCGGATGACCTGTTCGGCGAAGACGCCGCCGGATTGGTCCATTTCCCATGCGCCTGGCGTTGCGGATACGGCGATCGTGTCCGGGCGCATGGCGTCCCATTCCTCAAAACGCAGCGGCCGGTTGTCCATGCAGGAGGGCAGGCGGAAGCCGTATTCGGCCAGCGTCGCCTTACGCCTGAAGTCGCCGCGATACATGCCGCCGATCTGGCTGACCGAGACATGGCTCTCGTCGATGAACAGCAGGGCGTTGTCGGGGATATATTCGAACAGGGTCGGCGGCGGTTCGCCGGGGTTACGGCCGGTGAGGTAGCGCGAGTAGTTTTCGATGCCGGCACAGGAGCCGGTGGCTTCCAGCATTTCGACATCGTAGCGGGTGCGCTGCTCCAGGCGCTGCGCCTCCAGCAGGCGGCCTGCCTTTTCCAGCTCGGCGAGCCGGATCTTCAGCTCTTCCTTGATATGGCGGATGGCGCCGTTCAGTGTCGGGCGCGGGGTGACATAGTGCGAATTGGCATAGATCTTCACCGACTTCAGGTCGCCGGTCTTCTGGCCGGTCAGCGGATCGAATTCGGTGATGGCGTCGATCTCGTCGCCGAACATGGAAATGCGCCAGGCGGCATCCTCCAGGTGGGCCGGGAAGATTTCGATCGTGTCGCCACGCACACGGAAGGAGCCGCGAATGAAATCCATGTCGCGGCGCTTGTATTGTTGTGCCACGAGGTCGGCCAGCAATTGTCGCTGGTCGAGCCGGTCGCCGACATTCATCTGGAAGGTCATGGCCGTATAGGTCTCGACCGAGCCGATACCGTAGATGCAGGAGACCGACGCGACGATGATGCAGTCGTCGCGCTCCAGCAGCGAGCGCGTCGCCGAGTGGCGCATGCGGTCGATCTGTTCGTTGATCGAGGATTCCTTCTCTATGAAGGTATCCGAGCGCGGCACATAGGCTTCCGGTTGGTAATAATCGTAGTAGGAGACGAAATACTCCACCGCGTTGTCGGGGAAGAAGTTCTTGAATTCGGAATAGAGCTGGGCGGCCAGCGTCTTGTTCGGCGCGAGGATCACGGCGGGGCGCTGCGTCGCCTCGATCACCTTGGCCATGGTGAAGGTCTTGCCGGAGCCGGTGACGCCGAGCAGCACCTGGCTGCGGTCGCCATTATCAAGGCCCTCGACGAGATCGCGGATGGCCGTCGGCTGGTCGCCGGCGGGCTCATAGTCCGAGACCATGCGGATCGGGATGCCGCCTTCGGATTTATTCGGCCGGGCAGGGCGGTGCGGCGTCCAGAGCTTGCCGTCCTTGAAGAGCGGATTGCCGCTCTCGATCAGCGCCGACAGCGCCTCGACCGTAGCCGTTACCGCAGTACCGGCATTGGCCGCATTTTCCAGAGAGGTATCCATGCCGGAGACCGGGTTCAGGCCCGCGGCGGCGCGCGTCTTCGGATCGGTAGAGCCACCCATCGAAGTACCGCGCGCCGATTTGGAGGCGGCGATTTCCACCTTCTTGCGATGCTTGCCGGCCTTCGACGCGATCTGCCGCTGGGTCTCTATGCCGGAGGTCTCGGCTTCCGATTCCAGTTGCTTCACCCAGTCGGAAACGCTGCCGCTGAGCGGCGCTCCTTCAAACGAGGCCTGCGACGCCTCTTCGAAACCGGTCGGGGCGGGGGATTTCTTCGATGATTTTGCCATCGGGCGAATATGGCGAGAGTCAACGCCGATGTGAAGAGGGGAAGAGTACAAAAGGGAAACAAGCGGTGGATTTTTCCGTTCGCCCAATATGTCAAATATGTTACAACCCGAAGCTGGCTGGTACGCTATCGCTGACCTCGTCTGCATAGCGCGATCCTCGCAGGCGCCAAGGGAGGAACTGGCCACAACGTCGACAGCCCGGCCCGCGCCGGGTCCCCCAGCTTCGACGGCATCCGGACTTTGCCCGCCTCGCCGCCGCCATCCGGTCGGAGGATCATGATGACCGCATTGGATAGCTTACGTTCCTTGTCCCCCCAGCAACGCAACACCGTCATCGCCGCCTATCTCGGCTGGACGCTGGACGCTTTCGATTTTTTCATATTGGTCTTCGTTCTCAAGCATATAGCGGAGGAGTTTCATACCGACGTTCCGGCGGTCGCGGTGGCGATCTTCCTGACGCTCGCCATGCGGCCGCTCGGGGCCCTGATCTTCGGGCTCGCCGCCGACCGGTTCGGCCGTCGCAGGACGCTCATGGCGGACGTGCTGCTCTATTCGGTGTTCGAGTTCCTTACCGGCTTTTCGACCGGGTTGACGATGTTCCTGGTGCTGCGGGCGCTGTTCGGCATCGCCATGGGCGGCGAATGGGGTGTTGGCGCGTCGCTGACGATGGAGACCGTGCCGGAAGAGTCGCGCGGCATCGTCTCCGGCATCCTGCAGGCCGGCTATCCCTCGGGCTATCTGCTGGCGTCCATCGTGTTCTTCCTGCTGTTCCCGGCGATCGGCTGGCAGGGCATGTTCATGGTCGGCGCGCTGCCGGCGTTGCTGGTGCTCTATATTCGCCGCAATGTGCAGGAATCGCCTGCCTTCGTGCAGCGGCAGTTAAAGCCGCAACGGCCTTTTGCCACCGTATTGCGCGAAAACATTCCGTTGTTCCTGTGGGCGGTGCTGCTGATGACGGCGTTCAATTTCTTTAGCCACGGCACGCAGGATCTCTATCCGACCTTCATGGAAACCCAGCGTCAATATGACAGCCACACGGTCGGCGCCATCGCCATCGTCTATAATATCGGCGCGATGGTCGGCGGCTTGACGTTCGGGGCGCTATCGCAGCGCATCGGCCGGCGTCGGGGGATTGTCATCGCCGCCCTGCTGGCGATCCCGGTCGCGCCGCTCTGGGTCTATGCACATGGGCCGGTGCTGCTCGCCGTCGGCGCCTTCCTGATGCAGTTCTTCGTGCAGGGCGCCTGGGGCATCGTGCCGGTGCATCTCAACGAATTGTCGCCGGACGAGATACGCGGCACGTTTCCTGGTTTCGCCTATCAACTCGGTAACCTGCTGGCCTCGGGCAATGCGTCGATTCAGGCGGGCCTGGCGGCGCATTGGAATGGCGACTATGCCTTTGCGCTGTTGATCGTGGCGGTTATCGTCGCCGCCGTGGTGGCAGTGCTTTCCGGCTTCGGTTTCGAGAAGAAGGATATTCGCTTCGGCGGAAAGGGAGTGGAGGAGTCCCCCGGCGCGATGCCGATCTAGATCGCCGCGCGCCGTCGAAGCATGGCCGGCGGCGCTGTAGTGCCGCCGGCCGCCAGCCTATTTGCCGCAAATCTCGGAGATCTTCGCCTGCGCGAAACCGCGGGCCAATTCCTGCATGCCGCCGACGGAGGAGATCAGGTCTCCGATCGGACCGCTGATGCCGACATGAGAATCGGTGATCCTGCAGGCGCCGACATCGACCGTCACCGAGGCTTCCAGCTGTCCTTTCACCGTTGCCTGCAGTACGCCATGCGATTTGCAGGCGATATCGGCGTGGGCGTTGATCTGCACGCCGCCGGGTGCGCTGCACACATCCAGCGATTTGACTTCGAATTTTTCCTTGTGATCCAGACCAGGCAGCTTCTTACAAGGATCGGCCTCGTTCACCGATTTCTCGATCTGCGGGCCGAACTTGCTCTGCAGCAGCGACCAGCAGGAGCCGGGCGCCGCCAGCGCCGGCGTAGACGCCATGGGCAGGGGCGACAGCGGCAGGATGACGGCGGCGGCCAGCAATCCCATGCGGATCGGCGGCAAAAGCGAGGAGGGCAATGCGGCGGATATCTTGGTCACAGCGTTCAGTCCCTTGGCGGCTGAGGTCGGGATGGTGTTCGGACTATTCTTCATATCTTGAGCCGATGTAGCAATGCCGCATCTACGGCAAAGATGAGGCGCTTGATCTCGGCCATCTCCATTTTATCGTCGGCGATGCAATCGCAATCAGTCCACTATGTCATTGCCGCGTTTCGGCGCAGCGTTCCGCTCTTGAAATTTCAGGGGTTAGTGGAGCATGGTGCGGTCGATTTGCGACAACGATAAGGATTCTCCATGCCCGCCTTGCTAAGCCCGGCCGCCATCTGGCCGGTGATCATGCTGTTTGCGTCCAATATTTTTATGACTTTCGCCTGGTACGGGCATCTGAAGCACAAGAGCACCGCGATCTTCATTGCCATTGTCGCGAGCTGGGGCATCGCTTTCTTCGAATATTGCCTGGCCGTGCCGGCCAACCGCATGGGCTCGGCCGTCTATTCGACCGCGCAGTTGAAGACCATGCAGGAGGTGATCACGCTGATCGTCTTTTCGGGATTCTCTGTTTTCTGGCTGGGCGAAAATCTGACCTGGAACCACGCCATCGGCTTCGCGCTGATCGCTGTCGGTGCGTCCTTCATTTTCCGGGGTTGAGGTGAGCGAGAACCTTCCCACTCAGTTCATCCGATCGAGAATGCTCTGCGCCGGCGCATAGCCCTGGGCGGCGGCTTCTCGGAACCAGGCTATAGCCATGTTGCGGTCCCTCGTGACGCCGTCGCCGCGAAGATAGGCGAAGCCCAGATGAAATTGTGCCTTGGGCAGACCTTGGTCGGCCGCCTTGGCAAACCAGGCGATGGCCTGGGCATAATCTTGCGGAACGCCTTTTCCAAGGGCGTAGAGACTGCCGAGATTGTCCTGGGAGACCGCGTCGCCCTTGTCGGCCAGAGGCTGCCAAGAGGCGAGGGCGCCGGCATAGTCGCCCTTGTCGTAGGCTGCTTGCCCGTCCCCGGCCTGCGCGTGGAAAGCGATCGAGAGCGCCAGCGTCAGTCCGAGGCCTATCTGTCTGAGCCGCATGCGGCGATCTCCCATCCGTGATTCCCGTTCAGGCAAGAGCTAAGCCCACCCCCGTGCCCGCGCAAGGTTGGGAGCGGCCTCGTTCGTCCGTTCACCTCAGATCGGGATGCTTTTCCTTTGCAGCGGCATGTCCTCATTGCCATCAGGCTCACTGTCGTTGGGAGCCATGGCCCTGGCCCGGCTGAACCATTCTAAGGACTTCGCGCGATCCGCCGGCACACCATCGCCATCGCGATACATGACGCCGAGATTGCGGGCGGCGTCGGGGTAGTTCTCGGCAGCCGCCTTTTCGAACCAGTCGACCGCTTCGGGACCGTTCTTCGCAACACCTTCGCCGTCGCGATACATCACGCCGAGATTATACTCGGCCTCGACGTCATTTTGATCCGCCGCCTTGCGAAACCATGTGACGGCTTCGGCATCGTTTTCGGCTATTCCGTCGCCATCGGCATACATGGTGCCGAGATTATATTGTGCGTCGGCGTCGCCTTGGTCGGCGGCCTTGCGGAACCACGCGACGGCTTGATCGCCGTCCTTGGGCACGCCGGCGCCGTCGCGGTACATGACGGCGAGATTGTATTGCGCCTCGATTTTGCCCTGGTCGGCCGCTTTGCGATACCAGGCCAGAGCCTGACCGCTGTCCTTGGCGACACCTTCTCCGCTGTCGTACATGATGGCAAGATTATATTGCGCATCGACATTGCCCAGATCGGCGGCCTTGCGATACCAGGCGGCGGCCTGGCTCTTGTCCTGGTCCACGCCATCGCCATTGTCGTACATGACCCCGACATTGAACTGCGCGTCGGCGTTTCCCTGCTCGGCCGCCTTGCTGTACCAGACGAAAGCCAGGGTTCTGTCCTTGGGCACGCCTTCGCCCTCGTCATACATGGCGCCGAGGTTGTATTGCGCGTCGGCATAGCCTTGCTCGGCGGCCTTGGTGTACCAGAGGATGGCCTTGGCATTGTCTTCGGCGACGCCTTCGCCTTTATCGTACATGGCGCCGATGTCGAACTCAGCCTTTGCACTGCCCTGGTCGGCCGCTTTGCGATACCACTTGAAAGCCTGCTTCAGATCTTTCTCGATGCCATTGCCCGACTCGTACATTTCGCCGAGTTTCAGTTGTGCCGCCGCATCGCCCTTGTCTGCGAGCGGACGCCAATAGTCCAGCGCCGCCTTGTAGTCGCCCCGGTCGTAGGCATTCTGTCCGATGTCGGCATGGGCAACGCCGTTGGATGCCAGCGCGAAAAGCAGTGCGATGGCCGCTCGCTTGAAATGCACAATCTACCCCTCAACAAATAGTCTTTGATGTGTGAATACTAAACAATGCGGCGGCAAGGGCTCACGGCGCTTCCGCGCGCATAGATGATCGGCCTATGGCAACAGCATCGCCAGGATTTGGAGAATGATCCAGCCCGGCGTTTCGCTCCGGCTGGTCGTCGTAGTCGGTTCATTGCCTTGTGGGCCGGCGCCCTTGATCGGGCCTTCGCCGTTGGCCGCCATGTAGGTCAGGCTGTGCTGTGCTTCCGGCAGCCCCTTGTCCGCTGCCTTGTGGAACCAATCAGCCGCCTGGCCGATATCTTTCGGCACGCCGTCGCCATTGTAATACATCGAGCCCAGGCCGTATTGGGCGCGGGCATCGCCTTGCTCCGCGGCCTTACGGAAGAAGTTGGCGGCCTGAGTATAGTCCTTGGGAATGCTGTCGCCATTGTAATAAAGATAGCCAAGGGCATATTGGCCTCCCGCGCTGCCCTGATCGGCGGACTTGCGATACCAGGCGGCCGCCTGGCCTTTGTCGGGCGCGATGCCCTGACCCTTGTCATACATGTAGCCGAGCGCATATTGCGCGTCCGGATGGCCTTGTTCCGCCGATTTGCGATACCATTTCAGCGCCTTGCCATAGTCCTTGGGGAGGCCGCGGCCATCGGTATACATGGTGGCGAGGGCGTATTCGCCCTGCGCGTCGCCTTGAGCTGCAGCCTTTCGGTACCATTCGACCGCGACGCCGTCATCGATCCGCACACCCTGGCCGCTGGCATAGAAATAGCCGACGGCGTATTGCGCATCGGCGCGGCCCTGATCGGCCGCCTTGCGATACCATTGCAGTGCCTGCTTGTAATCCTTGGGAACGCCAAGGCCATTGGCAAAACTGTAGCCAAGCCCATATTGCGCGTCAGCGCGGCCCTGTTCGGCGGATTTCCTGTACCAGGTGTAGGCCTGGGCATCGTCCTGATCGACGCCTCGGCCTTTGGCGTAGGCGTAGCCGAGCGCATATTCGCCTTGGGGGTCGCCCTGATCCGCCGATTTGCGATACCAGTCGATCGCCCGGCCTTGGTCCACGGCCGTGCCGAGACCATTGTCGTACATATATCCAAGCGCATATTGCGCGTCGCTACGCCCCTGATCGGCCGACTTGCGGTACCAGCCGAGCGCGATCGCATCGTCCCTGCGCACGCCGAAGCCGTGCGCATACATGTAGCCGAGCGCATATTGCGCCTGGGCCTGGCCCTGGGCGGCGGATTTCTGGTACCAGCCGGCCGCCCGCTCGTTATCGACATCCATGCCTCGGCCGTTGGCGTAGGAATAGCCGATGGCATATTGCGCGTCGGCGTGGCCCTGTTCTGCCGCCTTGCGATACCACGCATTTGCCTGCTCCAGGTCCCTGATGACGCCGAGGCCGTTGGAATACATGTAGGCGAGGGCGTATTCAGCCTGTACATTCCCCTGTGCTGCCGCTTTTTGATACCATTGCACGGCCTGCGCGTCGTCATGCTCCATGCCCTGGCCTTTGGCGTAGCGATAGCCGAGGCCATATTGGGCGGCGGCATTGCCGTCTTTCGCGAACTGCACCCAATATTTCAGCGAGATCGACGTGTCGCCGGGCACCGGCGCGGGATCTTCGGCATGGGCAAGCGAAGCCGGCGAAAGGGCGAGCGCCAATCCAAATGCAAATATCCCGATTTTCAAGGCTCACTCTCCCCAGCCGCGCTAGGACGCAATCGATCCGAACAATATGGCGATGTCTTGGCCGATGGTTGCAAGGCATGGGGATGACAGTCGTTTTCCCGCTGCTGCGTCACATGGCAGATCGCAGCCGCTATCCTGGCAGGATATCATAGAGCCGAAAGATCCAGGTGATTTGATAAATCAGGCCGATGATCACGAAGGCGGCCTGGAAGCGTCTGTTCGCGGTGATGGCGGCGATAATGCAAAGGACGATGTAGACGAGGTTACGGGTCGGGTATTCCCAACCGAGTGACCGGAAATAGGTTTCCCCCTTGAGCAGCGTGTCGATGAGATCGACGGCATAGGTGACGGCGAGAAGGCCGAAGAACCAGCGGCGGCGGGAGATGAAGTATTCCTCGAAGCCGCCATAGTCTTCGATCGAGGGAGGGTTCAGCAGCACGCAGAGGAAATAGAACAGGCAGCAGAAGCAGATGAGGAAGAGGTAGACGCCGAAACTGATCTCCGCGACGGAATGCAGCCGATATTCCCACCACCAGAAATGGATGATGAACAGGAACATCGACAGGACCCAGCCGAGATGGACGAGATAGACGCGGTTCTTGCCGGGCGCCTGCACGAAGCCCGCGAGCCGCGTCAGCAATTGGGCGAGGGAAAGGCCGATGACCATGCTCATAATCGTCCTGATATAGACGTAAACCTCGGGCGTCCGTGCGGCTTCCATCCTGTCAGCTCTCCGCGGCGATCGGCTTCGGCGCGCCATTCTCGTCGAGCGCGACCATGATGAATGTCCCGGCCGTGACCTTCTCCATCTTGTTATAGCGCGAACGGTGCGCCCAGGCTTCGACGATGAGCGTGATCGAGGTGCGGCCGACGCGTTCGATATCGGTATAGACGCTCAACGTATCGCCGATCTTCACCGGCAGTTCGAACGCCATTTCCTTGACGGCGGCGGTGACGACGCGGCCCCGCGCGCGCTCGGCGGCGCGAATGCCGCTCGCCAGGTCCATCTGCGCCATGACCCAGCCGCCGAAGATGTCCCCGGCGGGATTGGCATCGGCGGGCATGGCCAGCGTGCGCAAGGTCAACTCGCCTTTCGGCTTGGGACTGTCGCTCATTCACTCGCTCCTATCGATCAAGGCTTGATTCCGGTGCTCAGCCTACGCAATCGAGCCGGGATGGGGAAGCTTCGTCAATGTGTCGTCACCAGGCAATCGCGCTCGATGGTGACCTTTCTCGATACATCTCCCGCGTCTCCCGGTCGTTCCCACGGTCTGGTTTCATGGGCGGTAAGCATTCATTCACCGTTTTTATTTAACCTTCGTAAGCGTTGTCGGCCGTGGCTGGGGCAGCGGGAGCGGATCTGGAGTATGGCGTATTTATCCTTTCTGCGGCGGGCGGCGCTGCCTTTGCTGTTGTCCTCGGCGCTGGTCGCCTGCACGGCGGATAGCCTCGTGCCGCCTTCGAGCATCGACAGCAGCACCCGCGTAAGTTCGATCAAGCCGCATCGCAGCGTGCCGTCGCGGCAGTTCACCTATCAGGGTGGCCAGGCGCCGGTGAACTCCACATCCACGAACTATACCAACACCTATGATGTCTCCGGCAATCGCCAAGCTGCGGCCACGCCGGGCCGCCTGCCGACGGGCGGCAACGATGAGGCCGTGACCACCACCGATGTCGAGCAGGGTCTTGCGCAACAATCGAACGCGCAATCCCAAGGCGTCAACATGGATGCCGAACTCGGTGTCGGGCCGAGCGAAGAGGCCCAATCCGCGTCGGTCGTCGGATTGGCGCAGGAAGAAGAGCAGAACATTGCCGAAGGCCAGACCGATCAGCCTGTCGTCGACGGCATCGGTTCCGACGCACCGGTGCAGACCAACCGCTCGATCATTCAGCGCCCTGCCGCGCAGGCCGAACTGAACCAGTCGCCGATCCGCCGGCAGCCGGATACGCAGGTGGCAATGCTGCCCCGCGTCGACAATCCGATGCCGCGGATCGACCAGCAACCGGAGGCACCGCAATCGCCGCCGGGTGCAATGCCGGCTTCGGAAATCGCCTGCCGGCAGGAACTGCGGCGCATGGGTGTCGTCTATACCGACAAGCCGGCTATCTCCAACGGCCCGTCCTGTCAGGTTCCTTACCCGGTTTCGCTGAGCGGTCTTTCCGGCAATATCGCCGTCAAGCCGGCGGTGACCCTGAATTGCCAGGTAACGCTCGCCTTCGCGAAATGGGTGAAGAACGAATTGGCTCCGGCGGCGCGTACGCGCTACTGGTCGGGTATCGGTACGATCGTGCCGATGGGGGGCTATTCCTGCCGCCGGATGAACAATAGCCGGCAACGCTACAATCCGATGTCGGAACATGCGCATGGCAATGCCATCGATATCGGCACCTTCATCCTGAAGAACGGCCATGTGATCGATGTGCGCAAGAAAGGGTTGTTCTCCTTCCGCGAGGGGCGGCTGTTGAAAGCGGTGCGCAGCGATAGCTGCCGCTATTTCGACACGGTGCTCGGTCCCGGCAGCAATGCCGAACATTGGAACCATTTCCATTTCGACCTCAGGGATCGCAGGGGCGGCCGGCGCTACTGCAGCATGTAATAGCCGGTTTGCCGGAGGCGGCCGACTGTGGCGTCCACGGCAACTGTGATCCGCTGCCTTTTCGGCCATCGATCGATGCTTCGTCGGATAAAAAGAAAAAAAGCCGGTACGAGACCGGCTGGAGTGGCGCTCAGCAACGACAGGGGATCTTTGCTGGCTCCGGAAAAAACTTTATGGCGCAATGACGCATGAAATATGGATGCGAAGGCAATCAGTCTTCGAGTATATCGGCGCTGACGCTGTCACCAAGAGGCGTTGGGCGGGGTTGTGACAACCGTTGCTCACCTAATGAAACATATGCCCGACGAAAGTCACGATTTGATGACAACTTATTCGTTTAGGCGAACGCACTGTTCCGTCCGGCGGGATGGTAAAAGCTTGTTACCGGCTATATAGCGGGCAAACGCCGCGAAAATAATCATAAAGCCGGACTTTGCCTGCACCATGGCCCCGATCATTTCCATCCGTAATCTCACCAAGACCTATTCCAATGGGTTTCAGGCGCTAAAGGGTATCGACCTCGATATCGAAAGGGGCGAAATCCTGGCACTGCTCGGGCCGAACGGCGCCGGTAAGACGACGATGATCTCCATCGTCTGCGGTATCGCCAATCCAAGCGGCGGCACTGTGATCGTTGGCGGTCATGACGTGGTAACGGAGTTTCGCGCCACGCGCGCAATGATCGGGCTGGTGCCGCAGGAGCTGACCACAGACCTATTCGAGACGGTGTGGAACACGGTGAGCTTTTCACGCGGTCTGCACGGCAAGAAGCCGAATCCGGCTCATATCGAGCGGGTTCTGCGCGACCTGTCGCTCTGGGACAAGAAGGACAACATGCTGCGCCAGCTCTCCGGCGGCATGAAACGGCGTGTGCTGATCGCCAAGGCGCTGTCGCACGAGCCAGAAATCCTCTTCCTCGACGAGCCGACGGCGGGCGTCGATGTAACGCTACGCAAGGATATGTGGCACGTCGTCGAGCGGCTGCGCGCCAACGGCGTCACCATCATCCTGACGACGCACTATATCGAGGAAGCCGAGGAGATCGCCGACCGCGTCGGCGTTATCAATGGTGGCAAGCTGCTGCTGGTGGAGGAGAAGAAGGCGCTGATGGCCAAGCTCGGCCGCAAACAGCTTATCCTCGATCTGGCAGAGCCGCTAGACGCCGTTCCGCCCTGTCTCGACGGCAACGGTCTGTCGCTGGGGCCGAACGGCACGACGCTGATCTATGATTTCGATGCCGAACATGAGCAATCCAGCATCGCGGTGCTGCTGTCGCGCCTGTCGGCCGAGGGCATTCATTTCAAGGACCTGTCGACGCGCCAGAGCTCGCTCGAGGACATCTTCGTATCGCTGGTGGGAGAGAGCAAATGAACTTCGAGGCGGTCAAAGCTATCTATGGTTTCGAGATGGCGCGTACGCGCCGCACGCTGTTGCAGAGCGTCGTCTCTCCGGTCATTTCGACGTCGCTCTATTTCATCGTCTTCGGTGCCGCCATCGGCTCGCGCATCCAGCAGGTTGAGGGCGTCTCCTACGGCGCGTTCATCACGCCGGGGCTGATCATGCTGACGCTGCTCGGTCAATGCATCAGCAACGGTTCATTCGGCATCTACTTCCCGAAATTTTCAGGCACGATCTACGAGATTCTGTCCGCGCCTGTCGCCATGACGGAGATCGTGCTCGGTTATGTCGGCGCGGCCGCGACCAAGGGCATGCTGATCGGGCTGATCATCCTGCTGACGGCGAATTTCTTCGTGCACATCACCATCGAACATCCATTCATGATGATCCTGTTCTTCGTGCTGACGGCGGTGACCTTCAGCCTGTTCGGCTTCATGATCGGCATATGGGCCGGGAATTTCGAGCAGCTCAATCTCATTCCCATGCTGGTCGTGCCGCCGCTGACCTTCCTTGGCGGCAGCTTCTATTCCATCAACATGCTGCCGCCCTTCTGGCAGGCGGTCAGTCATCTCAATCCGGTGCTCTATCTCGTCAGCGGCTTCCGCTGGAGCTTTTATGGCATTGCCGACGTCAACCCGGTGTTGAGCCTGGCAATGATCACGCTTTTCCTCGTCATCTGCCTTGCGGCCCTTTGGTGGATCTTCAAGACGGGGTATCGGTTGAGGAACTGATGGCGGAGCATTTTTCCGCAAACATCACGGTTGCAATCGCGGTCCCCGCAGCTCATAAACTCGACGCCCACGTAACTGGCGAGACAAGATGGCAAGCCATCGGGAAGCGGGGCGAGATGACAATCATGCATCACGTCTGGGCACCCAACTTGAACCTTGCTGAAGGTGCCCCATGCGTCCATCCCATCCCAGCCAAGCACTGCCCGGCGTCCTCTCGCGTCTCGATCGGCTGACCAACTGGGAGCGCAAGCCGCGCGGAGAGATGCGCGTCGGCCTCGATCCCATGCTCGATCTCATGAAGCGGCTGGGCAATCCACACCGGAGTTTCCGCGCCATCCACGTCGCCGGCACCAAGGGCAAGGGGTCCGTCTGCGCGCTTGTCGAGGCCGGCTTGCTGCGGGCGGGATGGCGGGTCGGCCGCTACGCCTCGCCGCATGTCGACCGTGTGAACGAGCGGATAAACGTGCTGGGCGACGAGGTCGGGGACGACAGGCTGGCGGAAGCCCTGGAACGGGTGCTGGACTGCTACGAGGCCGCAAAGCGAGAGGCAACGCCGGGCGAGGACGCCACATGGTTCGATGTGATAACGGCCGCCGCTTTTGTCGTCTTCAGGGATGCCGGTTTGGACTGGGCCGTCGTCGAGGTCGGGCTAGGCGGCCGGCTGGACTCCAGCAACGTGGTCTTCGGCGAGGTTGCCATCGTCACCAATATCGAGCTTGAGCATACGGAAATTCTCGGGAGTACACGCGAGGCGATCGCGGGCGAGAAGGTCGGCATATTGAAGCCCGGCGCGACGCTTGCCACCACGCTTCCCGCCACCGACACCGCCGGTCGTGTCTTGCAGCAGCGTGCCGATGAACTCGGCTGCCGCGTCTTGCGCACCGAGGTTTCCGACGATGCGACGATCTCGGACAAGAATGCCGCGCTGGCGGGCCTCGTTCTCGATCATCTGGGACAGCAGGGCGAACGCGTGCGCGAGGGGGATGAAACAGGGGCGCCGCTCGGAGCATGGCTGCTCGATCAGTCGGCCAGGGAGCGCGCTCGCCTGCCGGGGCGGATGGAGCGGTTTGCCTACAGGCTTCCTGCCGCGTCGCATACCAAGCGGCGCGTGGTGCCGATGGTGATGGATGGCGCGCATGTGCCATTCAACATCGAGGCAGTCCTGCGCGATATTACACGCTCTTCGGATTTCAGCGGCGGGTGCGTGGCCATCGTTGCGCTGGCATCCGACAAGGATGCGCGCGGCTTCATGAGCGTCCTGTCCCGATATGTCGCCCATGCGGTCTTTACGGAAGCGTCCGGCTCCGGTCGCGCTCATCCGGCCCATGAACTGGAAGCACTGGCAACATCCATGGGGATAGCCTGCGAGTCCGAGCCCGATCCGCGCAAGGCGCTGGACCAGGCCGCGACGAGAGCATCGGAAAATGGCGGTTGGATCCTCGTGACCGGGTCGCTCTATCTCGTCGGAGCGTTGCGAGGCGCTGTGCTGAAAGGTGCCGATTGACCATGGAAATCAGCATTCGGCCGGTTTTATCCGCCGACGGTCTTGCTTCGTGGCGCCATCGTCATTGCCATCACGCCGATGATGACGCAGACGAGACCGATGCCGGCTGTCGGGGTCAGGGGCTCGCCGAGGAAGACGACGCCGATGGCAACGCCGATCGGAACGCGTAAATAGGCCTGCGCGGTGGTGCCGAGCGAGCCGAGCGTCTGGATCAGTCGGAAATAGATCGAAAAGGCGAGGGCGGTCGACAGGATGGCGAGCGCCAAGAGGGCCAGGATCGATGCCATGGAGGGCGCGAGCGTCCATGGCCGATCCACGACGAGACTGATGGGGATCAGAATGACTGCGCCGCAGAGCAAAGAGCCCCCGGCGGGCATCATCGGATCGAGACCCTTGAAATTGCGGCCGAACAGAGCGGCTCCGGCATAGCAGACCGATGCCGCCACGACGGCGAGTTGCGCCGGCAATTGCCGGCCGAAGCCGTTCAGTGCGTCGAAACCGATGATGAAGCAGATGCCTGCCAATCCCACGGCGATGCCGAAGAGCTTGCGTGCGGTGAGGAGTTCGTTGCGCAGCACTATGGCGGCCAGCAGAAAGGTGAAGATCGGCGTGGTGGAATTCAGAATGGTCGCGAGGCCCGCATCCACCGTGCGTTCGGCCCAGGCGATCAGCGTGAAGGGTATGACGCTGTTGAGGCAGGCCTGAATGAGAAAACGACGCCATATCGCCGGATCTCTTGGCAGCGTCAGCCCTCGCCAGAGGATGATCCCAAACAGGACCCCACCGGCGATGAGCGTGCGCGCGGCGATGAGGGTGATCGGCGGAATGGTCGCCACACCGATCCGGATGAACGTGTAGGCGGCCCCCCAAAGGGTCGCGAGCATGAGAAGGAGCACAAGCTCCGTCGCGGCGTTGGTTTTGGTCGGTGACATGACGGCTGAACTTTCGAGACCGGTGCTGGGATATATGCCGTCATCCATAGTGTGCATTCGGCGCGCGATGCTTCGGGTCTCATCGAAGTATTGCGCTCAATCCCGCAGCCGCAGCTCGTCGGTCTGCATCTGCATCGATCCCAGCGTTTCCAGGAAGCTCATGCCGAGCAGGCTCTGGTCGAGCTTGCCTTCCTCGGCGACGGTCGCCTTGATGTCGCGGCGTACGATCGGGCCGATGGCGACGGAGCCGAGCTCGACGGGAGCGGCTCTCGCCCGGCCGTTCGCGGTGATCATGGTCATGGAATAGGTGAGGTTTTCCGGGATGATGCCGACGCGCTCGGCGTCTTCCCGCGATAGCGCGATGGAACTGGCGCCGGTGTCGACGAGCATGTCGATCGGCTGGCCGTTGATCGTCACTTCCGCCTGGAAATGGCCATTGGAGAGCTTGTGGAGGATAACCTCCTGGCCGCCTTCGCTGGTCGTGACGACGACCGCATGTCCGGGAACAAGGCCTGCGAACAGCCGGCTGCCGACGTCCTGGGCGTCGCGCCGGTAGACGTAGGCGGTCGCCAGCGCCATGATGATCACCAGCCAGACCAGCAGATTGCGCAGCGACTGGCTGACGGTTTGGCGGCTTGCCCATATGCCGGCGGCGATCATCAGGGAAAGGGGCAGCAGATAGACGACCCGAGCAAAATCGTCATTGGGCATGCCGAAAGTCGTGCCGCCGCTATTGTTGATGAGCAGGAGCGCGAGTCCGATGCCGATGATGGCGAGGGCAATGTTCAGGCGGTTCATACGGCGCTGCGCTCCCGCGCCAGCCGCTGGCGGCGGGTTTCCCGGCGCGGCTTGCGCTCGACGGTCGCAAGACGCTCCGGCAGGACCTGCATGATATCCAGGCGTTCGGCGTCGCTATAGGTCATCCATCCGCCGATTTCCTCGCGCGTACGTCCGCAACCGAAGCAATAGCCGGTGTTCAAATCGATGGAACAGACAAGGATGCAGGGTGTTAGCATAAGGTCATATATCGATGCTTCAAACGCACATGGCAAGGGTACAGAAAGCGGCGATCTCGCAAATCTGCTGCGCCGCGCCGATGGTATCGCCGGTGTGACCGGAAAGCCGTCGACGTACGCGCCGGGTAAAGAGAAATGCCGCTGCCGAGGTCACAAGAAGGCAGAGGATAAAGGCTGGAAGCCTGAGGCTCGGCCAGAGCAGAAACGCCGAAAGCACCAGCGCGCCGATCAGCGCGATCTGCATGGGGCCATAGTCCGGTTTACCGGCCGAGGCGGCGACGCCGTCCGGCTTTGCCGCCGGCAGGGCATACCAGTGCCAGACCATGGCGCCGCGGCTCAAGACGGCCGCCGCCGGAATAGTGAGCGCCGCGTCAAGGGGAGCAAGGCCGCGACCTATAGCGGCAAGAGCGGTAGCGCGCAGTCCGAAGGAGAGGATCAGCGCCACCGCGCCGTAGGTGCCGATGCGGCTATCCTTCATGATAGCGAGCGCCCGGTCGCGATCCTTGCCGCCACCGAAGCCGTCGGCGGTGTCGCTGAGGCCATCCTCATGCAACGCGCCTGTCGTCATCGTCTGGACGGCGAGCGCCAGGAGCGCTGCCATCAGCGGATCGGCACCGAAGGCCAACAGCGCGCCAAAGACGATTGCGGCGGGCAAGGCGATCAGCAGGCCGGCGAAGGGGAAGGCACGCGAAACGCGGGCAAGCTTGCCATCATTGCCCTCGAAGAAGAAGGCTGGCACGGGAATGCGGCTCAAGAAGGCCATGGCGCGCGCGATATCGCCCGTATATTCCCGAATACTCATCCTCTCCCCGTTATTCCTGCGACAGCATCGGGCGCTTTTTGCAGTTGTTCGCGCCCTTGCCGAAGACTAATAGAGTCGCACGCAAAAAACCTGATTTGAGACCAAAAGACAAGGAACGGCATTCATGAGCGTTACCGGCCTGCCATTCGACGATTTCCGCACGCTGCTGCGCGACCTTCCGGGCCCGGATCCGCGAGCGCTGGTGGCGGCGCGCGAGCGCGACGCGCAGCTCACCAAGCCGCCGGGCGCGCTCGGCCGCCTCGAGGAGATCGCCTTCTGGCTGGCGGCCTGGACCGGCCGTTCGCCGGCTGTCACCCGCCCGCTCGTCGCGATCTTTGCCGGCAATCACGGTGTCACCAAACAGGGCATCACGCCGTTTCCGCCTTCGGTGACGCAGCAGATGGTCGAGAATTTCGCCGCAGGCGGTGCGGCGATCAACCAGATATGCGTCACCTATGATCTCGGTCTGAAGGTGTTCGATCTGGCGCTCGACTACCCGACCGGAGATATCACCGAGGAGCCGGCGCTCTCCGAGCGCGATTGCGCCGCAACCATGGCCTTCGGCATGGAAGCGATCGCCGGCGGTACGGATCTGCTCTGTATCGGCGAAATGGGCATCGGCAACACCACGATCGCGGCCGCCATTCATTACGCGCTCTATGGCGGCACGGCAGCGGAATGGGTCGGCCCCGGAACCGGTTCGGAAGGCGAGATGCTGAAGCGCAAGATCGCCGCCGTCGAAAAGGCCGTGGCGCTGCATCGCGAGCATCTCTCCGACCCGCTGGAAATGCTGCGCCGCCTCGGCGGCCGCGAGATCGCCGCCATGGCAGGCGCCATTCTGGCCGCCCGCATGGAGCGCATTCCTGTCATCATCGACGGTTATGTCGCGACCGCCGCCGCCTCGATCCTCAAGGCCGCCAATCCCACCGCCCTCGACCATTGCCTGATCGGCCACGTTTCGGCCGAGCCGGGGCATCTAAAGGCGATCGACAAGCTCGGCAAGACGCCCCTTTTGGCGCTCGGCATGCGGCTCGGCGAAGGCACGGGCGCGGCGCTTGCCGCGGGTATCGTCAAGGCCGCCGCCGCTTGCCATTCCGGCATGGCGACCTTTGAGAGCGCGGGCGTTACCAACAAGCATTGACGCGTAAAATCGCGGGGCACGATGATGGCGCGCCTCGCTTTCAAAATTCCGACCGGCTTTCGATTTTTGTCATGAAACTGTAACAAATTTTGGGGCCGACTCGGTCGTCGGCTTGCCTTGGGAAGGGCGAGACTGTATTCGCAAGGCAGTCAAATTGCAGTCAGGACATTGCAAGCGGAGCAGGAATGGCCGAATTCTCGAAATCAGCGGTAACCAAGGAAACGGGTATCCGGCACTTTCTTGCCGCTGCCGGCTATTCCTGGGGCGGATTCCAGCGCCTGCTGCAGGAATCCGCTTTCAGGCAGGAACTCTTGTTCGCGGCCGTCGCATTGATCCTGCTGATCGCCGTCGGTGCAACGCTTGGCGAAATCATGATTGCCCTCGTGCTGTTTCTCGGCGTTTTTGCAGTCGAGGCGATGAATACGGCGGTCGAGGAAGTCATCGACCGGATTTCGCCGGAGATTTCCAACGTCGGCAAGCATGCGAAGGATCTCGGCTCCTTCGCCGTTCTTTGCATGCTGGTCGCGTCCGGCCTCTATCTGCTGTACACGATCGGCAGCCATCTGCTTTTCCGATAGCCGCTTGCGGCCTGGGCGTCAGGCAAAGCTTTTCTTGCGGCGCTCGACCGACGGCGCATCCTCGATGGCCGGCAGGCTTTGCAGCACGCGCTTGGCCGGTAGGATGGCGATGACTTCCGTGCCTTCGCGCAGCCTGGATTTCAGCATGAACTGACCGTCATGCTTGGCAAGGATCGCCTGGACGATCGGCAGGCCGAGGCCCGTTCCCTGTTCCGCGCTTTTGATGGCGATCGAGCCCTGACCGAAAGCGGAAAGAACCACCGGTATCTCCTCCTCGGGAATGCCGGGGCCATTGTCCCTGATCGCGACATATTGCCCGCCGCTTGAGGTCCAGCCGACCTTGACGGTGATCTCGCCGCCCTGAGGCGTGAACTTCACGGCATTCGACAGAAGATTGAGGATTACCTGCCGGATGGATTTTTCATCGGCCCAGACGGAGGGAAGCTGCGGCTCGAACTGCGACGAAATGGAGATGTTCTTGCCGCGAGCCCGCAACTGCACCATGCCGATGCAGTCCTCCGCGACATCCAGCAGCGAAATCGCCTCTTCGTTCAGCTCGTATTTACCGGCCTCGATGCGGGAGAGATCGAGGATCTCGTTGATCAGATTGAGCAGGTGCTGGCCGGAGCGATGGATATCCGTGGTGTATTCGCGATAGGTGGCGTTGTTCAGCGGCCCCATGACCTCCGCCGACATGACTTCGGAGAAGCCGAGGATGGCGTTGAGCGGCGTTCTGAGTTCATGCGACATCGAGGCCAGGAAGCGCGATTTGGCGAGGTTGGCCTCCTCGGCACGGCGGCGTGCCTCGTCCGACATGGATTTGGCGACCTCGAGTTCGGCGATCAGGTCGTCCTTCTCCGATTGGAAGGAGAGGATCTTCAGGTTGGATTGAAACATCCGGTTGGTGATGAAGCTGAAGAAGATGACGGCGACAGCGATGGCGGCGGCGAGCGTGATATCGAGCGGATCGCGGGTCTGCGCCGCCTTGACGGCAAGCGCGACGATTGCCGGGGCGAAGGCGAAGGGCACGGCGCGCGGCAGCATGAAATTCGCCATGGTGGTAATGCAGATGGCCACCAGCAGCGTCGCGCCCTTGTAGAGCGCGAAGCTGTCGCCACCACAGGCGGAGCAGCCCTGCATGGCGAAGAATGCCCAGCAGAAGCCGATGAGCAATTGGCCCAGCAGCAGGATATTGCGCCATTTCCTGGCGCGTCCGGCGGTCATCTCGTGCTTCCTGGCGCGGCGGCCGAGCAGCATGTTGATGGCATGTGCCGTCAGGGTCGGAATGGCCCAGATGAAGATCTGCGCTTCGCGGGTAAGGTAGGCGCCGAGTACCGCAACGATGATGACGAAGATCGGCATGACCGAGGCACCCTGCAACAGGGTGTCGATATGCGTCATCATCAGTTCGCGGTCGAAACTCCGGCTATGGCCCGATTGCAGGCGCTCGCGCGTCTGCCGCACGGCCTTCGACACAGCCCGGTTACGGTGGCTGCGCGATCGGTCGACGATGATCTTATCTGTCGATGTGCTGACGCCGGTACTCATGGTTGCGTTGAAACTTGGCTTGCTGAAGGCTACAGACTAACGACCAAACCTTAAGAAGATGCTGCCCGAAATGATTTGTTTGCCATCTTTGCCAAGGGTTTGTTCTTGAAGGAGGCAAAAGCGTGACGCGGTCTGGCCGCCTGTTTCGTGACGGCGTAGCCACATTCGCCCTGCTGGCGCTACTTGGCTTGCTGGCGTGGAAGATGAACAATCGCCCGGAACTTATTCAAACCGGAAGATTTTATGTCGTCGATGGCGACACCCTCGCTCAAGGCGGCGAGCGTTTTCGGCTGCGCGGCATCGACGCGCCGGAATATCGGCAGCAATGTCAGCGCAATGATGCAGGCTGGGCCTGCGGCGAAGAGGCGCGCCGGGCGCTCGATAGATTTATGAAGACGGGTTCACCCGAATGTGGGGGCAGTGAAAAGGACCGCTACGGCCGGCTGCTGGTGATCTGCAAGGTTGGCGATGTCGATATCAACGCCGCCATGGTCCGCAGCGGCATGGCCGTATCCTATGGCGGCTATGCTGCCGAGGAGGCTCAGGCACGGCAGGCGAAGGCGGGGCTTTGGGCGGGCGATTTCGAACGGCCGCGCGACTATCGACGCGAGGAGCAGATGCAACATGCTTCCGGTGGCGATCCGCTCGCGGGGTTGGCAGATTATCTGCGAAAGCTGGTGGGGTGGGAGCAGTGACGATGCCGGGCGCTGAGTTGCAGGTGCTGCGCGACGCGATCGCCGCCTGTCGGGTCTGTCGCGACGCGCCGATCCGCGGCGAGGCGGATCGGTTGCCGCATGAGCCGAGGCCGGTTGCCGTCTTGTCGGCGACGGCGCGTATCCTGATCGCGGGGCAGGCGCCGGGACTGCGCGTGCATGAAAGCGGCCTGCCGTTCAACGACGCATCCGGCGACCGGTTACGGCAATGGCTGGGTGTCGATCGCGATAGTTTCTACGATCCCGATCATTTCGCCATCGTGCCGATGGGGTTCTGTTTTCCAGGCTATGACGCCGCCGGCAGCGACTTGCCGCCGCGCAGGGAGTGCGCGCCGCTCTGGCGGCAAAAGGCCATGGAGGCAATGCCGCAGATCGAACTCGTCCTGACCATCGGGCAATATGCCCAGGCCTGGCACCTCGGCGCGGCGCGAATGGCGTCGATGACCGAAACCGTTTTGGAATGGCGTCGCTATCTCCTGACCAACCAGTCGCCGGCGGTTCTGCCGTTACCCCATCCAAGCTGGCGCAACAGCGGCTGGCTGAAGCGCAATCCCTGGTTCGAGACGGAGCTGCTACCGGTGTTGCGAGAACGTGTGAAAACCCTCATTTATTGAAACAAATTTCTTTTCTTTCGCCAAAAATACGCTATAGAGAGAATATAATTCGAAAGGATAGCCGAAATGGATCGTCTCGACCGCAAAATCCTGCGCCTGCTGCAGGAGGATTCCACTCTAGCCGTGGCCGATCTTGCCAAGAAGGTCGGGCTGTCGACGACCCCATGCTGGCGCCGCATCCAGAAGATGGAAGAGGACGGCGTCATTCGCCGCCGTGTGGCGTTGCTCGACCCGGAGAAGGTCAACACCAAGGTTACCGTTTTCGTCTCGATCCGCACCAACAGCCACTCGATCGAATGGCTGAAGCGTTTTTCGGAAGTGATCGCCGATTTTCCGGAGGTGGTCGAATTCTATCGCATGAGCGGCGATGTCGACTATCTGCTGCGCGTCGTCGTTCCCGATATCGCCGCCTATGACGCTTTCTACAAGCGCATGATCGCCAAGATCGAAATCCGCGACGTTTCCTCGGCCTTCGCGATGGAGCAGATCAAGTATTCGACGGAATTGCCGCTGGATTACATGCTGCTGGAGAACGCGAAGTCACACGAGGACTGAGCGCCATATTTGCAATGGCGCTCAGTAAAGAGCGGTCTTTTGTGCGGTTTACATCACTTCCTGTCCAGCCGCGCCAGCAGGGACGAGGTGTCCCAGCGATTGCCGCCCATGGCCTGGACGTCGCCGTAGAATTGGTCGACCAGGGCGGTCAGCGGCAGCTTGGCCTCGTTGCGGCGGGCTTCCGCCAGCACGATGCCGAGATCCTTGCGCATCCAGTCGACGGCGAAGCCGAAGTCGTACTTGCCGGCATTCATGGTCTTGTGGCGGTTTTCCATCTGCCAGGAGCCGGCTGCTCCCTTGGAGATGACATCCACGACCTTTTCAATGTCGAGGCCGGCCTGCTTGCCGAAATGAATGCCTTCCGCGAGGCCTTGGACGATGCCGGCGATGCAGATCTGGTTGATCATCTTGGTAAGCTGGCCACTGCCGACAGGCCCCATCAGGCCGACCATGCGGGCATAGGCGTCGATGACGGGCCGCGCCTTTTCGAACACGGCTTCCTCGCCGCCGCACATGACGGTGAGCACGCCGTTTTCGGCGCCTGCCTGTCCGCCGGAGACCGGCGCGTCGATGAAGTGAGCGCCTTTCAGCGTTGCCGCCGCATGAAGCTCGCGGGCGACATCG
>DASWOH010000277.1:0-16772 GCA_036398815.1 Rhizobium sp. | reverse complement strand
AGGCGCCGATCATCATGATGAGCCAGCGCCGGCAGGAGGCCAAGGACCGGCTGCGCGCGCTCAACGACTACAAGGTCAACCTGAAAGCCGAACTGGAAATCCGCCACCTGCACGAAAAAGTCGACCATCTCCTCAATCGCCAATGGGAGCGCCTGACCGAAATCCAGCAGATCCAGATTGAGATGATGCTGGAACAGGCCAAGACCGCCACCCGCGCGATGAAGGTCAGCAAGGCATCGAAAGCGAAGACGAGCGCGCTGAAGAGCCTGTTCGGCGGCAAGGCCAAGGAGCCGGATGATTCGATGAATTAAGATGGACGAAAGTTACTGAGAATTACCTTTCCAAACGTATTTCAACTTGGTGGAGGCAAACCTAATAAAAATAGCGCTCCAGGAATGCGCGAAGCGTAGTGCTTTCGAGGATTCGTGTGTCCGGCGCGGCACCGAAGCGATCGACCTGAGCTTCGAGCTTGGTGTCGGATGATTTGCAGCGAGCTTCGTGCCGCGCTAGCGAACTTGAGCCTGCCAGCGTCCCCTGATGCTTTCCGACCGTCGCCATGTGATCTCCAAACGATGTTGAAAATCACGACCAGGATACCCTGGAGAGGAGCCAGGAATTATCCCGGCGCATCATGCCCCGACCTTGGCCGGATACCGCCTCTGGAGTAGGGTCATTCCATAAAACGACGGCAATGAACGATGGCAGCCAAGACAACACTGAATGCAAAGAACCTCGAGGCACTCGGCGCACAACGTCTTGCGGAGCTTCTTATCGAAGTCAGCAACGGCAGTGCCGTTCACAAGCGGCGACTTCGCATGGAACTCGCCGGCAATCACGGTAGCGTGGAAGTCTCGCGCGAGGTTCGAAAGCGCCTTGCCAGCATTGCTCGCGCCCGAACCTTCATCGACTGGCGCAAGGTGAAAGCGCTTAAGGCCGATCTGGAAACGCAACGCAAGATGATCGTCGATACCGTTGCCGCGGATGATCCTAAAGAAGGCCTCGAACTGATCTGGCAGTTTCTCGCCATCGCCGATTCGGTCTTCGGGAGATCCGACGATGGCAGCGGCTCGCTTATCGAGAGTTTCCACCAGGCTTGTACAGATGCTGGTGCCATCGCCAGGACGGCAAGTCTTGATCCCTATATCCTCGCCGACAAGATTTTCTCAGCCGTCCAAGAAAACGGCTACGGTCAGTATGACCAACTGATCACGGCCATGGTTGCGGCGCTCGGCAACGATGGCCTTGAACATCTGAAAGCCTTGTTCGTGCAATGGTCGAAGGAACCTGAGGAAAAGCCCGCCGAGAGCGACCGCCGGGTCATCGGCTGGAGCAGCAGGGGACCGGTCTACGAGGACGATGTCTACGGTAATCACCGGGAGCTGACGGCCCGTATCGCTCTGCAGGAGATCGCCGATGCTCAGGGTGATGTCGATGCGTATATCGCCCAGCAGCCCGAAAAGACTCGCAGGGCACCCTTGGTGGCTGCGGACATCGCCGGTCGGCTGCTCTCTGCAGGAAGAGCCGTCGAGGCGCTCCGGATGCTGGACGGAGTCGATGCCAGAGGCCGGACGGATGTTCCTATCGAATGGCAACTCGCCCGCGTCGAGACGCTCGAAAGCTTGGGCCGCGCGGAGGAGGCACAGGCCTATCGGTGGAAGTGCTTCGAGCAGTCACTGACCGACGTGCATTTGCGCGCGTTCCTTAAGCGATTGCCAGACTTCGACGATCTCGAGGCTGAGGAGAAGGCATTCGCCTATGCCCAAGCTTTTCCAGACGTCCACAGGGCGCTCGCTTTTTTCCTGCTCTGGCCAGCACCTCCCGAGGCGGCGAAGCTCGTAGTTGGGCGAAAGGCGGAACTGGACGGCGATCTCTACGAACTGATGACGCCGGCCGCCGACGTGCTGGCCGAGAAGTATCCGCTCGCGGCAACGCTCGTTTTGCGCTCCATGATAGACTTCACGCTGGAGAGCGCCCGATCCAGTCGCTACAAACACGCGGCGCGGCACCTTGCGGAATGCGCGTCCCTCGCCCCGCACATAATTGACTTTGGCAGCGCTGGATCCCACGACGCCTATGTCGCAGATCTGAAGCGCCGGCACGGCAAGAAGCATGGCTTCTGGAGTCTGGCGCAATAAGTCGAATCCCAGGCATCCAGGCTTTGAGAAAGAGGAAATTTCATGACGAGCACCTTCTGGCACGCAGATCCGCTGATCTGGGGCACCGGGCCGCGCATCTTCGAGATCTTCCTTGAGCCGACCTGCCCTTATTCGGTCAAGGCATTCAACAAGCTCGACGCACTGCTCGATCAGGCCGGCGAGGACAGGATCACCGTCAAGATCCGACTGCAATCACAGCCCTGGCACATGTATTCCGGCGTGATCGTCCGCTGCATCATCGCGGCCTCGACTTTGCAGGGTGGCAAGGAGACCGCCAAGAACGCGATGGCCGCCGTCGCCGCCCATCGCGAGGAGTTCGAATTCGAGCGTCATGCCGGTGGTCCGAACATGGACGTCACGCCAAACCAGATCATCGCGCGCATCGAGAGCTACAGCGGCATCGAGCTGAGGGACGCTTTTGCGATCCCGGATCTCGACCGGGAGATCAAGTGGCACTGCAAGTATGCCCGCCAAAACGGCATTCACGTCTCGCCGACGTTTATGATCGACGGCCTGGTGCAAGCAGACATGAGCAGCGGTGACACGGTCGAGTCGTGGGTGAAGAAGATACTTGGCTGATTGGGGAGCGGCGCCCTTGTTCAGAACCCTTTAAGAACAGGGAAAACGCTGGCAACCGAGGATCGTCATGGCGGAGAGGGTGGGATTTGAACCCACGATGCCCTTGCAGGCATGCCGCATTTCGAGTGCGGTGCATTCGACCACTCTGCCACCTCTCCGGTTATGCTGGTCGGCGCGTTTGGAGCGCGGCGTTCTCATAGCGAGAGACGGAAGGGATGGCAAGGGTGAATATTCAAGCTTTTCATCCTTTTGCCTTGACAGATCTCAGGCCCTTATGTATCCCCGCAACGCAATAGGTGTGGATAAGTCCGTGCCTTGGCCGCCTCGCTTTGTGCGAGGCTTCACCGGCAGATCATTTTCGAGGCCGCAAGCCTTTGGAATCCCTGCTAAGTTTCGACTGATAAAAAGACGGCCACTTGTCCTTATCGGCAAGAGAGCCGGAACGAACATGAAAGGATAAAAAATGTTCGCAGTCATCAAGACCGGCGGTAAACAGTACCGTGTGGCAGCCAACGACGTGCTGACCATCGAAAAGCTGGAAGTTGTCGCCGGCGACACCGTAGAATTCACCGAAGTCCTCGTTATCGGCGAAGGCGCCGACGCTGCGATCGGTGCTCCCTTCGTCAAGGGCGCTTCCGTCAAGGCCGAAGTGGTCGAGCACAACCGCGGCAAGAAGGTCATCGCCTTCAAGAAGCGCCGTCGTCAGAACTCGAAGCGTTCGCGCGGCCATCGCCAGCATCACACGGTTGTCCGCATCACGGACATCGTGGCTGCCAAGTAAGATCACGGGACAAGGTTTAAAGGAGAACTCCAATGGCACACAAAAAAGCTGGCGGTTCGTCGCGTAACGGTCGCGATTCGCAATCCAAGCGCCTTGGCGTGAAGAAGTTCGGCGGCGAAGCTGTCATCGCAGGCAACATTATCGTGCGTCAGCGCGGTACCGAGTGGCATCCGGGCACCAATGTCGGTCTCGGCAAGGATCACACCATTTTTGCGCTTACGGCCGGCAATGTGAACTACCGTACGAAGGCCAATGGCCGCGTGTACGTGTCCGTCATGCCGAAAGCGGAAGCAGCGGAATAAGCCGGTAGCGCTCAAAAACAGCCGGCGTCTCATCGACCCGGCTGATCGCATCAGGTTCAGTCAAGAAAAAAGGGGAGGTGGGGCGCCATCTCCCCTTTTTCTTTACCCTCAAGGAGGACTGAACCATGCAAGGCGAATTGTTAAGGGAAGACCAATCAAGGTCTCCCGAAGAACGGCTCAGGCCGGAGCGGTTAAGGACCGATTGCCCTGTCTTGTTATCGGAAAGGCTCGTTCTGCGCGCGCCCCACGAAGAAGACATCGACGCCCTTGCCCATCTCGCCAACAACGCCAACGTCGCCACTATGGTATCGCGTATGCCGCATCCGTATACGACCAATGATGCCGCCGATTTCGTGCGACGCACGAAGCTTGGCGAGATTGGCAAGTGCGTCTATGCGATTACCAAAGCCGAAAACGGCGCCTTTCTCGGTTGCTGCGGCGTCGAGCCGACAGCCGACCCGGAGACTGTCGAGATCGGTTATTGGCTGGGCGAACCCCATTGGAACCAGGGCTACACGACGGAAGCCGCCCATGCCCTGATCGACATGGTCTTCCGCACGCGCGAAAACGTCGCCCAGATCGATGCCCGTTGCCGGGTCATGAACGTCGCTTCGAGACGGGTCGTGCAGAAGTGCGGCTTCCAGTTCCAGGGATCCGGCCTTGCCGCGTCGCTGGCGCTCGGCAGCACGGTATCGGTCGAATGGTACCGGCTCGACCGCAAGACCTGGATATCGCTCAGAAGCTGGGGAGGTCTGAGATGAACGCCCTCGCCCTTCCCCGCCGCGACGTCAGGATCCTGACACCCGGACCGACCCCGATCATCCAGACCGAGCGGCTGACATTGCGTCCGCATCGGCTGAGCGATGCCGATGCGATCACGGAATCCCTGTCGGATTTCGCTGTTACACGCATGCTCGCCCGCGTGCCGACGCCCTATGATCGACAGGATGCTCTGGACTGGCTGGTGCAGCACACAGCCGGCCTCGACAGCGGCTGGGATCTGGCCGTCACCGAGAAAGACGATGTCCATATCGGCATGGTCGGCATAGATCTCAGGCATGGCCGCTGGCATCTCGGCTACTGGCTGAACCGCTACTACTGGCGGCGCGGCGTCATGGGCGAGGCGGTCGCGGCAACGCTTGAGCGTTTTGCCCGCCGCATGCCCGACGTCGCCGTGTTCTCCGGCATCTTCGCCGACAACCCGGCCTCGTTGAAGCTGCAGCAGAAGCTCGGCTTCGAGATCATCGGCTGCTCGGAGGTCTACAGCTTCGCCCGCAACACCATGGTTCCGCATATCGAAACCGTGCTGAAGCCGGGCGCGCTGCGGCTCTCGCGGGCGGCGTGAAATGAGGTGAGGCTGGTCGGGCGCGCTTGTGCTTGTTGCGCCCGAGTGCCGGGCCCCTCACCCCAGCCCTCTCCCCGCAGTGCGGGGCGAGGGGACGAGCTCTGTATTTGCCGCTCATTCGCGGCTAGCTGCAAAGCGACTGATTTAAAACGATAATTCCCTCTCCCCGTGCAAACGGGGAGAGGGCCTGGGTGAGGGGCCAGGCAGACAAGCGCTAGAATGGCGGACATGCCTGACGACCACCAATTCCATTCATCGATCTCAACCCGTAGCGGGAGTGATCGGAACCTTCGGCCCAATGTCCACGTGGGCCGGCTGGATCAGGTTGAAACCCTGCAGGATGTTATAGATCATCAACTTCACGATAATCTTTGACCTCCGGCTGAACGGCCTATATCGAAGGCAACATGACGGGCAAATACGCGCCGCATATCCTAATGAATATGCAAAGGGCGCGGTAGCAATTGAAAAGAGCGCGTGGGCTTTCCCCAATCCCGTTCGATCCGGGAAAGTCAGGCGCTAATACCGAGTGACGGACGCAACATGAAATTTCTCGACCAAGCAAAAGTCTATATCAAGTCTGGTGACGGCGGCGCGGGCAGCGTCTCGTTCCGGCGTGAGAAATTCATCGAGTTCGGCGGCCCCGACGGCGGCGATGGCGGCCGTGGCGGCGATGTCTGGGTCGAGGCCGTCAACGGGCTGAACACGCTGATCGATTTCCGCTTTCAGCAGCATTTCAAGGCCACCATCGGTACGCACGGCATGGGCCGCAACCGCGCCGGCGCCAAGGGCGCCGACGTGACGCTGAAGGTTCCGGTCGGCACGCAGGTCTTCGAGGAAGACGAGGAAACCCTGATCTGCGACCTGACGCGGGAGGGGCAGCGCTATCGCGTCGCCGCCGGCGGCAATGGCGGCTTCGGCAACGCCTATTTCAAATCCTCGGTCAATCAGGCGCCGGATTGGGCCAATCCCGGCCTGCCGGGCGAAGAAAAGACCATCTGGCTGCGGCTGAAGCTGATCGCGGATGCCGGTCTCGTCGGCCTGCCGAATGCTGGCAAATCCACATTCCTCGCCGCCGTCACCCGCGCCCGGCCGAAGATCGCCAACTATCCGTTCACGACGCTGCACCCCAACCTCGGCGTCGCCACCATCGACGGCCAGGAATTCGTACTGGCCGACATTCCCGGCCTGATCGAAGGCGCCCATGAGGGCGTCGGCATCGGCGACCGCTTCCTCGGCCATGTCGAGCGCACCCGCGTGCTGCTGCATCTGGTCTCCGCCCAGGAAGAGAAGGTCGGCAAGGCCTATAAGACCGTCAAGCACGAGCTCGAAGCTTACGGCAATGAGCTTACCGACAAGCCGGAGATCGTGGCGCTGTCGCAGATCGACGTGGTGGACGAGGAAACGCTGAAGAAGAAGAAGCGCGAACTGGCGCGGGCCTGCGGCAAGACACCATTCCTCATTTCCGCCATCACCGGCAGCGGCATGACCGAGGTGCTGCGCGCTTTGCGCGATATCATCGTCGAAGCCAATGGCGATACCGGCCGGGAAGCGCCGATAAAGGCACTGAAGGTGCGCCATCGCGACATGCAGTCCTCCGGCAATGAAGGTGAAAGCGAGGACAACAGCGATCGCGATGACGAGGAGCAGCAGGGATGACTGCCCGCAAGTCGCTCGACCGCTACCGCCGCATCGTCATCAAGATCGGCTCGGCGCTTCTCGTGGACCGCAAGACGGGCCTGAAGAAAGCCTGGCTCGACGGCATGTGCGCCGATATCGCCGGGTTGAAGGCCAAGGGCATCGATGTGCTCGTCGTCTCCTCCGGCGCTATCGCGCTCGGCCGCTCGGTACTCGACCTGCCCTCCGGTGCCTTGAAGCTGGAGGAAAGCCAGGCGGCGGCGGCCGTCGGCCAGATTTCGCTGGCCCGCGCCTGGTCGGAAAGCCTGTCGCATGACGATATCGTCGCCGGCCAGATCCTGCTGACGCTCGGCGATACCGAGGAGCGCCGCCGCTATCTCAACGCGCGGGCCACCATCAACCAGTTGCTCAAGATCGGCGCCGTGCCGATCATCAACGAGAACGACACGGTCGCCACCAGCGAAATCCGCTATGGCGACAATGATCGTCTCGCCGCCCGCGTCGCCACCATGACCGGCGCCGACCTGTTGATCCTGCTCTCGGACATCGACGGGCTCTACACCGCCCCGCCGCATCTCGACCCGCAAGCCAAGTTCCTGGAAACCATCGCCGATATCACGCCCGATATCGAGGCGATGGCCGGGGGCGCGGCCTCGGAACTGTCGCGCGGCGGCATGCGCACCAAGATCGACGCCGGCAAGATCGCCACGGGTGCCGGCTGCGCCATGATCATCGCCTCCGGCAAGACCGATCGTCCATTGAACGCCATTGCAAACGGCGCGCGCTCCTCCTGGTTCGCGCCATCCGGCACGCCCGTTACCGCCCGCAAGACCTGGATTGCCGGACAGCTGCAGCCGGCCGGCGAGCTGCATGTCGACGAGGGTGCGGTCACCGCGCTCGGCGCCGGCAAGAGCCTGCTGCCCGCCGGCGTGCGCAAGGTCACCGGTCATTTCGGCCGCGGCGACACCGTTGCCGTCATCGCCCCCTCGGGCCGGGAAATCGCCCGCGGCCTTGCCGGCTACGATGCAGAGGAAGCCCGCCAGATCACCGGCCGCAAGTCGGCGGAGATCGAGGCGATCCTCGGCTATGCCGGCCGCGCCGCCATGGTGCACCGCGACGACCTCGTCATGACCGCGTCCGTCAAGACGAAGGCCGAAAAACTGAAGAAGGATGAAGCCCATGCTTGATACCGTCGCACAAAGCCCCGACGTCGATGCGCTGATGAACGATATCGGCCGCAAGGCCCGGGCTGCGTCGCGACCTCTGGCCTTCGCTTCGACCGAGAGCAAGAACAAGGCGCTCGCCGCCATGGCCGACGCCATTCTCGCCCGCAAGGATCATATTCTTGCCGAGAATGCCAAGGACCTGAAGGACATCGAAGGCACCGATATCCTCGCCTCCTTCGTCGACCGCCTGACGCTCAACGACAAGCGCGTCGCCGAAATGGCCGAGGGCATCCGCGCCATTGCCGCGCTGCCGGATCCGGTCGGCGAAGTCATCGCCGCCTGGGATCGGCCGAACGGGCTGAAGATCGAGCGCGTCCGCACGCCGCTCGGGGTCATCGGCGTCATCTTCGAAAGCCGTCCGAACGTCACCGCCGATGCCGGTGCGCTATGCCTGAAGGCCGGCAATGCCGTGATCCTGCGCTGCGGCAGCGATTCACGCCGGTCGTCGCAGGCGATCCATGAATGCCTGGTCGAGGGCCTGAAGGCCGCCGGTCTTCCGGAACATGCGATCCAGCTCGTGCCCGTCACCGATCGCGCCGCTGTCGGCGCCATGCTGCGCGGGCTGGAAGGCACAATCGACGTCATCGTGCCGCGCGGCGGCAAGAGCCTGGTGGCGCGCGTCCAGAACGAAGCGCGCGTGCCGGTTTTCGCCCATCTCGAAGGTCTCTGCCACATCTATATCGACGCCTCCGCCGATCTCGACATGGCGAAGGCGATCGTCGTCAACGCCAAGATGCGCCGCACCGGCATTTGCGGCTCCGCCGAGACGCTGCTGGTCGACGCCAAGGCGGCGCAGACGCATCTGAAGCCGCTACTCGATGGGCTGGCCAAAGCCGGCTGCGAAATCCGCGGTTCCGCCGAGGTGCTTCGCCTCGTGCCGGGACTGAAGGCCGCGACGGAAGAAGACTGGTCGACGGAATATCTCGCCGCGATCATTTCTGTCGCAATCGTCGACGGCATTTCCGGCGCGATCGCCCATATCGGCAAATACTCGTCCAATCACACCGAAGCGGTGATTGCCGAGGACCCTGCCGTGGTCGAGCGCTTCTTCACCGAGATCGATTCGGCGATCCTGCTGCACAATGCCTCGACACAGTTTGCCGATGGTGGCGAGTTCGGCATGGGCGCGGAGATCGGCATCGCCACGGGCAAGATGCATGCACGCGGGCCGGTTGGCGTCGAGCAGCTCACCTCCTTCAAATACCGCGTGCGCGGCACCGGACAGATACGGCCCTGACGTGCACAGCCAAGAGATCGATTACCGCTATCTGCGCATGCCGCATGCCGAACGAGGCATGGTGGTCGGTCTTTTCGGCGGCTCCTTCAACCCGCCGCACCAGGGTCACGCGCTGGTGGCCGAAATCGCCATCCGCCGGCTCGGTCTCGATCAGCTCTGGTGGATGGTGACGCCCGGCAATCCGCTGAAGAGCCGCAATCATCTGGCGCCGCTTGCCGAGCGCATCGCGCTCAGCGAGGCGATCACCCACGATCCGCGCATCAAGGTGACAGCCTTCGAGCAGATGCTGGGCATGAGCTACACGGCCAATACGCTCGCCTATGTCAAGGCGCGCAACACCCATGTCCATTTCATCTGGATCATGGGCGCCGACAGCCTCAATACGTTTCACCGCTGGCAGAAATGGCAGGAGATCGCCCGCACCTTTCCAATCGCCGTCATCGACAGGCCGGGATCGACGCTCTCCTATCTCTCCGCGAAGATGGCCAAGACGTTTCAATATGCCCGCGTCGACGAGGACGATGCCCGTGTTCTCTGGAAGAAGCCGGCTCCCGCCTGGACCTTCATCCACGGCCGTCGCTCGACGCTAAGCTCGACGGCCTTGCGCGCCGCACAATAACGGCATCTGCTCGATATCAAGCTGGATTTTCAGGAAAAACCTCCAGAAATGAAAAGCCCGACGGGGGAGGAGATCCGTCGGGCTTTCAAACCTGATCAGCAACTGGGAGGAGGAGGGTTGCTGACCCATATCGGAAGGCATTGGGAGGAGGAGATCGCCGTTCCGATGTTCGTGTTTTAGCAGATTCGACCGAAAGATAAATCGCTGATAGCGCAATGCAGCAATGCGCAGAGATCATAGCTCTGAAAGTTTCCTGCTCAAAAAAACGCTTCTTTCGCATCTTTCGAACATGCGATGAGCCATCTTCAAGAATGACGTCTTTGCAAATAATGGTCAAATCGCACGATTCGTTACGTTATGTCTTGCGTCGTGAGCGTTCGCCATCGTCTTGGGCGATTCCAGCCATGCGTTTGCGCAGGGACAAAGCGCCCTCAATATGCACCTTGAGAAGAAAATCCCATAAAATTCGTGTGGTTACGGCTCGCGGTGGCGCTATATTTTTATGAATATATCCCCTAGCCAAGCGTCATCGGCCGTTATATCTCTCAAGATATCTCGACAATCTCTGGGAGAAACATGATGGCCACCGGTCGCCGCCAATGGATGAAACTTGCAACTGCCGCCCTCTCCGCCGCCTGGCTCGGCCTGTCGGCCATTCCGGCACCGGCGTTCGCTGCTGAAAAGATCACCGTCTTTGCCGCCGCCAGCATGAAAAACGCGCTCGACAACCTCGACGCCGCCTTCACCAAGGAAACCGGCAAGCAGGTCACCGTCTCCTACGCGGCAAGCGGACCGCTGGCCAAGCAGCTTGAAAACGGCGCACCGGCAGACGTGTTCATCTCCGCCGATAAGAACTGGATGGACTATGTCGCCGAAAAGAAGCTGATCAAGGATGACAGCCGCGTCGACCTGCTCGGCAACAAGCTCGTCCTCGTCGCCGCCAAGGACAAGGCCACGCCTGTCGAGATCAAGCAGGGCACGGACCTTGCCGGCCTTCTCGGCGACGGACGCCTGGCAATCGGCCAGCCGGAATCGGTGCCGGCGGGCAAGTATGGCAAGGCCGCGCTCGAAAAGCTCGGCATCTGGTCTTCCGTCGAGAAGAAGGTCGCCGGCGCTGAAAGCGTGCGCGCCGCTCTCGCCTTGGTTTCGCGCGGCGAAGCACCCTATGGCATCGTCTACCAGACCGACGTTACCGCCGATCCGGGCGTCGCCGTCGTCGGCACCTTTCCGGAAGACAGCCATCCGCCGATCGTCTATCCGATCGCAATCACGGCCACCAGCACCAACCCGGACACGCAGGCCTATGTCGACTATCTGAAATCGGATAAGGCTGTTCCGTTCTTCGAGCACGAAGGCTTCACGGTCCTGAAGCGTTGAGCCTCATCGTTCGACCATAGGCAAGAGCTTATCTCTACAGGGCTCGCCAGCTACTGCATAATTCCTTAAATCGGAATCGATTTTAGGGCAGAATTATGCAGCAGTCTTAAAGTGTTACAGCGTCCTTTGCGCGTCATATTTGACGCGCGGCGCTGTATTGGCGAGCCTGACATGTTTTTGCGAGGCGGGACTTGGACGCATTGGGCTTGAGCAGCGACGAATGGACGGCGATCGAGCTGAGCCTGCGCGTCTCGACTGTCGCCATGCTGGTGAGCCTGCCCTTCGGGATCGCCGCCGCGCTGCTGCTCGCCCGCGGCAAGTTCTGGGGCAAGTCGATCCTCAACGGCCTCATCCATCTGCCGCTGATCCTGCCGCCGGTCGTTACCGGCTTCATTCTGCTCATCCTCTTCGGCCGCAAGGGCCCGATCGGCTCATTGCTCGACCAATATCTCGGCATCGTACTTTCCTTCCGCTGGACGGGTGCCGCCCTTGCCTGCGGCGTCATGGGCTTTCCGCTGATGGTCCGGAGCATCCGCCTGTCGATCGAGGCGGTCGACCGCAAGTTGGAAGAGGCGGCCGGAACGCTGGGCGCCAGCCCGCTCTGGATCTTCCTCACCGTCACCCTGCCGCTGATCCTGCCCGGCGTCATCGCCGGCATGATCCTCTCCTTCGCCAAGGCGATGGGCGAGTTCGGCGCCACCATCACCTTCGTCTCCAACATTCCCGGCGAAACGCAGACCCTGTCTTCGGCGATCTACACCTTCACCCAGGTGCCGGGCGGCGATGCCGGTGCGCTGCGGCTGACGATCATCGCCATCGCCATCTCCATGGCTGCCCTGCTCGCCTCGGAATTCCTCGCCTATCTCGCCGGCAGGAGGGTGGATTTCGAATGACGCTCTCCGTCGATATCCGCCACCGGTTGGGCGCCTTCTCGCTCGACGCCGCCTTCACCGCCGACGGCGGCGTCACCGCCCTGTTCGGCCGCTCCGGCTCCGGCAAGACCTCGATGATCCGCATCATCGCCGGCCTCATCCGGCCCGACCACGGCCACGTCAGCCTCGACGGCGACGTGCTTGCCGATAGCGGCAAGCATCTCTTCGTGCCGCGCCATCGCCGCCGTTTCGGCTATGTCTTTCAGGAGGCGCGGTTGTTTCCGCACCTTTCCGTGCGCCAGAACCTGAATTACGGCCGCTGGTTCGCGCCGAGGAACGAGCGCGGCGAAAGCTTCGATGGCGTCGTCGATCTGCTGGGCATCGAAGCTCTTCTCGATCGACGGCCGGGAAAGCTTTCCGGCGGCGAGAAACAGCGCGTCGCCATCGGCCGCGCGCTCCTGTCCTCGCCGCGGCTGCTGTTGATGGACGAGCCGCTGGCAGCACTCGACGAAGCCCGCAAGGCCGAGATCCTGCCCTATCTCGAACGGCTCCGCGACGAAACCAAGGTACCGATCATCTATGTCAGCCACTCGATCGCCGAGGTGGCGCGGCTGGCGAACCGCGTCGTCGCCATGCGCGACGGCAAGGTGGAGGCAATGGGGCCGGCGATCGAGATCTTCAGCGAGCTTTCCGGCCCACAGGCGAGCGACCGTCGTGAAGCCGGCGTTCTCGTCGAGGGCCGCGTCGAGCATGTCGACCACCGGCATCGCCTGACCATCGTGGCGCTGAAAGCGGCAAAGCTCTTCGTGCCTGGCGAAACGGCCGACACCGGCAAGACCGTCCGTGTCCATATTCCCGCCCGCGACATCATGCTGGCAACAACTAGGCCGGACGGCCTCAGCGCCCTCAATATTCTCGACGGTTACGTGCTGGGGATGGGTGCTACCGCCGACGGTACGGTCGAGGTGAAGGTCGATTGCGGCGGCGACATCGTGCTTGCCCGCATCACGCAATTTTCCGCCGAGCGCATGGGCCTGCGCGTTGGACTGCCCATCCATGCGGTCATCAAGACCGTGGCGCTCGAATCGTAGCGGCGATCAGGGCTCCGAAGCCGTGTCGCCATGGCTGCGATTGGCCTCCAGCCATTCGAGATCGCCGGCGATTGCCGCACGCACCGAACCTTCCATGGAGCGGAACCGCAGCAACAGCTCCTCGCCGAACGGCGTCAGCACCGCACCACCACCCTTCTGGCCGCCGCGCTGCGATTCGACCACCGGCTCCCGGAACATGTGGTTCAATTCGCTGATGAGCAGCCAGGCGCGGCGATAGGACATGTCCATGGCGCGGCCGGCGGCCGAGATCGAGCCGGTTTCGCGAATATGTTCAAGGAGTTCCATCTTGCCGCGTCCAAGCCGGCCCTGCTTCGAAAAGCTGATGCGGAGGATAGGCTTCAGGGATTGTTGCGGAGCTTCGGTCATGGCATCGGGGCGTTTCTGTCTGCTCTCGTGTATACGCGGCCTTCGCCCGGCTGTACATGGGACGCAAACCGGCCATAAAAATCGGTGATATTGCCCCGCCGGAAGCTCTGATGGGACGCTTGAGCGAACAATTGCCCATATATGGTGCGGAAGAACCGGTTTTTGATGCAAAAGCTCGTCCTCACGGCCAATAGATATCGGCCGGCGTCTTGAAACCTTTATGCTTTGATGCCTATCTTCGTAGTGTGATCGACTCAGATCACCGATGTGCATGTTCTGTTACTCAAGGAAGGAAAAGCACTGACAACAGTACACGCCAAGGGAAGAACGCCTGTCGTTATCCCGAAGAGCCCGGAACGTGGCGTCGATGCCGCTGCCCGAGCCCTGCAAGCCGTCCTCGTAAGCCTCGAGGATTCCAAGGCCGAAAATATCGTCACCATCGACATTGCTGGCAAATCCGCGCTTGGAGACCATATGGTCGTCGTCTCCGGACGCTCGAACCGTCATGTCCTGGCGATTGCCGACCACCTGATCACCGACCTCAAGGACGAAGGCCTGGGCTCTGCCCGCGTCGAAGGCCTGGAAGGTGGCGACTGGGTGCTGATCGACACCGGTGACATCATCATCCATGTGTTCCGTCCGGAAATCCGCGAGTTCTACAACATCGAGAAGATGTGGGCCGCGCCTGACCTCGACGAGGGCACGTTGCACTAACCGGTTCCCGGAAGCATCTCCCGGTCCCGGCAGGCGATTTCGAAGCGCCGGACATGATTTGTCCGGCAAGGGTTTATATGCGTGCCGCCATGACGGCGGAAATGCTTGGGAGCGGGAATGCGAATAGGTCTTTTTGCCGTGGGACGGTTGAAAACCGGCCCTGAAAAGGATCTTGCGGCCCGTTATCTCGACCGCTTCGCCAAGGCCGGCCCTGCAATCGGCCTGGAATTGGCACGCATGACCGAAGTGGCCGAAAGCCGCGCCTCCAACGGCGAGACGCGCAAGCGCGAGGAAGCGGGCTTGCTGCAGAAAGCGCATCCGGACGGCGGCATCCTCATTCTCCTCGACGAGCGGGGCAAGGCGCTCGACAGCGAAGCCTTCGCCGCTTTGCTCGGCACCTTCCGCGACCAGGGCAAGCGCGACCTGACGATCGCCATCGGCGGCGCCGACGGTCTCGATCCCTCCCTTTACGACAGGGCCGACGCCACCATCTGCCTCGGCAAGATGACTTGGCCGCACCAACTCGTGCGCATTCTCATCGCCGAACAGCTCTACCGCGCCGTCACCATCCTGTCGGGCCATCCCTACCACCGGGCTTGATGATCCGCAGCCGAAGATCCAGGCCCGCGAAAACAGTTTGGCTTTGCGCCGTTTTGCGTTAACGGAACGCTCACACAGGCGTGTTTTGATTCCCGCCGGAAAAATAATGATGCTTCCTAGGTAATCGCGGCAAATCAGCTTAATTTCACGCGATCTAAAGGGACCAAGCCCGAACCGACCGGATGAGAAAAACCCCGCCCACGCTGTCCCGCCTGCTGCTGCCGTCCCTGGCGGTGTGTTTTGGCGTCGGTGCCTATGTGGCAGGCCCATTTCAGTTCCGGGACATGGCGCTCGCGCAGGAAGACGGCGGCACAGCGATACAGGCGACGGGCGAGCAGCCTGCCGCAGCACCGCCATCGGCGGGACCATCAGAGCAGGCGCCGGATCCGGCAGCCGAGCTTGCCCGCAAGCGCGACGAGACCCGCGCAGCGCTCCAGGATTTGTCGAAAACGATCGGTCTTTCCTCCGACAAGACGAAAGCGCTTGAAGACAGCATCGCTTCGCTCGACAAGAGCACCGCCAGCCTACGCCAGGCGCTGATCGACAGCGCCACCCGCCGCAGGGACTTGGACCGCAAGATACAGCAGAGCGAAAAGACTCTGACCGATCTCGCGGTGAAGGAAGACAAGATCCGCAAATCGCTGCACGACCGCCGCGCGCTTCTGGCCGAGGTTCTGGGAGCGCTGGAACGCATGGGCCGCAACCCGCCACCGGCGCTGCTGGTGACGCCCGACGATGCGCTTGCCTCGGTGCGCAGCGCCATCCTGCTCGGCGCCGTCGTCCCCGGCATGCGCAAGGAGACGGACAAGCTCATCGCCGATCTGACCGACCTCACCAAGCTGCATGCCGAAACCGCCGCTGAAAAGGCCGACCTCACCACCACCATGACCAACGGTCTGGAGGAAGAGCGGCGCATGGACCTGCTGGTCGCCGAGAACGATAAGCTCAGCCATGAGAATGCCGAGAAACTCGATACCGAGCGCAAGCGCTCCGAGGAACTGGCAAGCCAGGCGACCAGCCTCGAGGGCCTTGTCGCCTCGCTGGAAAGCCAGATCGGCTCGGTGCGGGACGCCGCCGCCGCGGCGCGGGCGGAGCAGGCCCGCCGGGAACAGCTCACCGATCAGCAGCGCGAGCAGGCCAAGGCCCTGGCCGAGAGCGGCGTGCCCGATAAAAACCGCATTGCGCCCGCATATCCGTTCTCCGACCTTAAACGGAAATTGGAGCTGCCTGTGGCGGGCGATATTCTCCGCCAGTTCGGCGACGACGACGGTACGGGACATACGGCAATGGGCATCACGCTCGCAACCGGCCCCGACGCACTCGTCACCGCTCCTGCCGATGGGACAGTCGTTTACGCCGGCGCTTTTCGCAGCTACGGCCAGATGGTCATTTTGGACACGGGCGACGGCTACCATATGGTGCTGTCGGGTATGGACGCGATCAAGACGCGTCTGGGCAAATTTGTTTTCGCCGGCGAGCCGCTCGCGGTGATGGGCCAAAAAAGAGTCGCAAGTGCGACTGCATTGGCGCTGGAAACGGATCGGCCAACGCTTTACATTGAATTTCGAAAAGATGGGAAGCCGGTCGATTCTCGACCCTGGTGGACCTCCAAAGATACTGGAAAGGCACACAATGATACGTAGGGCTTCTCTTGTTCTCGTTGGCGCATTGATGGGTGCGACCGCGATGAGCGTCATCTACACGGCCGTGGTGCCGGCGGAAGCTGCTGGCTCTTCCACGTACAAGGAGTTGTCGATTTTTGGCGATGTCTTTGAACGTGTACGCGCGCAGTACGTAACGCCGCCCCAGGAAGACAAGCTGATCGAAGCCGCCATCAACGGCATGCTG
>DASWOH010000276.1:0-3739 GCA_036398815.1 Rhizobium sp. | reverse complement strand
TCGATGATTTCGTCCGGCGCGATACCCAGCTCGGCAAGCAGATCTCGAACGCCAGTCTCGATACCTTCGGAATAGTCATGCGGCGTCGACAGCAGCTTCTTGGAAAACACCGTTCCTTGCGTGTCGATCATCACGATATCGGTGAATGTGCCACCGATATCGACGCCCAGCCTATATCCGCCCTTGCTTTTCAAACCTGTCATCGCGTCTTTCCTTGAAAGCATTGCGCTCGATTGAACGGAATCTTAGCTGCGTTAAGTTGACTAGTCAAGTAATCAGGTTACTGCTTCAGAGCGAACTTCCGAGATCGTCCTTCCCGTCGTTCTTTGCCCTACCAACGGAAAAGGTCGACGCAGAGGTTCCTCATGCGTCGACCTTTTTTCGTTGTTCATAAATCCGCTCAGCGCCCTCGCGACTCCATAAACAGCGCGATTATTTTTTTGCCATCAGCCTGAGCATCCAGCCCCATGATGAAATCCTGCAGCATTTCGACCGGCTCGCCTGTCGCGCCAAAGCCCCATTCGAGGCAGGAGGCAAATTTGGCCAGCACTTCCGCATGCGTCATCGGCTCATCGGGAGCGCCCTTCATCGTCAACTTCTCCGCCGAAACCGTGCGTCCGTCATGGGTAGTCATCGTGACGCGGCAAGGCGCAATCGCCGTTTCTTCATAATCCGGCGTCGATCGTGTTTCGATCGTCGCAGCATAAGCCACATCGTCAGCTCGAATGCGATCGGGGGTAAACGAGCGGATCGTCACCTCGCCATCGGCAAGCGCCGCTGCAAAGGCATAGGCCGCATTGAACTGCGCATGCACGACGGGTGTCGGATGGGCGCGGTCGAAAGAGGCACCGACGATCTTGCCGTTGACCTCACCCAGTTCGATAAGACCGCTCTTCACATCTGTAGCCTTGAGACCCTTTGCTTTAAGGTCGAGCGCCAACTGTATTGCGGTATGGGTACAGCGGCAGCAAGGGAAGGGTTTCATCGACAGATTGCGGACGTGCCAAAGTGTGCCGAACGCGTCGATGATGATCTCAGGCTTTACCTCGCCGCGTTCATAGAGATTGAAGAGGCCGGAACTGCCTTCGAGGAAGCGGTGCGGGCCTGTAATGCCATTGCGGGCCAGATGGGCAGCAAGAAGGCCTGAGCGGGCGGCAAAACCCGGACCGACACGCTTGGCCAGTGCACCATCGGCTATGAACTGCGTCGTGCCGGATAGCTGTACGAAGGCAAGGCCGAGCGCGTTCAGCGTCTGTGCTTCATCAAGCTTGAAAACCTTCGAGACGGCGGCGGCGGCCGAAATGGTGCCTAGAGCAGTCGTCGGGTGCCAGCCCTTGCCGAGAGAGTTATAGCAGGATAGGCCGAGACGGCAAAACACTTCCACGCCTACTGCCACGGCCAGAATGATATCCTTTCCCGAGATCAATCGGTCTTCCGCTTCGATTGCCGCCAATACGGCGGGAAGCACAACGCAAAACACATGCACGCGCGCCGGATCATGCTGGTCGTCGAAATCGAGCGCATGGGCGGCCGCCCCGTTGGCAAGCGCGGCACTGGCCGGGTTGGCCTTGCCACAGCCGAGCAGGATTGTTGAAAGCCCCTCGCCCTCCCATGCTTCCAGCGCGGTCACCAGTTCCTTCATACCCGGTGCCTTGGCGGCACCTGCGATGACCCCAAGCGTATCAAGGATGAATAGTTTGGTCGTTGTTATCACATCGGGCGGCAGGTCGTCGTAGCCGATCACTGTAACGGATTTTGCAAGTTCGGCACCATAGGCACGTGTGGCAGTCGTCATGTCGTCCATGTCTTCATATCTCAATATCGTGGCGCAGCAATTCGGCGATCTCACGGCGCAGTTCGAGGAATTCCGGCGACAGTTTCATGTCGTCATGGCGTGGCCTTGCGAACGGCACGCGGATTTCCTTCAACACCCGTGCCGGTCGCTTGGAGAAGACGAGAATACGATCAGCAAGATAAAGTGCCTCTTCGATCCCGTGCGTGACAAAGAGCACCATCTTGCGCTCCGCCTCCCAGATGCGAACCAGCTCATCCTGAAGGATATCACGGGTCTGCACGTCCAGCGCCCCAAACGGCTCGTCCATCATCAGGAGGCTCGGCTGGATACAGAAGGCGCGGGCAATACCGACGCGCTGCTGCATGCCGCCAGAAAGCTGGTGAGGCCAGGAATTTTCGAAATCCTTGAGACCGACGAGCTGAAGATAATGCCGTGCCCGCTCGGTCCGTTCGGCCTTCGATACACCCATGATCTCCAGGCCAAAAGCGACATTTTCCAAGGCGGTCCGCCAAGGGAAAAGATCCGCTCCCTGGAAAACCATGCCGCGGCCGAAGCCGGTCTTCCAGGTAATGTCCTTTCCATTCAGCAATATCTTGCCCGTATCGGCAGATACGAGACCATTGATGATCTGCAAAAGCGTGGATTTTCCGCAACCGGAGGGACCAAGAAGGGCGACAAATTCGCCATCCTCGACTTCCAGAGATTGCGGCACGATGACCTCTGTCTGACCAAAGGACTTCGAGACATTCGTAATCGACAGATGCGCCATTAGCCGAGTTCTTTCAGAGCCTGCTCGAGATAGGTCCGGTCGATGACCTTGTTGAGATCGACGGTGCCCTTGAGTGCGCCTGCCTGCTGGTAAACGGGAATTACCTTGGCGAACTCATCGACATTGAGCGATGCCATATCGCCCGGGAAAGCCTTGATATCAGTCGTCAACGTCTGCCACACGGGCTTCAGGAAATCGTCGCTGGCAGCCTTCAGATCCTTGGAGGAAGCATACTCGCTTACGCGCGCCTTGTACCAGTGATAGTCTTCGTTGGTTTGGCGGAATGAGGTCAGCACGGACTTGATGACAGCGACCGCGGCCGCCTTATTTTCATCCGTCTTCAGCCACTCGCCGGTGGAGATGATGACAGCAGAGAACCAGTTGTCAAATTCCTGCCAGGGGCGAATAAGGATCTGGTAATTGCCCTGGGTGGCAAGCTGGGCCGCCTGCTCGACATGCATCGGCACGGCATCGACGCGACCTGCGAGAAGCGCGCGAGCGCGGTCGCCTGAGCTACCCATTTCAACGAAGTTGATCGACTTGGCGTCGATATTGCGTTTCGCGAGAGCGCCGAGCAACATGACATACATGAAATCGCCGATGCTGTTGATGGCGATCGTGCCGCCGTTCCTGGCGACATCCTCAAGGCTCTTGGTCTTGTCGGCATTAACGACGATGACTTGCGAGGTGTTGCTGTAGGAGAGGCCGATAATCTTAAGGTCTGCACCGGCTTCGGCACCCGAAAGCGTCGAGGCCACATCGGCGTCGCCGAGATCAGCCGAACCGGCAATGACTTCCTGCGCAATCTGCGGAATTTTTGCGGTCGGGCGTACTTCCGGCGCGGCAAAACCGGCAAGTTTTGGAAGCTCCATGCGCAGTGCTGCCTGCATAGGCACGTTTACTGCAGCGGCAGAGGCCAGCGTATTGATCTTCAGCACCCGCCCAGACTGTGCGAGGGCATTCGAGATTGGACCGAGCGCGATCATGCAGGCACCGGCAAGACCAGTGCGCAGGACATCACGTCTGTTCATATTTCCGAGCATGTCATTCCCCTTTTTCTTTGATGTTATGGATCGTGCTGCGTCAGTCGCTGAAGCGGCTTGTATACCAAGGCGCTGAGCGGTCGGCGATGCTGCGCAGAATGAGTGTGGCGCACATGCTGATCGCCATCAGGA